>CBFHIW010000013.1:0-49373 GCA_965656065.1 Luminiphilus sp. | reverse complement strand
CGTTTTCAGGATCCTTTTCTAGAGTTGTTATTGAGTACGGGAGAGGACCTCAGGCCTGATCAGCGGCAGGAGTTCGTGGACGTTTTAATGTCCAAACAGGAAGAGTTCGAGGAAGACCGGCTGGCACGAGGCGATGCGGAGTACCGTGAAGATCTCGAAGATCGGTTCGACAAGCAATTAAGCCGGTACCTCGGGCCGCTTACCGCAGAGCAGACCGACCGTATCGCTGTTGGCGTTTCGGAAATGACGCGATTGGATCGTTTTTGGTTGGAAGATCGACGGGTCTGGATAGCGGAGTTGTCAGTGATCTTGTCGGAGGCTGAACCTGACTGGCCGGATCAGGTGCGTGCTTTGATCGCAGGGCGCGATGATGCCTTGTTGCCCGCCTACCGGGAGGGCATCGATCACAATGGCGAGGTCATTTTGCAGTTATCGCGAGACGTGTTGATCGCGCGGAGTGACAAGCAGGACCGGAAATTACGCAACCGCTTGCAGTCCCTGCGCGACGACCTCGCCGCGCTGGCGACACAAGCCGTTGAGCCAGTCAGCCCTTGATCAGAGATTGATCGCGGATCGCGCCTTTATCGGCACTGGTCACCATGCTCGCGTAGACCTTGAGCGCCGTCGATACCTGTCGGGGCCGATCTGCCGCGGGCTGCCAGGGGCGAGGGTGCTGATTCATCGCCTCCCGCCGACTCGCCAGCGTGGCGTCATCCACCAGCACATTGATGGTTCGCGCGGGGATATCGATTTCGATCGGGTCGCCCGGTTCGATCAGGCCAATTGCACCGCCGGCTGCGGCCTCGGGTGACACATGTCCGATCGACAACCCGGAGGTGCCGCCCGAGAAGCGGCCATCGGTGATGAGTGCGCAGGCTTTTCCTAGCCCCTTGGATTTGAGGTAGCTGGTGGGGTAGAGCATCTCCTGCATGCCGGGCCCGCCTCGGGGTCCCTCATAGCGAACAATCACCACATCTCCTGCCTGCACGCGGTCTTCCAGAATGTCGGCTACCGCGGCCTCCTGGCTGTCACAGATGTGAGCGGGACCGGTGAACTGTAGTGACTCATCGTCCACGCCGGCGGTTTTGACCACGCAGCCCAGCTCCGCAATGTTGCCAAACAGGACCGCCAGCCCGCCTTCCTGCGAGTAGGCGTGCGCCATCTCTCTCACGCACCCGCCTTCCCGGTCAGTGTCGAGGTTGGGCCAGCGGACATCCTGACTGAAGGCCTGCTGGGTGGGAATGCCGGCAGGGCCCGCGGCATAGAGGGTGCGAACATCCTCTTCCTCGGTCTGCATAATGTCCCAGCGGGACAGCGCCTCCCCGAGGCTAGCACTATGAACCGTTGGGCAGTCCAGATGGAGCAGGTCTCCCCGTGCGAGTTCACCGAGGATGGCCATGACCCCACCGGCGCGGTGCACGTCCTCCATGTGGTAGAGCGGCGTGCTCGGTGCCACCTTGCACAGCTGTGGGATTTTCCGGGATAGCGTGTCGATCGCGGCCATGTCGAAGTCCACACCGGCCTCCTGCGCCGCAGCGAGCAGGTGCAAGATCGTGTTGGTCGAGCCACCCATGGCGATATCGAGGCTCATGGCGTTCTCAAACGCACGTCGGCTGGCAATCTCGCGAGGCAACGCGGTGGCGTCATCCTGTTCGTACCAACGCCGCGCTAAGTCCACGATCAGACGGCCCGCGCGCAAAAACAGTTGTTCACGGTCTGCGTGGGTCGCCAGTAGCGATCCGTTGCCGGGTAAGCTGAGTCCCAAGGCCTCGGTCAGGCAGTTCATCGAGTTGGCGGTGAACATGCCCGAGCAGGAGCCGCAGGTTGGACAGGCAGAGCGCTCGTAGGCTTCCACTGTGGCATCGTCGGCACTGGAGTCTGCGGCGATCACCATGGCGTCGACCAGATCCAGCTTGTGCTCAGATAACGCGGTTTTGCCTGCTTCCATCGGGCCACCCGAGACAAACACCACCGGGATATTGAGCCGCATGGCGGCGTTCAGCATGCCGGGGGTGATCTTGTCGCAGTTGGAAATACACACCATGGCGTCCGCGCAGTGTGCGTTGACCATGTACTCGACAGAATCGGCGATGAGGTCCCTGGACGGCAAGCTGTAGAGCATGCCGTCGTGGCCCATGGCGATACCGTCGTCCACGGCGATGGTGTTGAACTCTTTGGCGACGCCACCTGCTGCTTCGATCTCACGCGCAACCAATTGTCCGAGGTCTTTGAGGTGCACGTGGCCGGGCACGAACTGGGTGAACGAATTCACCACCGCAATGATGGGCTTCTCAAAGTCCTCATCCTGCATGCCGGTTGCACGCCACAAGGCCCGGGCGCCGGCCATATTGCGTCCGGCGGTTGAGGTGCGAGATCGATATTGGGGCATCGAATTCTCCGGGTGGTGATTAAAAAGGGGTCGCTAGCTTACCACTGGCGTCTGAGGAGTTCAGATTGTTCGTCGCAGCACCGCCGCGTTGCGCTGCCAGTTATAGAGCTGTTGTTTTTCGACCGGCAAGTCGTCCAGGCTCGCGGCTTCAAAGCCCTGTTCGAGAAACCAGTGCGTGCTTTGTGTCGTGAGCACAAAGACGTGCGTGAGCGAGAGCGCTTTCGCCTCGGCGATCAGTTCATCCAGAAGCTGCCGAGCTCTGCCTGTGCCACGGTAGTCAGGATGTGTCGCGACACAGGCGATCTCTCCCACGCTCGCAGCTTCATACGGGTAGAGTGCGGCGCACGCCAGGACGCGGCCATCCCGCTCGAGAATGGAAAAGTACCCGATCTCTTCCTCGAGGCGCTCGCGGGACCGTTTGACCAACGCGCCACTGTCCTCCAGTGGTCTGATCAACTCGACGATGCTGGCGATGTCGTTGATGTCCGCTGACCTGGCCTGCTCGTAGGGGTTTTGTGCGATCAAGGTGCCGGAGCCGTCATGGGTGAAAAGCTCCTCAAGGAGCGCGCCCTCACGCTCGTAGCTGAGCAAATGACTGCGAGCGACGCCGTTGGTGCAGGATCGGCAGGCGCTGTCGCGCAGGCGCTGCTGCTCGACATCCCCGAGGTCGAGATCCCATGCGGAGTCAATGGTGCACTGGCGAATCAGTTCGCCGTCAGCGGTGTGTAGGCCCGGCTGGCGCTCAAGGAAAATCAACTTGTCAGCGCCAATGGCCACGGCTACTTTTTCAGCAACCTCGCTGGCGCTGACACTGAAAATTTCTCCCGCTGGCGAGTAACCGAGTGGCGACAGCAGCGCGATGGCATCCTGATCCAGAATGCCACGAACCCCCTCGGCATCGACTCGACGTACCGTGCCACTGTGCAGATAGTCGACGCCATCGAGAATACCAATGGGCTTTGCCGTCACCACATTACCGCCCAGAATTCTGAGCCGGGCTCCGGTCAGCGGGGTGTTGGGTAGCCCCATCGAAAGCTGTTGCTCCAGCTGCACCCGCTGCCGCGCTGCTGTCTCGATAGCCAACGACAGCGTGAGGTCATCGGTTATGCGAATGCCGTCGTGGAACTGCGCCTGCTGATCGGTGGGCAGTGCGGCGTCAATCGCCTCCCGGGTGGCGTGAACCAGCACCAGTTTGATACCCAGAGAGTGAAGCAACGCCAAATCGTGGATCAGGGTCGCGTGCCCCGCCGATTCCAGTGCGCCGTTCCCCAAATAGATCACAAAGGTCCGCCCACGGTGTGCCTTGATATAGGGACCCGTGTGGCGAAACCAGGCAATGTGATGCGCTGTGTCGGTCATGGTATCTGTTGGTATTGATAACGATAGGCCACGGCGAAGCGGCCTTTCAGGGACGCGCATCCTACCGAGTCTTCAGGTTGCGAGAAAGGGTAAAAATCTTCATGTCAGGCTCGTGATGACACGAGTGGCGGCGCCTGCCCCTTGCCGATAGGCTAGCGCTACTGAGTGGGCAGAGTAGGCCACGGGATGTCACAGGATCTGGGAAGGCCCGCGTGGATGGAGGACCGCCTCGGCGAGGCCATGACACGTCTGACGATGCGCATTGGCGACGCCGGCTTTACCGCCCTCACCGATGCTGTGGAGGCAGCGGGTCAGTGGCACACCTTCCAAGAGCTCCTTGCCTGCAGCGACTTTTTTGGCGAGCAGGTCGCGCGCCAGCATGAGTGGCTGGGCGATGCGTTGGCTGACGGAACGCTGCTGGAGAGCCGCGATTGGGTGGCTGAGCACTGGGACCGGGCGCTGTCTGCACTCGTTCCACCGACTCAAGCCGAGCCGGAGGCGCTGGCTGCTCTGAGAATCTTTCGTCATCGGGAGATGCTGCGCATTCTTTGGCGTGATTACGCACAGCTTGCCACCTTGGAAGAGGCTTTCGAGGCGCTCAGTCAGCTCGCAGACTGCTGCATTCGCGCAGCACTCAGCATGGCAACTGCCACGCTGAAAGAAAAATACGGCACGCCATGCGGCACCGATAGCGGCCAGCCACAGTCACTGGTGGTGCTCGGTATGGGCAAGCTGGGCGGTAATGAACTGAACTTTTCTTCCGATATCGACCTGATTTTCGCCTATCCCGAGGCGGGTCACACGCAGGGAGGGCGCCAGGAACTGGATAACCAGGCGTATTTCATTCGTCTCGGCCAGATGGTGATCCGCCTGCTGGACGCGGTGACCGAGGACGGCTTCGCCTTCAGGGTTGATATGCGTCTGCGGCCCTATGGAGACAGCGGTGCGTTGGTGGGGTCATACAACGCACTGGAGGTGTACTACCAGGAGCAGGGAAGGGAGTGGGAACGCTACGCCATGATCAAGGCGCGGCCGATTACCGGCACGCCTGAGGCGCAAGAAAGCCTGATGAACATGCTCGGGTCCTTCGTGTATCGCCGGTACACCGATTTCTCCGTGATAGCGGCACTGAGGGAAATGAAAAGCATGATGCGCGCCGAGGTCACACGGCTAGGGATGGATAATGATTTAAAGCGCGGCGCGGGTGGTATTCGGGAAATCGAGTTCATTGCGCAGAGTCTGCAATTGATTCACGGAGGCCGGATTCCGGAAATTCGCACCCGGCCACTGCTTTCGACACTAACGGCCTTGGAGCGAGCCGCGGTGCTGTCCCCCGACCAAGCTCGCCGGCTGACTGCGCATTATGGCCTTGAGCGTCGCGTCGAGCATGCGCTGCAGGCCATGCAGGACAGACAAACCCAGTCGCTGCCGAGCGAACCGGTGCCGCGGGCACAGCTGGCACTCCTGTCGGGATTTGCGGATTGGGAGACGCTGCAGGCGCATCTCGCTGAGGCGCAGCGTGAGGTTGCCGCGCTGTTCAACGATCTGATTGCCGAGCCTCTGGCGACATCAGGCGACGATGCCTCGCGTGATAAAGAGGTGGCGTCAGGCCTGTCGTTTTCCGGCCTCAGTCAAATGAGCTTGGTGGAGCTGGGGTACCAGCATGCTGAAGAGAGCTGGGCCGCCGTGGCGGATTTTCTCGACAGCACATGGGTGGCAGCCCTGCAACCAGAGGGCCGCCGCCGGCTGGAGGCCTTTTTGCCGCTCCTGTGTGAGATGGCGGCCGCCACGCGCGAGCCCGACTCGGCGCTGACAAGGAGCCTGCCTTTTGTGCGCGCGGTCTGCCGTCGTAGCGCTTACCTCGTGCTACTTCAGGAAAACCCGCGTGCACTGCAGCATCTACTGACGTTGGTAGCCTCGAGCATCTGGCTGTCGGAGCGCCTTGCGGCGCGCCCGGAGCTGGTGGATGAGCTCCTGCACGAGTCGACGCTGTATAGCGCGCCCAGTCGCGACGAGCTCCATGCCTTGGTCAGGCAGCAACTGTTGCGCATACCGGAAGAGGATCTGGAGGCGCAGATGAGCGCACTCAGCCGCATCAAGGATGGTGTGATTCTCCGTGTCGCCGCGAGCGAGCTGACCGGCACGCTGCCGATCATGAAAGTGAGCGATAACCTGACGTTTCTGGCGGAGGTCATGATCGAGCAGGCGCTGGCGGTGGCGCGCGCCGAGTTGGTGCAGCGTTACGGCGAGCCGCAATCTGATCGGGCTGGTTTCGCTGTCATTGCTTACGGCAAGCTCGGCGGGCTCGAACTCAGCTACGGTTCAGACCTTGATTTGGTATTTGTCTTCGACGGTGCAGACGGAGAGACCGCCGGCCCGAAAGTGATCGACAACACCCGTTTTTATACGCGGCTTGCGCAACGTGTCGTGCATGTCTTGTCGGCACAGACCTACGCGGGGAGGCTCTACGAGGTCGATCTGCGTTTGCGCCCGGACGGAGACTCGGGTCTGGTGGCCACAACATTACCTGCACTGCGTCGATACCAACTCGAGTCTGCCTGGGTGTGGGAGCATCAGGCGCTGGTGCGCACGCGGGTGGTGGCGGGCGATCTGGCACTGAAGACGTCCTTAGAGGCGTTGCGCAGAGAGGTACTAGCCATGCCGAGAGAGCAATCTGAGCTAGCCTCAGCTGTCTGTAATATGCGTGACAAGATGCGCTCAGAGCACAATGCCTCGTCGAACAGGTCTGCTCATTTTGATCTCAAGCGCGATCCCGGTGGTATTGTCGATATTGAATTTGTGGTGCAATACCTCGTGCTGGCGCATGCCGGCGAGCACGCTGAACTCACACTATGGTCTGACGTGATTCGCCTGCTTGAGGCGCTCGAGCAGACCGGGCTCATAGCGGCTAATGAGGCCAAGATGCTGTCGCGGGCGTATCTCGACTATCGCAGCGCGACGCACTCTCTGGGACTACAGGGGCGTGCTGCCGAGACCGATGCCGCTGAATTTGAAGCCCAGCGCCAGCAGGTAAAACAGATTACAGAGGCCTTATTACCCGGATTGCAGGCAGGGTAGAATCCGCCCCCGGCGCGCCGATGGCTCATACTGTCGCTGCAAACCCACGGACACAGCACAAACAGACCAGCATAAAGAGAAAGGAAACGATATGGACCTCTCAGAACTCACCGGCCACATCTGGCTCGATGGCGAAATGGTGCCTTGGCAGGAAGCGCGGGTTCATGTGCTGACCCATACCTTTCACTATGGTCTGGGTGTGTTCGAGGGTGTGCGCGCGTACAAGACCTCCGAAGGGACGTCTATTTTCCGCCTCAATGAGCACACCGACCGGCTGTTTCGTTCGGCGCATATTGTGCGCATGGACATGCCCTACGACAAAGAGACCCTCAACGCCGCACAACGCGAGGTGGTCAGGGCAAACGATCTGGATGAGGCGTACATCCGCCCTATGTGCTTCCTGGGTTCTGAGGGAATGGGTCTGCGTGCCGACAACCTCAAGACCCATGTCATGGTGGCGTCATGGGCGTGGCCTTCCTATATGGACCCCGAGGCGCGAGACCGCGGCATTCGCGTCGCGACGTCAAGTTACACCCGTCACCACGTCAACATTACAATGTGTAAAGCGAAGGCCAACGGCAACTACATCAACTCGATTTTGGCACTCAGAGAAGCACTGGATGCGGGCTTCGAGGAGGCCTTGCTTCTCGATAACGAGGGTTATGTTGCAGAAGGCAGTGGCGAAAACTTTTTCCTCGTCCGTGACGGCATCCTCTATACGCCCGAGCTGACCTCTTGTTTGGAGGGGATTACGCGAGACAGTATTTTTCGCATTGCGGCGGATCAAGGCCTGACGGTTAGGGAAAAGCGGATTACCCGCGACGAAGTCTATGTCGCCGATGAGGCGTTCTTTACCGGCACCGCAGCAGAAGTGGTCCCGATCCGCGAGGTCGATAATCGCACGATCGGTAGCGGCGCACGCGGTCCGATCACGGAAAAACTGCAAAGCATCTATTTAGGGGCGGTACGTGGTGAGCAGTCCCAGTACGCCGAGTGGCTGGCCCCGGTCGCTGACTAGGGAGCACTGACACCATGGAGAGTCTCCCTAGCGGTATCCAATATCGACACTGGCCCGTCGACGACGCCAAGGCCTGCGTGCTGCTAGCCCATGGTCTTGCCGAGCACACCGGTCGCTACGAGCACGTTGCAGCGCGGTTCAATGAGCGCGGTGTGGCAGTGGTCGGCCCTGACCACAGGGGACACGGCGCCTCGCCGGGTGCTCGGGTTTGCCTGAAGTCGTTCTCTGAGTATCTCGAACCGATGCAGGCACTCCGCGCTCGCATCGACGAGTGGTATCCGGAGCGGCCGGTGTTCCTGATGGGTCACAGTATGGGAGGGCTCATCAGCGCCCACTTACTGCTCGCATCTCAGGCCGCGTTTCAGGGAGCCATGTTGTCGGGCCCTGCCTTCCACGCGGTGGATCCCGCGCCGGCGCCGCTGCTTTGGGTTGGCAGAGTGCTCAAGAAGGTACTACCTAAACTGGGGATGGTGTCTTTGGACGCTAATGGCGTGAGCCGCGACCCGGCGGTCGTGGCCGATTACCTTGCCGACCCTCTGGTCTATAACGGCAAGATCACGACGGGCCTTGGGATCGAAATGTTGGATGCCATGGAGGTGGCCATTGCCCGGGCGGGCGAGATCACGTTGCCCATTTACATCGCCCATGGCGACGCCGATGTGATGGCGGGCCCGGAGGGGTCGCAGGCTTTTTTTGACGCACTGGGTGCTCAGGACAAGACCCTCGACCTCTGGCCGGGTCTTTACCACGAGATCCTCAATGAGCCTGAATCTGAGGAAGTGATTACCCGCTACGTTAACTGGCTGGAAACGCATTTGTGAGCGCTCAGCGGGCACTGGTGCTCGGTGCCGCGGGACAGCTCGGCAAGGCATGCATGGACTGCGCTCCTGAAATGGTCGCGGCAGAGGGATTCAGCCGGGCAACCTGCGACGTGACTGATGACTTGGCGCTGCGCAGGGTCATGGAAGAAGTCGACCCCCATGTGGTGATCAATGCGGCGGCCTACACCGCTGTAGACGCCGCCGAGGATGACCCTGAATCGGCCGCTGCCGTGAACGCCAATGCCCCTGCCATGCTGGGTGCGCTGTGTGCCCAGCGCGGTCTCCGCCTGGTGCATATCTCCACCGACTTTGTGTTTGATGGTCGCGCGCCCCGGCCGTATGCCCCAGGCGCGAACCCCTCGCCTCTGGGTGTTTATGGCGCGAGCAAGCGGCGGGGGGAGCAGGCGGTGCTCGCCAGTGGCGCGAGCCATGCCGTGGTGCGCACCAGCTGGGTCTATGGTCCCGGTGGGCGTAATTTTGTGCTGACAATGTTAAGGCTGATGCGCGAGCAGGGCAGGGTGCGCGTTGTGAATGATCAAATCGGTTCGCCGACCTCGGCCCGCGGTCTCGCAGAGATCTGTTGGTTGTTGGCGCTTAATGGTGATGCCGGCGGGGTGTTTCATTGGTCCGACGCGGGTGCGATCAGTTGGTACGATTTTGCCTGCGGCATCCACGACGAAGCCTTGGCGCTGGGCCTGCTCTCCGCCCCCGCAACGATTGAACCGATTTCAACAGAGGCCTTCCCGACCAAAGCCCAGCGGCCCGCTTACAGCGTGCTCGACTGCAGCGACACCTGCAGCACTCTCAATGTGGCTCAGCAGCCATGGCGTGATGCGCTCCGGGACATGCTACGGTCACAACAGCAACTTGAGGAAGCAGTGTGATGGCGCGGTCATTGATGGTCACGGGCGGAGCAGGATTCATCGGCGTGAACTTCGTCTACCACTGGGCCGAAGCCCACCCGGACGACACAGTGGTGGTGCTGGATGCGCTGACCTATGCGGGTAATCGTCTCAGCCTTGAACCTTTGGAGCAGGCCGGCCGCATTCACTTTACCGAGGGTGATATCTGTGACGCCGACCTGATCGCGCGGGTTATGGCTGACCACGACACAGACACCGTTGTGCACTTTGCGGCAGAGAGCCACGTTGATCGCTCCATTACCGGGCCCGATGCGTTTATTCACACCAATCTCGAGGGTACCCATACGCTTCTGGCGGCGGCCCGCAGTGCTTGGCTGTCAGGGTCTGGACGTGAGCATCGGTTCCATCACGTCTCCACCGATGAGGTCTATGGGTCATTGGCGCCTGACGACCCTCCGTTCACCGAGACCACGCGATACGAACCGAACTCACCCTACTCAGCCAGTAAAGCGGGCAGTGACCATCTTGTGCGCGCTTACAAGCACACCTATGGCCTGCAGGTCACCACCAGTAACTGCTCTAACAACTACGGGCCCTACCATTTTCCCGAGAAACTGATTCCGCTTTGCCTGACGCGCATCCTCGATGGGGGCGTGATTCCGGTGTATGGCGATGGCAGTAATATCCGCGACTGGCTGTACGTTCAGGATCACGCGCGGGGCATCGCCCGCATTCTGGAAGCCGGCACGCCCGGTGAGGTGTACAACATCGGCGGCCATAACGAGTGGGCGAATCTCGACATTGTGAACCTGCTGTGCCGCGTGATGGATGAATGCTTCGAAAGTGATGCAGAGTTGGCGACGCGGTTCCCCAATGCGCCTCAGGCGCGCGGCGAGCGCAGTGATTCGCTGATTGAGTTTGTCACAGACCGCGCCGGGCACGATTGGCGCTACGCCATCGATGCCTCAAAAATCGAGCAGGCACTGGGCTTCGTTCCCAACGAAACTTTCGAGACGGGTCTGGCGAAAACGGTCGATTGGTACCTGGCCAACGAGGCCTGGTGGCGGCCGCTGCTTGAGCGGGCGGCCACCGCGCGCTAGATCAGCCCCTCATACAGCGGGCAATCCTGCCACTGAACCCCCGAGCGATCTTTTGCCGAGAGCTGTGGCACTTCACCTTCGGGGATCGGCCACCCAATCCCGACGCTCGGATCGTCCCAAGCCAGCGAGATTTCGCTCTCGGGATGGTAATAGTCGGTGCACTTATAGAGAAAATCCGCTGAGTCGGTCAGCACATAAAAACCGTGGGCGCAGCCGGGCGGCACCCACAGCTGCTCCTGTCCTTCTGCCGTCAGCGTGACGCCATACCACTGGCCACAGCTGGGCGACTCCGCCCGGCAATCGACGACGACGTCAAAGACGGCGCCGGAGGTCACGCGCACCAGTTTTCCCTGGGGCTTCTCAGTCTGCAGGTGCAGTCCGCGCAGAATGCCCTGACTCGAGCGGCTGTGGTTGTCCTGCACAAAGGGAAGGTCGATACCCGCTTCCAAATAGCGCTCGGCGTGCCAGGTCTCAAGAAAAAAGCCGCGGGCATCGCCGTGCACCGTCGGGGTGATCAGTGTCACGCCCGTCAGTGAGGTCGCTTCAGTCTTCATCGAATACAGGCCCGCCCTCGCTGACCATGGTCTCGAGATAAGCGCCGTAGCCGCTTTTAATGAGTGGCGCTGCCAGTGCCAGCACCTCATCGGCGGTGATGTACCCCATCCGATAGGCGATCTCTTCCAGGCAGGCGACCTTCAGACCCTGCCTTTCCTCTATGACGCGGATGAAATTCCCTGCATCCAGCAGCGATTGATGCGTACCGGTATCCAGCCAGGCCGTGCCTTGGCTCATGACTTCCACCTGCAGTGATCCCTGCTCAAGGTAGTGACGATTCACATCGGTAATCTCAAGCTCCCCGCGCGGTGACGGCGTGATGCCCTTCGCCACCGAAATGACGTCGTTGTCATAAAAATAAAGGCCAGTCACCGCGTAATGAGAGCGCGGCGCAGCGGGTTTTTCCTCAATACCAATCGCGCGCCCCTCGGCGTCGAATTCAACTACGCCGTAACGCTCGGGGTCATGGACGTAATAGGCAAAGACAGAGGCGCCGTCGGTGCGCTGAGCCGCGCGCCTGAGTTTGCTGTTGAAGCCCGCTCCGTAAAAGATGTTGTCGCCGAGCACCAGACACACGGGGCTTTGGCCAATGAAGTCCTCACCCAGCAGAAAAGCCTGGGCCAGGCCATCGGGGCTCGCCTGAACGGTGTATTGGATACGGATACCCCACTGGCTGCCGTCCCCCAAAAGGTCGGCGTAAGCGAGCTGGTCACGGGGTGTGGTGATGACCAAAACGTCCCGAATACCCGATTGCATCAGCGTGGCAAGCGGGTAATAAATCATGGGTTTGTCATACACGGGCATGAGCTGTTTGCTGACCGTGGTGGTCAGTGGGTGCAGCCGGGTGCCAGACCCACCAGCGAGAATAATGCCCTTGTATGCGGTGTGCTCAGCCATGGTGCCAGGATCTGTTCGCGGGGCGACGGAGTTTACAGGCCGATGGCGGAGTTGGCGAGCCGCCGCTACACTGCACCGCCTGTACTTTGCAAGAACCGGTCGATAATATGGCACGGTTACTGCCATTAGTAGCGACCCACCCGGAGCCTCCCATTAACGCACCCCTTCACACGCCCAATGCTGCTGAAGCTCATGCCGTCGTGCGCGACGGCAGGCCCTTACGAGTGGCACTGTTGGGTTATCGATCGGCCCCGTTTTCAGGGGGGCAGGGCGTTTATCTGCGCTACCTGAGTCAGGCGCTGATGCAGCTGGGTCATGAAGTCACAGTGATCTCGGGGCCACCTTATCCGCATCTGGTAGAGGGCGTATCACTCGTCAAGCTACCAAGCCTTGACCTCTACTCGCGGGATCTCTGGAGCGTGACGCGCGAAGAGCTGGGCGATCGACTTGGGCGCAAAGAATGGTTCAGCAAGCTCAGCGGGGGCTTCGCCGAGCCTGAGACCTTTGGCGAGCGCGTGCGGGACTGGTTGCTTGATCATGCCGACGAATTTGACGTGGTGCACGACAACCAAACCCTTGCCGAAGGCATTCTGGATCTTCAGCGCGCGGGCCTGCCAGTGGTGACGACGATTCATCATCCCATCACCCGGGATCTCAGGGTCGCTTTGATGGGAGAGCCCCGTTGGTGGTGGCGGTTGATGATCCGTCGCTGGCACCGGTTCCTCGGCATGCAATCCAGAGTAGCTGCGCAACTGCGCCACATTGTGACGGTGTCGCACTGCTCCGCTGCGGATATCGCCACAGATTTTGGCGTGCTCCCGGGATCGCTCCATGTGGTGCCCAATGGCGTGGACACCGAGCTGTTCAAACCGCTGCCAACAGTGACTCGCAACCCCAGCCAGATGATTGCTACCGCGTCAGCGGATGCGCCACTCAAAGGGCTGGCCGTGTTGCTTAAGGCGCTCAAGAAGCTGATTGAGGCGGATCCAGCGCGCCAGCTGGTACTGATCGCGCGACCAAAACCGGGTGGCGATACCGAAGCGTTGATCCAGCGCCTTGGGTTGGTTGATCACATTCGTTTTGTCGGTGATGCCAGCCACGAGGAAATCAACCACCTGTATGCGGAAAGCGCGGTAGCGGTTGTCCCCTCGCTCTACGAGGGTTTTGGCCTGCCCGCTGTCGAGGCGATGGCCGCCGGTATTCCGCTGGTATCGAGTGATGCTGGCGCTTTGGCAGAGGTGGTCGCCGACGGCGGTTTGCAGGTGCCGGCGGGTGACAGCGAAGCGCTGGCAAAGACACTTGAGCGTGTGCTCACGGATCCCGCACTGGCGACAAGGCTGGGCGAGCAAGGGCGGGAGCGGGTCGAGCGACATTTCTGCTGGTCAGTCTGTGCGCAGCAGATGGTCGCCCAGTACCGGGCCTGTATTGAAGCATGTTGACGGTTGATCTCGACAAACTGGCGCTTGCGCCGGGAACCGTATGTGTCGACGTGGGCTGTGGGGAGGGTCGCCATACTCTCGCGACGTATCTCTTCGACGGCGTGCAGTCGCTGGGCATCGACCTGTCAGAGCAGGATCTGGGTACCGCGACCCAGCGTATTCAAGACATGACCCCCCACACACCGGGTGGCGAGATCAGCTTTGCAGCCGGGGACGCAACCAACTTGCCGTTGTCTGATGGTAGCGTCGACGCTGCGATCGCCAGTGAGATTCTGGAACATATCCCCAATTATCTGGCGGTGCTGGAGGAGTTGTGGCGAGTGCTGAAGCCTGGGGGACGACTGTGTATCAGTGTGCCCAGACAGTGGCCCGAGTGGATCTGCTGGCAGTTGAGTGAGGGGTATCGGACAACGCCGGGGGGCCATATCCGCATTTTTGATGCAACGCATTTGGCCCGTGAGGTCGTGCGGCAGGGTTTTGCGCTGACGGGTCGGGGCAGCGCCCACGCCCTGCACGTGCCCTATTGGTGGTTAAAGTGCCTTTTTTGGCGCAGTGACCCGGAGCCCTGGCCGGTGCGGCTCTATCATCGATTGCTGGTCTGGGATTTGATGAAGCGGCCCTGGATCACCCGCGCCATCGACGCGCTGTTGAATCCGATCATGGGCAAAAGCATCGTGCTGTACTTTACTAAGCCGGTAGTCCAGCAGGTCGCGCCTACGGGGAACCAGCAATGAATGCGCCGCTTTTGAGCCCCGGGGTCTATCCCGCCCAGTGGCTGCGGCCGACCGTCGAGTTTCTGCTCGCCACCCAGCGCGCCTCGGGTGAGATACCGTGGTTTGACGGCGGACATACCGACCCCTGGGACCACACTGAGGCCGCCATGGGGCTCAGCATCGCGGGCGAAGTGCGCGCTGCTGAGCGCGCCTATGCCTGGCTGGCCGAGACGCACCTCGAGGATGGCAGCTGGTGGGCCTGCTACAGGGAAGGCGAGGCCGATCTGAACGTTGATCGCCGCGAGACCAATTATGTCGCCTACATTGCGACGGGTGTCTGGCACCACTTCTTGATTACCCGGGACACCGACTTTTTGGCGCGGTGCTTCCCTGTGGTGTCAAAAGCGGTCGCGTTTGTGCTGCGCTTTCAAAGCCCTCAGGGCGAAATCGATTGGGCCGTCGATCCAAGCGGTGCACCGTTGGGTGACGCCCTCGTGACGGGCTGCAGCTCGATCTATAAATCGCTGGAGTGCGCGATTTTGATCGCGGAACAACTCAATGAGCCGTCTGCAGCGTGGCGCGAAGCGCGGGCCGGACTCGGGCGCGCGTTGCGGCATTGCCCCGGGCGTTTCGACCGCACCTGGGAGAGTAAATCCCGCTACGCGATGGATTGGTTCTATCCCATTTTGTCAGGATGGATCGTGGGCGAGCAGGCCAAAGAGCGCCTGGCGAAAAGGTGGTCGGAGTTTGTCGAGCCAGGCATCGGTTGCCGCTGCGAGAATCACCAGCCATGGGCGACTGTGGCTGAGTCTTGTGAGCTGACCCTGGCGCTGTTGGCGGCGGGCGAACGTGATCAGGCCGCCGAACTGTTCAGCTGGCTCACACAGTGGCGCGATAGTGACGGCGCCTGGTGGACCGGTTATCAGTTCGCTGAGCAGGTGCTGTGGCCAAAAGAGAAGCCCACCTGGACGGCGGGAGCGGTATTACTCGCGGTGGACGCTTTGACCCACCACACCGCGGCCAGTGGGCTGTTTCTCTCGCCCGTTCTCGAGCGTTGACCGCGCTAGCGCCCAAGGCGCCTGAGGCCCCGCAGGGTATCGTGAGTACCCAGTGGCTCAAACAGTCCGGACTGGGTCGCCAACTGCCAGATAGTAAACGGTGCCTGCCCGCCGTCTGCCGGGTCTGGAAACACATCGTGAATGGCGAGAACACCGCCCGGGAGGACATGAGGCGCCCAGGCACGGTAGTCGGTCAGCGCGGCGTCCAGGCTGTGCCCGCCATCGATAAACACCATGCCAAGCCCGCCCTGCCAGTAGGGCCCCACGGTCTCACTACTGGCAACAATGGGAATGACGGTGTCTTCCAGACCCGCCGCCGCAATGTTGCGGCGAAATTCGCCCAAGCTGTCAAACTGGCCCGTGGTATCGACCAGCGCCTCGTCGTGGTGGCTTTCGCCGGGCTGATGCTCTTCCGAGCCACGATGATGATCGAGGGCAAACACCACAGTGTGATGCGCCTCGGCGGCTTGTCCCAGCCAAAGGGTAGATCTTCCGCAGTAACTGCCAATCTCAAGGAGTGGTCCGATCGGTGCAGCTTGTTGCGCCCACTCGTATAGTTGCTGCCCCTCGTGATCGGGGAGAAACCCACGCACGCTGTCCCCCGGGGGCTCGGGTGGGCTCTGGGACTGGGGTTGGGTCATGATACGCTCCGCGTGATCAGCTGATGAGTATACGATTGTCTTGAGCGTACGGAAGCGTCGGCCCCTGCCAATCAACCGCCGACTTTATTCTCTGGTGATGCGTCTGGCGGTGCCGTTTTTACTGCTCCGCTTGCTCTGGCGCAGTCGACAGCACAGTGGTTATCGCAGCCAGATCTGGCACCGCCTTGGATTTTATGGCCGGCATCAAGCGCCGCGCTCGGGCGAGCGGGTGTGGATCCATGCCGTGTCGGTGGGTGAGACTCTGGCCGTTGCACCCCTTCTGGAGCGACTGTTGGCCGAGCGCCCAGACCTGAGCGTGCTGGTGACATCCACCACGCCGACGGGAGCCGAGCAGGTACAGCAGAAACTGGGTGGTCGCGTGGCGTGGTGTTGGGCACCTTTCGATACCCCCGGGGCGGTCAAGCGCTTCCTCGAATACTGGCGCCCCACATTGGGCGCACTGGTCGAAACGGAAATCTGGCCGAATCTCCTCACCCATGCCGCCGCCAGAGGCATACCCATGGTGCTGCTCAATGCGCGGCTATCAGAGAGGTCAGCGGCAGGGTACGCCCGTGTCGCAGGTTTAACACGGCAAACGCTCGGCCATTTGGCAGGGATCGCTGCCCAAACTGAATCTGATGCAAGTCGGCTGCGCGCGTTGGGTGCGACCGACGAGGCGGTCATTGTGACCGGCAGTTTGAAGTTTGCACTGGACCGCAACGCACTGCGTGAGGCCAACGAGCAGCAGCGACTGCAATTTGGCGCCGGCGCTTTCGATCGGCCTGTTTGGCTCGCGGCCAGTACCCATCCTGGCGAGGAAGCCCCCGTTCTTGAGGCCTTCGCGCAACTCAAGGCGGAGCAGCCCAATGCGTTACTGATGCTTGCGCCACGACACCCCGACCGGGTACCGGGTATTTTGGCTATGCCCGCGATGCGCCAGTATCAGTTGGCGCGCCATAGCCACTTTCAGGCGAATGCTGCCACCACACCGGGTGCAAATGAGACCACGGGCATCTCGCTCACCCTCGAGGACGATGTGCTGGTGATCGACACACTGGGTCAGCTGGGTGCCCTGACCGGATGCGCCGATGCCGTCTTTGTCGGCGGCAGCCTGGTACCCCATGGCGGTCACAACCCACTCGAGGCAGCGGCATGGTGCCTGCCCATCCTCTCGGGGCCGCACACCTTTAACTTCGCCAGTATTTACCGCGATCTGTTCGAGGCGAACGCCGCGGTGGAAGTGGAGACGAGCACGCTGGGGTCAGCGCTCCTTGATTGTCTCGGTCAGCAGGCCGATACCGAGCAGGTCACTGCGATGGGCGCGCGCGCCGGCGCGTATCAATCAGCGCAACAAGGGGTGGTGGAGCGGCAGTGGGCCGTTTTGGCGGCCTACCTGCCATAATTATTCGCTACCTGAGGCGGTCGGCGCAGGGGGCGGCAACAGGAAGCCTTCCAGCGTCGCAATGTCTTCTGGAGACAGCGTACCGGCCACTTCTTTCAGGCGCAGAGAATTGATGATGTAGTCGTAGCGACTGTTGGCGTAATCCCGTTGCGCACCGAACAGTTTGTTCTGCGCGTTGAGCACGTCAACGATGTTACGCGTGCCCACCTCGTAACCGGCCTGTGTGGCGTCGAGCGCGCTTTGGCTGGAAACAATCGACTGCTTCTGTGCTGCGACGCGCGACACGTCGGACATAACAGTCATATGCAGAGACCGCGCTTGCGTCACCGTGTTGCGGGTCAGATTAATCCGGGACTCTCTGGCCGCATTGAACTGTTCGGCAGCCCGTCGGCGGTTCGCACTGATCGCGCCGCCTGTTGATAAGGGCAGGTCAAACCGGATTTGCCAGGTCTCGTTGGTTTGCTCGGAATTGGGCGGGAAGTTAAAGGTGCTTTCCGGGTTCTGCGTGATGCTGCCGGTGGTCTCGTTGTCCTGGTAACGATAGGTGGCCGTCACCGTTGGTGCGTGGCCCATCCGTGAAGAAGTGGCGCTCTGCCGGGCGGCTTCCTCTTCAAATCGCGCCGCGGCAAGGCGGTAATTGTTCGACATGGCAAAGTCGACCCAGTCAGCGCGGTCTCCCTCGGGAGGACGCGGGTCAAATTCCTCGCCCAGCACGTAGAGTGCGCCAGGAGTCTGCCCGGTGAGCACAGACAGGTTTTCCTTGGCGACCGCCACGTTATTCTCGTCAACGATGCGGTTCACCTGAGCCAAGTCGCGCGCGGCCTCGGCTTCGTAGACATCGGTAATGGCGATCAAACCCACTTCAAACCGCTGGCGGGTTTGCTCCAGCTGCCGCTCAAAGGCGCGCTCCCGGGCCTGGGACGCCCGCAGATTATCCTGCGCGCGCAGCACGCCGAAGTAGGCTTGCACCACCCTGACGATCAGATCTTGTTGCGCCGCAGACAAATCGGCCTTGGCCCGCTGTGTCTGCTCCTTGCCTGCGCGCCAACCAAACCAGGCGGACAGGTCAAACAGTTTCTGCGACAGGCTGACGTCATAGCCGTCGGTCTCGGTCTCGGTGACCGATGTCACATCAATCGTGTCAAATGCCGGCGGTAACGCAGGGTTGTCGTTAGGAACAATGACGACGTTAGGGCTGGTGCGGTCGTTTTCTGAATCCGTAAATGAGTAGCCAGCGCCCGCTTGAGGCAAAAGCGGCGCCAGCGCCAGCTTCTCGAGCTCAAGGTCGGCGTTGTATTGCGCGATCTGCGTCTTGAGCTGCGCGTCGTTCTCCAGCGCCAGCTCATAAATGTCCACCAGCGTGTCGGCCTGCACTGCGACACCGAGCGTCCCGCTCAAAAAGGCGGCGGTCAGGGCGCGAGAGGGGAGAGGCAATGTTGGCATGGCTTTTCAGGGCCTGAATCAATATGGGGACGGGAGTCTACCACTCTGCCATTGGCTTTTGCGGCGTCAAATCCAGCAACATTTTGGCAGTTCCAGGGCCTGAGCGGCTTGCTACACTGTCGGAATGGTGGACAAAACCAGACAGGCGCAGCCGCGCATTAGACAGAGAAAGGGCTACCACATTGACCTGTCGGACCTGCACGCCCAGTGTGAGGCCAACTATCACCGGTTGATGCGCCTTTTTCCCGCCTATGAGCAGGAGAGCCAATGTATTTTTGAGGCGGGTGAGGTCTCGGTGGTGCTCGAGGTCATGGCGCGCGACCGCTACACCACGGATATGCGGCTTCGCTACCAAGGTGTGCTGTCTCACTTTGGGTCTAACAGCTGTTTCGATCTGCGCCTTTATCACGATGCCAGAATGGCCGAGGTTGTGCATTGCAGTACTTCCCGGCGTTTCGAGGCCCGTTACCGGTACCCCAACCCCGATATGCTGCAGCGAGATGAGAAATTTCAGCAGAACCGCTTTGCGGCAGAGCTGTTGGAGTTTTGCCTCAACAATGGCCGGTCAGTAGACGCTGTCCTGCCGGAAGCCGACCCACCCTCACCATGAACGCGCTCAGTGGCGTGGCCACAGTCAACACGGCTGCCTCCAGCCGCGTGGTGCAGCTGTCTGACACTCACCTGATGCGTGAGGTTGGCGGCAAACTGGTGGGCATTGATACCGACAGATCTCTCGCCGCGGTGTGCCGTTTAGTGGCAGCTCAAGGCCCGATTGATGCGCTGCTTCTGACTGGGGACCTGGCCGGTGATGAAGCGGAGGAGGCCTACGCGAGGCTAGACGCGGCGTTAACGCCGCTCGGCGTACCCAGTTTTTGGCTACCCGGTAACCACGACGCGGTCTGGTCGGACGATCACTCGCTGAAGTCGCACTTTAAGCGAGCGGTGCAGTTGCCTCACTGGGACATACTCATGCTGAACACCCAGCATCCGGGTGCTGTGGCGGGTTATCTGGCCGGCTCCGAGATCGAGGCGCTAGAGCAGGCGGTTGATTATGCCCAGGCAATGGGAAGGCCTTTACTGGTGGCGACCCATCATCCGCTGATGCCAGTGGGCTGCGCATGGCTGGATGAGATTGGCGCTGAAAATGCGCGGGCAGCGCTGCAGCGCCTGGCTCCTCTGGGCGAGAAGGCGGTGGTGATCTCAGGGCACGTCCATCAGGATTCTGGGCAGGCCTACCACGGCGTACAATGCCTGACGGTCCCTTCGACCTGCATTCAATTTGCGCCCGGCTCAGCGGAATTTCAGGTGGACGCGCAGGCGCCGGGATGTCGTATGCTGACACTCCATGAGTCAGGCGAGTGGGAAACGGCCGTACTCAGGGTCACCGATGAGACGTTTGCCGTTGACCTGGACTCACCAGGTTACGCGTAAAAACGGGATTGTTACTCTGGCTGGTTTTTGCCGAGGAGTAAGCCTCCGCATATGCCAACCGTATTGCACGAGCTATATTAGAAAATGACCAAATACAACGCTGACGCTATTGAAGTCCTGACTGGTCTGGAACCGGTCCGCAAGCGTCCCGGCATGTATACCGACACCACTCGCCCTAATCATCTGGCTCAGGAAGTCATCGACAACTCGGTCGACGAGGCATTGGCGGGGCACTGCAGCCAGATCGACGTTGTGTTGCACAGCGATGGCGCTGTCAGCGTGACCGATGACGGGCGCGGCATGCCCGTCGATCTGCACCCCGAGCAAAAGTTGCCTGGGGTCGAGGTCATCCTGTCCACCTTGCACGCCGGGGGCAAGTTCTCGGACAAGAGCTACCAGTTCAGTGGCGGCCTGCACGGTGTGGGCGTGTCCGTAGTCAATGCCCTGTCAGAATTGCTGGAGGTCACGATTCGCCGAGACGGGAATGTACACACCATGGCGTTCTCAGGCGGTGACAAGACCACCGATCTGAAGGTCACGGGTAGCTGTGGCAAGCGCAATACCGGCACGGGTATCCGCTTCAAGCCTGACTCGCAGTATTTTGACTCGGCCAATTTCTCCGTGCCCAAGCTGAGCCACGCGTTGCGCGCCAAGGCGGTCCTGTGTCCTGGACTGAAGGTCACGCTCACCGACGAGAAAAAGAAAGAGAAAACCGAGTGGCACTACGAGGATGGCATCTCCGATTATTTGGCGGATGCCACGATCGATTTCCCCGTGATACCGGAGACGCCCTTCCGGTCGCATTTTGAAGGGGAAACCGAGGCAGTGGACTGGGCCATACAGTGGCTGCCTGAGGGCGGCGAGGTCGTCGCCGAGTCCTACGTGAATCTTATTCCCACGCCGCAAGGTGGCACACATGTGAACGGCCTGCGATCTGGGTTGCTGGATGCCCTGCGCGAATTCTGCGAGCTGCGCAATCTGCTGCCCCGCGGGGTCAAGCTCACCGCTGAGGACGTATGGGATCGCTGCTGTTTTGTCCTCTCATCGAAGTTGCAGGACCCGCAGTTCTCGGGTCAGACAAAAGAACGGCTCTCTTCTCGCGAGGCGGCCGGGTTTGTCTCGGGCGTCGCGAAAGATGCTTTCGGACTGTGGCTTAACCAACACACCTCTGACGCAGAAAGGCTCGCCGAGCTCTGTATCGAGCGCGCCCAGAGCCGTCTCAGATCTGCCAAAAAAGTGGTCCGCAAGAAAGTTGCGTCGGGGCCGGCACTGCCGGGCAAGTTAGCGGATTGTTCTAGCGAAGACCCCACGCGCGGCGAGCTGTTCCTGGTGGAAGGTGATTCGGCAGGGGGCTCGGCCAAGCAGGCGCGCGATCGCGAATATCAGGCGATTCTCCCGCTCAGGGGCAAGATCCTTAACACCTGGGAGGTCGACGCCCTCGAAATTCTCGCCTCTCAGGAGGTGAATAACATTTCCGTGGCGCTGGGGATCGAGCCAGGCAGCACCGACCTGAGCCAGCTGCGTTATCACAAGGTCTGCATTCTGGCTGATGCGGACTCCGATGGCCTGCACATCGCCACGCTGATCTGCGCGCTGTTTTTGCGACACTTCCGTCCGCTAGTGCGGGCCGGACACGTGTTTGTCGCCATGCCGCCGCTCTACCGTGTTGATGTGGGTAAAGAGGTGTACTACGCCCTTGATGAATCCGAGAAGAACGGCATTCTCGAGCGCCTCGAGGCGGAAAACAAACGCGCCAAGCCTGCCGTGCAACGCTTTAAAGGGTTGGGTGAGATGAACCCCCCGCAGCTGCGCGAGACCACTATGGATCCCGATACACGGCGTTTGGTGCAGCTGGTGCTGGATGAAGACGGCGACACCGATAGTATGTTTGATTTACTGCTGGCCAAAAAACGCGCTGGAGACCGGAAGACCTGGCTCGAAGCCAAAGGGGATCTAGCCGACATCGCCAGCTGAGGTGATATCCATTTCCACTCGTCGTTAGCCCCCGTCTTTCACTACAGTGTCATGGGTGATAACAGCGGGTTGCGGCAACTCCGGCTTCGATGCGGTGTCGCTGAGTCCAGAGTGTTTTAGACCCCGTATAGTGAGCAATCTACGCCGAGCGCTGCATAGGCGCACGAAGGAGCACACATCATGAAAACGCGTTTTGCACTGGCCTGCGCCGCGGCAGCACTGCTATCCCAAACGGCGCTCGCCGATTGGCAGGTCGGGCCCGGGTCACAGGTGCGGTTTGTGTCGATTAAGAACAACACGATTGGTGAGGTCAGTCATTTCGAGACCCTCGCTGGCTCGGTGACCGACGCAGGTGAGGTTGAGGTGCGGGTGGCGCTGGATTCTGTCGAAACCAATATCGGGATCCGCAACGAGCGGATGAAGAAGATGCTGTTCGAAGTGGGTCTTTACCCTGAAGCCGTGATTACCGCGCAACTGGATGCCGAGGCAGTCGCGGCACTTTCTGCGGGCGGGGTCACCGATGTGGCATTACAAATCGACTTGCATGGCCAGACAGTGACCAAGGACGCGCAACTCAGCGTCGCGGTGACGGATCAGGGTGTGAGCGCGGCCACCACTCAGCCCATTCTGCTCAATGCAGCAGAATTTGGATTGGAGGGCGGCGTGGCGGCGCTTCAGGAGATCGCGGGCCTCAACGCCATCAGCCGGGTGATTCCTGTGACGGTGGCGCTGCAACTGACCCCCGCAGACTGACGCCTGCCTATTGCACCCCGGCCGCTAGAGCCGTGTTGCGAAGTTCAGTTTGATAGCGCTGAGCTGCCTGCATATCGCCGGCTAGCTGGCTGTATTGTACCAGCGCGACGAGCACGTTCGGTTGACCCGGCGCCGCACGATTTGTGGCTTTGAGCGTGGCGAGCGCCTCGGTCGGCCGTCCTTGATCATGCTGCGCCACAGCATAAACGTAGTGGTAATAGCTCGGTGTCTCTTCCAGCGATGCGGCTTTTTCCAAAGCCGCCAGAGCGGCCTCGCCATTGCCGTCTCGCACCTCCAGGAGCGCAAGGCTGAACCAGAGTGAAGCGTCCTCTTTATTCAACTGTATTCCGCTTTCCAAGGTTGCGCGCGCGGCGGTTTCTTTGCCTTGAGCGCGATAGAGGTCTGCCAGATTCACTCGGGAAGCGCTCGCCTGAGGGTTCTTCTCCAGGGCTGAGACCAGAAGTGCCTCGGCCGCCTCGCTATCGCCGCGGGCCTGCTGGAAGCTGCTGAGCTGGGTGAGCACCGACGGCATATCGAGATGCTGGGACTGCACGCGCACGTATTCGTCGAAGATCGCGTCCAACGGACCATTCATTTGTGGTCGCCCCTCAACGGATGGCGGTTGACCGGGCAAGGCTGGCGTTGCCGAGTCGGGCACGGGAGTCGTTAGCGGAACCAACCCTGCCAACTGTTCTGCAGCCACCATTCTCACCGCCAGCGACGGATCTTCGCTCAATGGCAGCATGCGCTCGAGTTGTTGCTCTGGCGGTAGTTGCCCCGCTGCCTCTGCCGCCGCCAAGCGAATCAGGGGGTCGTCACTCTCTAACCACAGGGGAAGGGAGGGCATCAGCCGCTCAGGGAGCAGACGGCCCAGCTGGGTAATCGCGGAGGCGCGCAGCATGCCGGTGTTGTTCGCATTGTTGGCGGTTTCTAACAGCACCGGCGCGGCGCGCACATCGCCACGGCCGGCGGCATGAAACGCGCGTGCGGGGTGGTTCCTGCGTTCTGCAAAGCGCACACCCCAATCCACCAAGGCCGAGTAGGCCCAGTCCGCACTCTGGTCGGTGTGGCATTGGTTGCAGGCATTGGGCGCCCCCGTACTCATGGAGAGATCTGGCCGCGGAATGCGCATGCTGTGATCGCGCCGCGAGTCGACGCCCATGTAAAGCTGACTCGGCATATGGCACTCCACGCAGGCGCTACCGGCCGACGCGATCTGATGTCGATGGTGTGTGGGGTTATCGTAAGTACTGGCCAGATGACACTGGGCACATACGCCGTTGCCCTCGACAATCAGTTGGTTGCTGTGCGGGTTATGACAATTAGTGCAGGCCACCCCGGCCTGATGCATCTTGCTCTGAATGAATGAGCCGTAAACATAGACCTCGTCGCGGATCTGCCCATCGGGCCAGTAGAGTGGCTCTTCGATGATGGCCAGGCGATGGGTATCTAATAGGGCCTTACCCGGGTGGTACTCGCCCAGGGTGCCGCGCCGCGCGTGACAGCGCGCGCAGCTATCAATCTGGTGGTTCGAGGTTAGGGGCTCACTGCGTTGCGCGATATCAGTGCCTTCAGCCCATTGCCATGTGCCTCTCCCCTTAAGGCTCATCTCAAACCCGGTTTGAGCGGGAGACAGTGTTCCTGAGTCGGCGAGCGCAAGGTGCGCGCTGCCCGGCCCGTGACAGGCCTCACAGCCCACATCGATCTGTTCGTAGTGGGTGTTAAACCGATCGTTCACCGCGTCATAGCGTTTCTCGACGTCGGTGCTGTGACATTCCGCACAGCTGGTATTCCAGTTAAAGAATCCGCCCGTCCAGTGCAGTGGGTCTCCGGCCGCGATGTGTTCGTCGGGGTAGAGGTGATACCACCGTTGCCCGCCTTCGCTCTCGGGTCGTGTATCCCAAGCGACCGAGAGCGCCTGCAAGCGACCGTTACCAATGGGTAATAAATATTGCTGCAGGGGCTCAACCCCAAAAACATACTCGACCGGATACGTTTCCAGCTCACCCTCGGCGTTATCGGTCTCGATGAAAAAGGCGCTCCCTTTTTGGCTGAAGGTCGTGGTCACGCCAAAATAATCAAACGTCGTGCTGTCGAAGTCGCCCAGGACCGTCTCAGGTGTGGCCTCTTGCATGGCCAGATCATGATGTGAGTCTGCCCAGTCGGCAGTGGCTTGCTCATGGCAACCGGCGCAGGCGGCGTTGCCGACATAGCTCGGTTCAGCCTTGACGGCGGTGGCGGCCAAGGGCCCGAAAACCATCAGCGCTACCAGTATTAAACGGCGGCAGGCTGCTCCCACAATGCCGACCCCAGCGCGGCGACAGGCGTCGTTGCGCCGCCGGCGAGCCAACTTGCCAAGGCTGCGCTGACATCGGGAAAAGACAGGTTCGGCGCCGGTGGGGGTGACGCTAACCAGCGTGCGGTCAGCTCGTTGTCGATCTGGCGCATCACGGTCGCATAACGCAGGGTCTCGAGCGCCGCGCCGTTGGAGAGCTGCTCCATCTGTTTGGCCAAAGGCTTCGTGAGAACGGGTTTGCGCCAATGCAAACACTCCGAGATCAGTTCGAAGCCGCAATTACAGACAACCCCGCGTGCACTTGCAAGGTCCGACTTGAAGCCTGCGATGTTCGCGGTACGACGCTTCACATTACCTTGTTCGTCGTTAGGCAGTGTGCTCGCATATTGAATGAAGCGATGTTCTGAGAATCCGTTGAGCCATTTTGTGACTGCGCTCTGATCCTCGAAGGGTAAGTACACCAGAATATGATCGTTAGCCGCGGCTGTCGGTGCGGGGGGTAGATCGAGAATTGGCGGTAAAATATTGGCCCCAAAATCAGACCAGTGTAGCCCGACCCCCTGCGCTACTGGTGCGAATAAAGACATCACGGCGTGCTGGGCGAGTGAGCGACCTTCGACAGGCGTGTTTTTACCGAAGGCGTATTGATGCCCGATGCCCAGCACCGGCTGTCGCCTCAGCTTACCTGCCCAGGCGGTAACCGGCTCGTAGTCGGTGACAACCAGGTCGTAGGCATTGACATCGAGTCGCTGCACATCACGAATGAACTGCCAATAGCGATTGGCCATGATGGTCTTCCTATAGCGAAGCCGGCCGGCTTCTGTGACAAAGGTGAGCCCGGCGCGGTGTTGAAAGTCGCCGAAGGGCTCCATATCAAACAACCGCTCTCGCGGCCGACCTGAAAACAGCCACGTGATGTCAACATCAGGATGTTGTTTCAGGGCATGAGCCATGGCGCGGGCTCTGCTGATATGACCCTGCCCCGTCGCCTGGACTCCATAGAGAATGCGCAAGCGGCTTGTCCTAGGCGAGGCCGAGTTGCGAGGCGACCATCATGGCGATCGCGCTCCCCATTATTGCACCGGCAATGGTGTCGCCTGGAAAATGCGCCCCTAACAAAATCCGCGATAACCCAACGCCGCATGCCCAGCCGTAGAGGGTCAGGAAGGGGCCGCCAAAGACAATGCCCGTCATAGTGGCGAGGCAGAATGCCGCTGAGGTGTGCCCCGAGGGAAAGCTGAACCGATCCGACGGTACTACCAGCGCGCTAAAGCTGGGCATGATCTCCTGCGGTCGCCGACGTTGGAGCCCGTTCTTGAGTATCAGGTAGACCGCGCGCTCTATGGTGAAGGCGAGCGTCAGGGCGGCAGTATAGGCAGAGGCTGCGGGCGAGGCGAGCAACCAGGCGGTAACAGGGAAGGCGACTTGCAGATACCCGTCGCCACTCCGTGACACGATTCTTGAGACCTGTATCAGTGAGCGACGCCGTTGCCCCTGTTGAAAGAGCTGTTTCAACAGTCGCGCGTCCAACTGGTGCAGCGTCGACAGTATAGCCATACCTTCAAAGCTAGGCGCGACATGTGGCGTTTTCATGACGAGGCTGTGTCAGTTTGATGACTTTGTCAGAATTCCCAAGTTGGCGTACGCTGGCGCGCCGCAGCGGGCTTCGCGCGGGCTAAAAGTTGTTTTGGAGAGCAGAAGTATGCACATCGGTATCTTGCGCACCGACTCCGTTAGGCCAGAGTGGGTGCCGACCTTCGGTGAGTACCCGGATATGTTCGAGCGTCTGTTGCTGACCGAGGACAGCGCGCTGACGTTTACCACCTGGAACGCAGAGGCCGGGGAGCTGCCCGACAGCGTTGAGGCAGCGGACGGTTTTTTAATTACCGGTAGCAAGAGTAGCGTTTACGACGACAAGGACTGGATTCGTGCACTCGAAGGTTTCGTGCGGGAGTGCCACGCCGCCCGGCGCAAAGTGATAGGTATCTGCTTTGGCCACCAGCTGGTGGCGCAGGCACTCGGGGGTTCGGTGGGCAAGTCGGACAAGGGCTGGGGCGTGGGCGTGAATTGCTACAACGTTGACCAGGCCACGTTCGATCTGGCCGATAGCGATCAATTTTGCCTGCTCGCCTCACACCAAGATCAGGTGATGGCCATGCCGCCCGGCGCCCAACAGATCGCGAGCAATGAACACTGTGAAGTGGCGGGCATGACGCTTGGGGGGCACATCCTGACCTTTCAGGGCCACCCCGAATTCATACCGGACTACTCCCGAGAGATCATGAACTTGCGCCATGACATGATCGGCGCTGAGCGCGTGGCAGAGGGCATGGCGAGCTTTGAGACGCGCGAGCACGAGGGAGACCGTGTCGCGCGCTGGATGTTGGCCTTTCTCAGCCGCTGAGCGTTACCACTCGCCGATATTCTCCATCGACTGCCACGGCTCCTGCAGCGGCAGTGCGTCACCGGACTGCAATAACTCAATCGAGATTCCGTCGGGGGAGCGGATAAACGCCATGCGCCCGTCACGGGGTGGGCGATTTAGCGTCACGCCTTTATCGACGAGCTGCTGGCAGGTCGCATAGATATCGTCGACCTGATACGCCAGGTGCCCAAAATTGCGCCCCCCCTCATAGGTCTCGGTGTCCCAGTTGTAGGTGATCTCCACCAGCGGTGCCTGCCGTGCCTTGGCCCCATCCAGATCATCCGGTGCGCTGAGAAAAACCAGCGTGAAGCGACCGGCGTCGTTGTCATACCGATAGGCCTCGACCAGTCCCAGCTTGTCGACAAAGAAGTCGAGGGTGTCATCGAGGTTGGTGGCGCGGATCATTGTGTGCAGGTATCGCATGGGGTGCTCCTGGTGTGGATAGGAAGATTTTAGGCCAAGTCCTACCTGCTGGCGAAGACTGCGATACACTGCGCGGCCTTCGAACATGACACCCTCTGGATAATTTTTATGTGGTTCCGCGCGCTACGTCCTTACCGTTTACCCAACCGACTCGGCATCGACGCCGAGGAGCTTGAGCGGCGTCTACAGAACCGCACTTTCTCGAACTGCACGCCGGCCCAGGCGAGCAGCCTGGGGTGGGTGCCAGCGCTTGATGATACGGCTTCGGTGCTGGTTCATGCTGCCGGGCCTTACTGGATGGTGCGGCTCAAGCGTGAGGAGAAGCTCCTGCCAGCGACGGTAGTGCGCGAGCAAGCCAATGAGCGCTGTGCGCAAATTGCCAAGGCGCAGGGGCGCAAGGTCAGCCGCCGTGAGCGCCTGGCGGTGACCGATGAGGTCACGCAGGATCTGTTGCCTCGCGCGTTCTCCCGGTCCAGCAGCATTCGCGCGATTATCGCCGATCAGGCCGGGTGGATCTGGATCGACAGTAGCAGCGCCGGGCGCTCGGAAGAGGTGCTCAACCATCTGCGCGAGGCGCTTGGCAACCTGCCTGCTGTATTGCCCGAAACCCAAAAAGCCCCCGCCCACATGATGACCCAATGGCTGATGCAGGGCGGCGTCCCCGATACGATTGAGCTTGGCGATGAGGCCGATTTTGCCGATCAGCGCGACGAGGGAAGCTCGGTAAAAGTGCGAGGCGTGCCTCTCGATAGTGAAGAGGTGCTGGCGCATATCGCCTCGGGTCATCAGGTTGAAAAACTGGCATTGGAGTGGGGCGCGCGGGTGGCGGCCGTGGTCGATAAAGATCTGTCTCTGCGCCGCCTGAAATTCAGCGATACCATCCGCGAAGCCAACGACGAGTTGGTTGAGGACCCGCTGGCCCGGGCCGATGCAGATTTTCTCATTCTCTGCGAGATTCTCGCAGGCCTGCAGGCCGACTTGGTCAAGGCATTTGGCGGCATCGCCGAATGAGCGATCTGGCGCCGGGCCGATACCGCCATTACAAGGGTGGTGAGTACACCGTGATGGGAGTTGCGCAGCATTCAGAAACCGGGGAGGCACTGGTAGTGTACCGACCCGAGTACGGCGAGCGCGGCCTCTGGGTGCGTCCTCTATCGATGTTTCGGGAAAGCGTTGAGACGCCAGACGGACCGGTACCGCGGTTTGCTTTGATCGACGCGGAATAAAGCCTCAGGACTGAATCTTTCGCATCCGGGTCATTTCCAGGTACAGGTACGACGCTGTCCAGGTGATCAATACAAAGCCTGTTAGGGCCTCCATGCCGGCCAGTAACCGCAGTGGTCCTGTTGGCACGATGTCGCCAAAGCCAACGGTGGTAAAAGCGGCGTAGGAGAAGTACAGGTGGTCGGCAATCGAGCCCTCGAAGCTGCCCTCAAGCGCGCCAAAGCCAGACTCAATCGACGCCTTGTACGCTAACGCGAATAACGCCACCTCAATGGAATGGGCGACCAGCGAGACGATGACACAATATCCCAGCCTGATCTGAGGGAACTTCCGCGCCAGTCGGGCGCCGCGATTTAAGTGCCTTAAAAATAAGTAGTGCAAAGAGGTGGAGAGGAGCACCGTCAGCAGGATGACGCCCAAGTTTCCTAAGTGCTCAAGAGCGGTATGTTCATCCATCCGGTCGATCTCTCTTTGTCCTGCTCTCACTTGCCAGCCGCATGACTTGGACCTCGGCTACGGGGTCATCAGCTAAGGCCAGCTGTATCGGTAAAGTTTCGCAGAAGATGATGGATTCGTCTAAGCTGAGCTTTCTTTTGGATTGGGGGAGCCTCATGTTACCTAGACTGTTTTGTTTCCTGACCTTGGCGGCGGTGATGATGTCCTCTGCTGTGCAGGCTCAAGACCCGCTGCCCGCAGGGCCATCGGCTTTTGTTTTGATTGCGCGTCTGCACGCCTTACCCGGTCAGGCTGATCAAGTGGTGGCGATGTCTGCGGCTGTTGATAAGAAAGTGGAGGCCGGCGAGCCGGGTATGTTGTTACATACCTTTGATCGGGACCCATCCGACCCTCAGGGCTTTATCTGGACCGAGGTGTATGAGAACAGTGAGGCGCTGGTCTTCCATCTGAACAATGCCGATTTGGGTGCGTACCTCGAGGCGGTCTCGCCGCTCTTGGACGAATTTACTGTTGAGTTATATGGCGCGGTGTCGGATGAGGCGGTCGCGGCCCTGAGGGCCACCGGCACTCCCACCACGCACTACCCCAATGTGCTCGGCTATATCCGGGATCTCACCCCTTGAGGGCGCAACCTGTGAATGGTGTAGCAGATGCGCGACCGCGGCTGATTAACGAGATCGGTTTGTTAGCAACAACAAAGTGGTGACGCACAGGTTGCCAGCATGAGCGATATCCCCACAGACCCAGCGCCGCAGAGCGGCATTGATGTCGGGGCGCTGGCCCACGCCATAGCGGGAATCGCTGCAGTGGTGCTGGGCGGCCTGATGTACACCCGCACCTGGGCTCAGGATCTTTTTGCGATCCTGATGCTTGTCGCGGCCGTTAGCGCCGTGTACTTCTCCTGGAAGCATTCGGCTTGGGTAACGGGCCACTGGCTGGCGATGGTGCCGGTTACGGGCGTGGTGCTCGGCTATCTGGGTTGGCAGTGGGGCTTTACCCTCGCCTACGTGACCTTGTGGATTGCTTTTATTCACTTTGTCATTCGGGGCGTGCAGTCGCTTAAGGTTGAGGCGCAGTGAGCTTTATATATCTTGGCAGGGTGAGCTCTTTGCAGTCAGGTGAAGCTTAATGAAGGTACTCCTTGTCGTTGCAACTCGTGAAAGTGAGAGCGGGTTTTACACCAGTACGGCCACAGGCCGTTCGATCCAAGCCTTTGGGCGAGGCCCATTTGAATTACATCTATTCGTAAACAACAAAGAGGGTTTGCCAAAGGTTTACAATAAAGTCATTGAGCAGGTGAAAGACCCCGAAACATTGTTGGTTTTTGCCCATGATGACCTGCACTTGCTGGATTACTTTTGGCATATGCGGTTGCACGATGCGGCGCAGCGATTTCACGTGGTCGGCCTTGCGGGCAATAAACGAAGAGTGCCGGGGCAACCGTCTTGGGCTTTCACGGACGCATCGCTTAGCTGGGATGTTCCAGAAAATCTGAGTGGTGTAGTCGGTCACGGAACAGGGTTCCCGCCCACAAATCTAAGTGTCTTCGGGCCTCCTAGGCAAGCCGTTAAACTCTTAGACGGACTCTTACTTGCCGTTTTTGTCAAAACGCTGCAGCAGCACCAGCTGGCTTTTGACGAGCGCTTCGATTTTCACTTTTATGACATGGATTTCTGCAGGCAGGTCGAAGCTAATGGGTTAACGTGCGGCACAGTAGACCTGCCGCTAATTCATGAAAGCGGGGGCAGCTTCAATACGGATGCGTGGCGCTCTGCCTATCAGACGTACCTTTCCAAGTGGGGCGATTAGTTACAGCTCTTGATTCAGGTGCTGCAATGGGTGCATGACCTTAATACTCCGCTTTCGGGTGTTAATGAGCAACCGCCCAAACGGACAACACGATAGATCAATACCAACGTGGAGGCGCAAGTGAGTCATATTGTCGACCAGTTTTATGAAGCAATCCGAAACGGGGATACGCCCTCTTTGCAGAGCCTTATTGCCGACGACTTTTGCCTGATATGCCCGACACAGGATCATGTCTTGTCCGGCGTCTATGAGGGTAAGCAGCGTTTTTTTGAGGACGTGACTCCTGCCGTATTTGGTCGCGTTAACCCCGAGGAAATCACTTTTTGTGCCGATCACCGGGTGGTGTTTGACGGCGGCGAGGTGGTGGTGGCCATGGCGCAGAACAATGGCGTGGCGCTGACCGGTGAGCGCTACGATCAGACCTATGTCCACATTTTTAAAGTCCGAGATGGTCAGATTCACGCGCTTATCGAATGCTTCGACAGCGCGCTCGCTAACAAGGCTTTGTGGGGTGGTTGCGACGCTGTCATCCCAGACACACCCGCTGCACTCTCCAATCTGGCTCGCTTTCAGGCGGCATAAATTGGGCAAGCCGCGCGGTCCAAGCATTCAGGTAATGGTCAGATGCCGCGCCGCTCGCGGGGTGTTTCAGCTTGATCTGATTGTGGCGAGGGTGGACGTTAACCAATCCCCTGCGGGATGTACCTCGCCGTCACAGATCATTTGATAGGGCTTTCCGCTCCAGGAGCTTTTACTCGCCAGACGGTCGATAAACGCCTCAGCGGATTTAGCGTAGCGTTTCCCTCGGGAATATTTGAGTTCAAGATGCTCCGCCGCTGCCTCGGCTGAGTGCAGTGAACCGTTGCGATTAAATTCACAGCCGCTCTCCGCCACCGCCTGTATTAAAGCGCGGATCTCTTCGTCGGCGGTCGTGTCTGCGCGCACGTTTGCGATGCACCCTGCCAGCAAAATCAGTGAGAGCAGTAAGCGGGTCATGAGCCGTGCCGTTGCAAAGTGACGATCAACGGGTTGTGGTCCGATGTCTCGACCTGCACGGTTTCGGATGACTGCCAGGTCAAGTCGCGCACATCGATGTGATCCAGCGGTCGCCCGAAGCGGCTGGTGCGATGGTCGGGTGAGAAGGGTACTGCGGTCAGCCCGAGCTCGTCTGTGACGGCATCGAGGGTGGCCTGCCGCCGGTTGCTCCAGGTATTCAAATCGCCGCCAAAGATTACGGGTCCCGGGTGCGCCCGCATCAGTGCAGCTGCTGCCTCCAGTTGCAAGCGATATTCCTTGACCCCGAAGCTGAAGTTCACGGCGTGGAGGTTGATGGTGAGCAGCGAGGCATTGCTCCCGGCCAATGGGTAGAGGGTGACGCTGGTGGCCTTGGGGGTGCGCAGCCAGGGCTCCGTTGCGAGTAGCTGGCAGTGCACCAAGTGCGGCGTGCGTGCGAGGGTGAGCACGCACGTATCGATTTCGTTCTGCACGTAGCCCCGCACAAACGCCTCATATAGGGACTGCGCGATGACCGTCTCGGCTTTTTTGAGCGGCACGGCTTCCTGAAGAAAGATCAGGTCCGAGCGCTCAGCGTAGGCCGCAAACTCGGGAACCAAGCCGGGATGCTGCGCTTTTTCTACGTTCCAGTTAAGCAAGGAGAAAGGGGTGGCAAGACCATCGGTGCTCGCCTGCTGCCGGCCCTCAGAGAGCGCCTGCGCACACTGGCCACTTTGACCTGCCGTCACGATCAGTGGCCATTCTTCAGCGGCTTGCCCGCAGCTCACCCAGCAGGCTAGGAGCACTGAGGCAATGTGGGTGACAGCCAGTCGCCTTGCCGGGCTTAAGCCCGCTGGGGAGCGCAGTAACATCCTAATATTTTCAGGGGGTTTGCTGGGTGCCGCGGATAACCAGTTCATGGCGGGCAATTTTCCAGCCGTCGCCGGTGCGTACAAAGTCGGTCAAATAGGTCGCCCACAGGGTGAACATGGCGCCTTCGCCATCCTTAATAACGTGCAGGGCCTGCACATCCGTCCTTGCAGAGGCCGTGTCGCCCGAGACGGTCGCCAGCTGCGGGCTCATCAGGTGTTGGGTCGCGGAGAAGGCCTCTAGTTGGCTTTCTACTGAGGCGGTCCAGGTGTCGGCGCCAGTGATGGTCGCCTCGCCAAAACCGACGATCTCCACGTCATCGGCAAAGCAGGCGCGGTAGCGCGCCATGTCCCGGTCATCCACGGCAGCGGCATAGGAGAGCATCACGTCCTGGAGCTGTCTGCGGTCGTCGGCGTCACTCATATCCGGGTTCCTGCGCTGTATCGCGATTAATGGTTATAGCTTGCCATCGATGTAGTCATCGATACGCTCGTGGTAGCGACTGATGCGCTTCTCCTGGCCCGAGAGATAGGCGCCTTTGAAGCCTCGAGAACGCACACCGCGCTGCTGGGTGATAAAGACCGCCACGTCGTCCTCAATTGCTGGCCCGATGGAGTCCTCTCCACAAGTGAGCCATTTAACGGGGACGTCGCCCGATCCGTCACCTGTCAGCGACTCGGTGGCGCTGGTGCCATCATCGAGCTCGGCTGCCACGCTGGCTGGGCTCGCGTACCACCAGTTATCAAACAGGCACTGCTCGGGGTCAGTGGGGTGGGGCCGCGCACGCAAAAAATGAAAGCCGTCAGACCATAGCGACACCGCAAAATTGGGGAACAGCGTGTAGTGGAAGGCGTCGGTCAGCTGTTCGTCGGGTACGGCTGCATAGTGGCTGTAGCCCTTGTCGGGGCCCAGCTCTCGCTTTGCCTGCTGGAGCGCCTCGCGGGTGTGCTCAGGCTTGCCCTTAAAGTCGGCAGGGTCGAGGCTCCAATAGTCGAGCAGTGACGCCAGCGGCTCCACAATGTTGCCGTCAGCGTCGGTCACGCCGGCACCATAGCCGCCCTTCATGATCATGCGTGCGTGGCCTTCATTCGCCAGATCAAACTGGGTTTCTTTGAAGTAGGTGTTAATGCCGCCGGCAATGGCAGTGCGGTCGGTAGAGGGCGTCGCGCCCATGTGCACCGTCGGCACGTGGTAGGACTCATTGAAGTTATCCAACACCACTTTCCAGTTGCAGGGCAGCCACATGGTGTTGGCCATGGTGCGCTGCCAGGTGTCGACTTCTCGGGCCTGCCACTCGTCCCATATTGGCCCGAGGTAATCTTTTAAAGACCCGCACTCGGGGTCCATATTCACCCAAATGAACCCCGCAAAGGTCTCGCACTTGAGCTCGGCTAGGCGCAACTTGCCGCAGGGATTGCCCTCAGGGAAATCTTCTTTATCCGGCGCAAACTGCAGCGCGCCGTCGGGCAGAAAGGCCCAGCTATGGTAGCGGCATACAAAGCGCCGCGGGTTACTGCCCTTGGACTCGTCCACCAGCGGATTGCCGCGGTGTTGGCACACGTTATAGAAGGCTTTGATGCTGCCGTCCTGCTGGCGCACCATCAGGATCTCTTCGCGCCCCACGGGCTCCATTTGCCAGTCGCCGGGTTCGGGCAGTTCAGATTCCCGACCCAGTAGCAGCCACACCCGCGTCCACATGCCTTCCCATTCCTGCTCCATGAAGTCGCGGGAGGTGTAGCGGGACCCGGCAATGCTGTGCCCGTGAATCGATTGCTCGGGCCAGGTGTCCAGCGTGGGTATGGGCGCATTCATCTAGGATGGCTCCTTCGGGATATGTCAGCTTTCTGGCCGCTCAGTTTACTGCGATCCGCATGAAACAAAAGGGCCGCTGGTCGGCACTCGGTTTCGAGGCGATCGAAGCCTACAGGCTGCGCCAGTCGATGCGGGAGACTAAAGCGGACTGACTACCAGCCGAACATGGAGGTGGCGTGGCCGAAGTAGCACATGCCGATGAAGGAGATAATTGCGCTGATGAGTGCCAGCCACTCGGTGCCCTCGGGCACCTCAGGATTTCTTTTGAGGCCAAAGTCAGCTGCTAGGCTGATGAGCCACATGGTCGTACAGCCCCAGAAGCCGATCACCAGCCAATTCATGTCTGCCTCTATTGAGCGCGTTAGAGCTTGTGCGTGCGATCGAGTAGCAACAGAGGCTTTTGCCGAGTGGCGGCGTCGACACTGACCAGTATCCAAAGTGCTGCAGGGACGGCCCAAATCAGATGTTCCATGTTAATCGCTCTCTTTCCGTTCTCTGTCTAAGATACGGGTCGCATCGCATCTTAGATTGGCGTCCTTTTCCGAGGCGACGTGGCGCTAGCTGGCCAGCGGAGACTGATATGCTCTTCGGATTACTTAAACCGCCCTACAGCCACTTCAGGAGACAATCATGGAAAACCTATCGCCCATTGCAGAGGCCATTCGGCATTACAAGCTCAACGCGAGTGGCGGTTATGAGGAGTGGTCAAAGGTGCCGCGGGCGCCTGATTACAAGATGCATGTACCTGCTATGGGCTTCGACGTAACAGGACACGATGAAGTGCGGGATGTCATCTTTGGCTGGCTGACCGATATTGGTGCTCAACAGGAGTGAGTCAATATTGTTGAGTTCGGTGCCTCTGTGACGTGCTACCTACACATCACTGACAAGGATGGGGTCGTGCTCGACATTGTTGAGGTGTTTCAGATAGACGATGAGGGCAGGGTGACAGAGATTTGGGCGCTATAACGAAAAAGCCCCGTCATGAGACGAGGCTTTTTGTCATGGTGCCCAGGGGCGGAATCGAACCACCGACACGAGGATTTTCAATCCACTGCTCTACCAACTGAGCTACCTGGGCAAAAGAGGGGCGTACAGCTTGAAGGCCGCGTATTAAACCCGCGCACTCTCCACGCGTCAAGTAACGCGGGGCCTTAGGTCAGGCTGGTATTGGCCGGGGTGGGTCCTCAGCGAGGGTGTTGTCAGTTGCTTCCTCTGGCGAATGATGGTCCGAGGCCAATAGGGCGTAGATTGCAGGCAATAACACCAGTGTAAACAGGGTGCCGATCAGCATGCCGATCACCAGAATAAAGCCGATGCTGTTGCGCGCCTCGGCACCGGCGCCCTCGACCAGCACCAAAGGAAAGTGACCAAATACTGTGGCGCCGGTGGTCATGAGCACGGGCCTGAGCCGGTTCATGGAGCCGGCCTTGATCGCCTCTAACTTCGAGAGGCCTTCCATCTGCGCCTGGTTGGCGAATTCCACAATCAGGATGGCGTTTTTGGAGATGAGCCCCACCAGCGTAATGAGCCCGACCTGTGAATAAATATTGATGGTGGTAAAGCCGGTAAAGGTAATCACCATTGCGGCAAAGAGCGCGAGCGGCGCTGAGCCGAGCAAGATAATCAGTGGGTCCCGGAAGTTGTTGAACTGCAGCGCCAGCACCAAAAACACCATGACCAGTGAGGCGCCGAGCACGCCGACCATAGTGTTGCCCTCGCGGCGGATTTCACGCGACTCGCCCGTGTAGTCGAGTCGGTAGCTGGGGGGTAGCGTTTCCTCGGCGAGCTCCTCCACGTAACTGAGTGCCTGCTCCTTTGTGTAGCCCGGGATCACGCCGCCGAAGAGCTTGAAGCTCCCTTTCTGTTGGAAGCGCGTGAGGGCTCGCGGCTCGGTATTGCGTTCAAGCACCGCGAAGGTGCCAAAGGGCACCTGCTCGCCAGTGGGCAAGGTGATGGGCGTATCCAGCAGTGCCTCGGGGGAGGCTTTCAGGTCACGTTCCAGCATGGGGATCACCCGGTAGGCACGACCCCGTTCGTCATAGCGCGTCACATAGCCCTCTGACACGAACAGCCCCATCTGCGAGGTGAGGTCATTCAGGTTCATGCCCAGATCGGCGAGCCGGTCCTTGTCCAGCTGGTACTCGACCGAGAGGAGGTCCATCCGCAGGCTGGTTTCAAAGTAGAGAAACAAGCCGGCGGTTCGCGCCTTATCCACCATTGCCTGCGCATAGGGGCGCATGTCATCTGCCGAATCTGACGAGGTGACCACGACCTCAACATCAAATTGTCCCGCGGTCGGTAGCGCCGGCGTGGTGGCGGGGAAGGCCCTGACCGAGGGCACCTGAGCCAGGTCGTTGCGAATACCAGGGAGCATGAGGTGCGTGCTCACGTCGCGCTCATCGGGCGGAACAAACTCGTGACCGCCGTAGCCGCCCGAAGGCCCAAACGCCTGCCATATGTATGTTGTTTCGGGTCGCTTCATCAGCACGTCGACCGCGTCAGTGAAGCCCTGCAATGTTTCTTCCACCGAAGACTCGGGAGCCGAATCCACCACCAGATTGATGGCGCTTTGATCTTCAATCGGCGCTAATTCCTTCAGAGAAAACAGATACAGTGGCGCGATCAGTAGCGTAAAGAACGCCCCGGCAGTTAACAGCTGCCACCGCCAACGCAGCGAAAAATCAATCAGTGCGCCGTAGCGTTTCGCGATCTGTTCGAAGCGACTGTTTACCCAGCGGCTCATTCGCGTTTCATGGCCACTGTCCGGGCATACCCAGGCACTCATGATAGGGGACAGGGTCATGGCCACAAGCCCCGAGATGAGGACCGCCACCGCCAAGGTAAAAGCGAACTCCCGGAAAAGCACGCCAGACAAACCCGACACAAAACCGATGGGGGCGTAAACCACTCCGAGTGTGATGGTCATGGCGATGATCGGTGAGAGTAAGCGGCGTGAAGAGGCGAGGGCGGCGTCACGTCGCGACATGCCTGCGCGAAGATGACGCGCCACGTTCTCGACCACCACGATGGCGTCATCAACTACCAGCCCCACAGACAGCACTACAGCAAGGATGGTCAGCAGGTTCAGGGAGAAACCCATCAGAGACATTGCCGCCATCGCGCCCAAGATTGATATGGGAATCGTCAGTAACGGGACTATGGCGCTGCGCACCGAGCCCATGAGTGCAACCACCACCAGACCCACCAGAAAAACGGTTTCTCCCAGCGTCAGAAAAATCTCCTTCACCGCCTCGCGCATATAGCGCGAATTGTCGAAGGGAATAGAGAGCTCGAGATCGGGTGGCAGGGTCTCGTTGATTTGCTCAACGGCCTCGTAGACCAGGTCACCGACTAAAATTTCACTGGTGCCTGGCTCCGGATAGATAGGAATAAACACCACCTGATTCTGGTTATAGCGGGCCATGCGCGAGACCTCCATGGTCCCTCTTTCCACAGTGGCCACGTCACCAAGTCGAATCTCGGTATTGCCCTCTCGGCGGATCAGCATATTGGCGAAATCCTCGGGGGTTTTCGCTTCGCTGTTGGTTTGTAGATTGATGCGCTGTGAGCTGCTCTCCGCCTGCCCAAAGGTGCCGATCACGTTGTTGCGCTGCAGGGTGCTGTAGATGTCGTCGGCGTCGACGCTCAGCGCGGCCATGCGCCAGGGGTCAAGCCAGATACGCATCGCCTGCGGCAGGCCATAGTTCACGGCGCGCTGCACGTTTGGTAGGGCAGAAAGTCGCGGCAGAATCTCACGCTGAATAATATCGGTGACTTCAGCGTAGGTTCGGGTTGGTGGTATCAGCACGCCGAGATAAAAGCTGGCGTAGGGGGTGTCGGCGCGGCTGATTTCGATCGAAGGATCCTCGGTACCCTCTGGGAGCTCGAAACGAATTTGGCTAAGCCTCGTCGAGAGCTCGGCCAATACCTTGGTGGTGTCCTGATTCAGTCGTAGCCACAGCGTGACGGTGCTGACACCTGCCGTGGTCACCGACTCTACATAGTCGAGCCCCGGCACACTGCTGGCCACTCGCTCAATGGGTTCGGTGACAAAGCCCTGAACGGTCTCGGCACTAGCACCCGGATATGCGGTGACGATCGCTATGGAGGAGCTCTCGATGATCGGAAACGAAATCACTGGGAGGTTGATGGCCGAGCGAATGCCGATCAGCAGCAGCGCGACGCAGAACACCACAGCCACTACCGGACGATTAATAAAAATATCCGTCCAACGAGGGCGGAGCGGGAGCGCGGTCACCCCTCGGCCGCTCCGGTCTGAATCCTCACCAACGCGTCGTCCTGCAGCTTAAAGGCGCCCTGATCGGCGATCTGGTCACCCGGATTCAGCTCGCCTCGAATGTAAAAGCGGTCGGCGGTTTCGCCGCGTACTTCGACGCGCCGCAGTGAGGCGCGGTAGGGGAGATAAGCGTCGGCTTCTGCCTCGACAATGACAAAAGTATGCGCACCCTTTGGGTCCCAGCGAACGCTACGTGCGGGCACCGACATCAGATTCTCGGTTGGGGCTGTGCGGATCGCGACCTGCACCAGCGCGCCATGACGCAACGCAGACGCTGCCAACTGAGCGCGAACATCGTAGGTGCGAGTGCCCTCAGCAAACGCATCGGAGACGGCAATGACCTCTGCCGGGCCCACCTCGTCCCCTGAAATATCGCGGATCTGAACCGTGTCTCCCACGCGGATTTCAGCGAGCCCCTGCGGGACTTTGAAGTCAATCCAGCGAGAAGGGTTTAAACCAGTCAGGGTCGTCAGTACTTCGCCAAAGCGCATTAAATCCCCTAGCCGCTGCGGGTAGATCCCCAGCGTGCCCTTAAAGGGCGCGCGAACCGTCATGCGGCTTAGCCGCGCGTCCAGTACCGCGATCTGGGCCTTGAGTGACAGACTGCGGGCTTTCAATGTGTCGAGCTGGTCCTGCGAGACCAGTGAATCCGCCTCAAGTGTGCGATTGCGCTCTAGTTGGGTGTCGACCAGATGCAGGTCTGCCTGGAGCGCAGTGCGCTGGGCCTCCAGATCGTCATCGAACAATACGAGCACGGCAGCACCCTCGGGGACGACCTCGCCGCTTTGAAAGGGTAGTTCCACCACACGACCGGCCATCTCCGCGGATATCACCAGATGCTCTGGCGAGCGCACGGTGCCACTGAGCAAGCGTGTCGGCTCCCAAGTATCGGCCTGTGCCTGTGCCACGGTGACCGACTCCGAGGGCGGCGGGAAGCTTTCCATTAGCGCCATGGCATCGGAGATCTGTAGAAATTTGACCCCAGCTAATGTCGCGGTAACTACCGCACAGGCGACACCCGTGAGGAACCATGAACCCAATCTCATTTGCCGATACCGAAGAGTGTGGGCGACAGGTGGGCGAGCACCCGCCGCAGGCTCAGCGCTAGATCATGGGCTGTTAGGAGGTTACTCACTGGGCGGCACATAACCTTCAGCCTGATCAAAGTCTTCGCCAGCCAGAAACTTGTCCATCTCGCCCATCAGGTACTTGCGCGCTTCCGGGTCCATCAAGCTGAGGTGTTTTTCATTGATCAGCATCGTCTGGTGGCCTTGCCATTCGAGCCATGCTTTTTTCGACACGTTGTCAAAAATATCTTGGCCTTTGGCGCCGGGCAGGGGCGGGCGCTCGAGTCCCTCGAGGTCTTCACCATAGCGTCGGCAGTGGACGGTTCTCGCCATCAGTTGCTCCTTGGAGGGTTTTCTTTTCCCAGCTTAGCCAATAGCCGCACGATGGGTGCAGGTAGACCCACCGAAGGCGGTGGGTGCAAAGCGAACCATTGTAAGTTATCGGCGTGGGATTCTACGCCAATCGTCTCGGGGTGGTTCTCGGCGCACTGCGCCCTCACCGAGTGAGCCTCCAGCTTGAAATGCGTGAAGGTGTGGTGAAAGGGTTCTTCGATACGACAGCGCTCTGCCGGTAGCGACAGGGTATTTGTTATCCATGCTTTAGCAGCAGACGCCTCCTCAAACTCCGGCGGCGCCCACAGGCCGCCCCAGATACCCGAGTCCGGTCTTTTTTGCAGCAGCACCTCCCCGGGCGCGCGCGTGACCACGGCGAGCCAGCGCTGTCTCAGGGGAATCTGCTTGCGAGGCTTCCGGCCGGGGAAATCACTTTGCTGGTCTTGCGCGCGTGCTGCGCAACCCCGCGCTAGCGGGCATTGCTCACAGGCCGGTTGGCTGCGCGTGCAGCAGGTCGCGCCGAGATCCATGATTGCCTGGGTGTAGTCAGCAACGCGCTGCTGCGGCGTGTGGTGCTCGGCGTGTGACCACAGCGTGTCGCTCACTGCGTGCTGACCGGGCCAGCCTTCGACCGCGTGGTAACGCGCGAGTACCCGCTTCACGTTGCCATCAAGAATCGGCGCCCGGGTATCCATGGCCAGCGAGAGGATTGCGCCGGCGGTCGAGCGGCCGATGCCGGGGAGTGCCTCGAGGCCGGCAAGGTCATGGGGGAACACCCCGCCGTGCAATCCACAAACCTGTTTGGCACAGCGGTGCAGGTTGCGGGCGCGTGCGTAGTAGCCGAGGCCGGTCCATAGGTGCAGCACCGTGTCCTCGGCGGCTTCAGCCAGATCTTCGACTGTCGGCAGCAGCGCCATAAAACGCTCGTAAAAGGGAATGACCGTGGCGACTTGCGTCTGCTGGAGCATGATCTCCGACACCCAAACGCGATAGGGCGTGCGGTTTGTTTGCCAGGGCAGGTCCTTGCGCCCGTGTTGGTCAAACCACGCGAGTAACGGGTCGGCAATGTGATCTTTTTCACTCATGAAGTGGTAAAGCTTCGCAATGAAGTAGCATGGCTCTTTCTATACAATGGCGCCCCTAGTGTAGCGCCCGCGCGGTCTGGCGGGTGGCCCGGAGAAGACAGCATGAGTCAGCAGGAACCGCGCAAGGCATCAGTCAGTCGCGAGACCCTAGAGACCCAGATTGTGGTCGAGCTATGCCTCGACGGCACTGGCCAGTGCACCCTCGATACGGGGCTGCCTTTTCTCGAGCACATGCTGGACCAGATCGCCCGACACGGTCTGGTAGATCTCAACATCAAAGCCAAGGGTGATCTGCACATCGATGCTCACCACACGGTGGAAGACATCGGTATCACCCTCGGGCAGGCGTTTAGCCAAGCGATTGGCGACAAGAAGGGCATCGTGCGCTACGGGCACGCCTATGTGCCGCTCGATGAGGCGCTATCGCGCGTGGTGATCGACTGCAGCGGTCGTCCGGGGCTCGAATTTCATGTGCCCTTTACCCGCGCCAAGGTTGGCGAGTTCGATGTTGATTTGGTGGTCGAGTTCTTTCAGGGCTTCGTGAACCACGCCGACGTCACACTGCACATCGACAACCTCCGCGGACACAACGCCCACCACCAGGCAGAGACCGTGTTTAAGGCCTTCGGCCGGGCGCTGCGCATGGCGGTCGCACCCGACGCGGCCATGGCAGGTGCCAGCCCCTCGACCAAAGGGGTTTTGTAAGCCGTGACCCAACGGGTTGCCGTAATTGATTACGGCATGGGTAACCTGCACTCTGTGGCGAGCGCGCTTGAGCATGTGGGGGCTACCGAGGTCGTGGTCAGCCATGAACCCCAAGCGATCCTTGATGCCGACCGGGTGGTGTTCCCCGGGGTGGGCGGTATTCGTGACTGTATGGAAGCCATTCGTCGCCTTGGCTGTGATCAGTTACTGGACCAGGTGCTGAACGTGGACCGCAAGCCAGTGCTGGCCATTTGCGTTGGCATGCAGGCCCTGATGTCTCACTCTCAAGAAAATGGCGGTGTCGACTGCCTTGATGTGTTGCCGGGCCAGGTCGCCTTCTTTGGTGATGCGCATCAAAGCGATGACGGCGAGCGGCTGAAGGTACCGCACATGGGCTGGAACGCAGTGCAGCCGGTGAGTGATCACCCTCTGTGGCGCGGCATCGAGCCCAAAACGCGTTTTTATTTTGTTCACAGCTACCACGTGGTGCCCGATAACCAGGCCGTTATCGCCGGCACCTTTGACTACGGCCTCACGGGTTGTGCGGCGCTTGCGCAGGAGAACCTGTTTGCAACGCAGTTCCATCCGGAGAAGAGCCACACCGCGGGGCTGACCCTACTCAAAAATTTTCTCGATTGGGACGGCACATGCTCGTAATACCCGCCATTGATTTAAAAGACGGTCAGTGCGTGCGCCTGCGGCAGGGCGACATGGCCGACAGCACGGTGTTCTCTGACGACCCGGTTGCCATGGCGCAGCGGTGGTTTGATGAGGGCGCCCGGCGGCTTCACATTGTCGACCTCGACGGCGCTTTCGCAGGGGAGCCCGTCAACGCCGGCATCATCGAGGCGATCTCAAAGGCGTTGCCAGCCCTGCCGATTCAGATCGGTGGCGGCATCCGCAATCTGGAGACGATTGCGCGCTACCTCGAAGCCGGCGTGGAGTACGCCATCATTGGCACCATGGCGGCCAAAGCCCCGGACTTCGTGCATCAGGCCTGTGCTGCTTTTCCCGGGCACATCATTGTCGGCATCGATGCCCGCCGGGGTCGTGTGGCGGTTGAGGGCTGGGCGAGCGAGAGCGAACTCGATGCCACCGATCTTGCCAAGCGCTTCGCCGATGCCGGCGTGACTGCTGTGGTCTACACCGATATTGACCGCGACGGCATGATGCAAGGCGTCAACGTCGAGGCAACGGTCGCCCTGGCAAGCGAGTCGGGGCTACCGGTGATTGCTTCGGGCGGCATCAGCCAGCTTGAGGACGTCCGTGGCCTGATGCAGCAGGCGAGCGCTGGCATATGCGGCGCCATCACCGGGCGCGCCATCTACGAGGGCACGCTGGATTTGGCCGCGGCCCAGACCATGGTTGATGCCTATCTGGAGAGCGATTGATGGCGCTCGCCAAACGTATCATCCCCTGCCTCGACGTCGATCAGGGGCGGGTGGTGAAGGGCGTCAACTTTGTGGGCATTCGCGACGCCGGCGATCCCGTGGAAATTGCGCGGCGCTATAACGACGAGGGCGCCGACGAGATCACGTTTCTCGATATCACGGCCAGCCACGAAGAGCGCGACACCACAGTCCACACCGTCGAGCAGATTGCGCGCGAGGTGTTCATCCCATTGACAGTGGGCGGTGGCATCCGCTCCTTGCAGGACATTCGCACCATGCTCAATGCCGGTGCCGACAAGGTCAGTATCAACACCGCAGCGATTCACGAGCCCGAGTTGGTGCGCGATGCAGCGGCACGATTCGGCTCGCAGTGTATTGTGGTGGCAATCGATGTGAAGCGGGTTTCTGCACCTCATGAGGCACCGCGCTATGAGCTCTTTACCCACGGTGGCCGTAAGCCCACCGGGATTGAGGCGGTGGGTTGGGCCAAGAAAATGGCAGCGCTGGGTGCCGGTGAACTCTTGCTGACCAGCATGGACCGTGACGGCACCCGCGACGGTTTTGAATTGGCCATTACCCGGGCGATTACCGACGCGGTCGATATACCGGTGATCGCTTCAGGCGGCGTGGGAACGCTTCAGCACTTGGCCGATGGCGTGACGGAAGGGGGCGCCGACGCCGTGTTGGCTGCCAGCATCTTCCATTTTGGTGTGTACACGGTGGGCGAGGCCAAGGCGTTCATGGCCGATCAAGGCATCACCATGCGGCTGTGATATCGGGCATCCTACTCAGGGCGTGCCGAGCGCTACCGTGGTGGGATCTTCTGCTTCCGGTGTCTCTGATGGTGCGTCAGGCGTCAGCAAATTAATGCCGCGCAACAGGGTCAGCGCCTCGTATAGCTGATTATCCGAATTGCGCAATTCTGTCAGCGCTTCACTTTCTGATTGGGCATCCACAGGGCCACCGTCACCGCTCAGGCTGCCCTGCAGGTCGGCTTCTTTGGTGCGGCGGTTTGACTCGACGCTCGTCACCTCAGCTCGCTCCACCACGATGTCGGGCACGATGCCCTCCGCCTGAATCGAGCGACCATTGGGGGTGTAATAGAGCGCGGTGGTGAGCTTGACGGCGCGGGTGTCGTTGACCGGCAGTATGGTTTGCACCGAGCCTTTGCCGAAACTCCTCGTGCCCATGATCACCGCGCGCCGACGATCCTGAAGTGCACCGGCGACAATCTCCGATGCGCTGGCGGAGCCGCCGTTGATCAACACTACGATCGGCGCGCCGTTGAGCATGTCGCCGGCCGCCGCTTCATACTGGTCTGCGGCCTGGGGGTGACGGCCTTCGGTGTACACCACCAAGCCGCCATCCAGCACAGCGCCCGCCATGTCGACACTCGCACCGAGCACGCCGCCCGGGTTGTTGCGCAGATCAATAACGACGCCCTTTAAGGGCCCCTCGGCCTGAGCCTTTGCCAAAGTGGCGATGGCTTCCAGTCCGGTATCTCGCTGGAACTGCGATGCCCGCAGCCAGAGATACCCTTCCATGAGTTCCCGGCTTCGCACGCTGGGCACCTTGATGATGTCGCGGATGACGGTGATATCGAACGGGTCAGCGACACCGCGTCGACCGATGCTGAGCAAGACTTCTGAACCGGTAGGGCCGCGCATCATTTCCACCGACTTGTTCACGGGAAGGTCACGAATCGATTCACCATCGATTTTCAGAATGACGTCCCCTGCCTCGAGGCCCGCCGCCTCGGCAGGAGAGCCATCGATAGGGGCAATGATGGTGATATAGCCGCGATCCTGTCCGATTTCGATACCGAGACCGCTGAACTCGCCTTGCGTTGTCTCCTGTATTGAGTCGTAGGCTTTTTCTTTTAGAAAGACGGAGTGGGGGTCGAGGCCGGACAGCATGCCCTGAACCGCGAGTTCGAACAGCTCGCTGTCGGGGACGGATTCTACATAGCCCTGCCGAATCTGGTTAAACACATCCGCAAACATCTGCAGTTCTTCGAGGGGTAGCGATTGGGTCGCGGGATCGCCGGCGTTGTCTATCTCAATATCCATCCCGCTGTGCGGGTCGTTGCCCGGCGCGGTAAGGCTTTCTTCATTTTCAGGGTCCTGCGCCAGCACCGGCGAGCAGATCAAGAGTGTGAGCAGCAATCCGATGCCGCGAAAGCGTAAACGCACGTCCATGAGAATTTCCTGAGAGTGAGGCCTGAAAGCGTTGGGCTGGTAATGGTACCCGATTATCCGGCCGGGTCTCAGCGACGTATCCACTCGCCAGGATCGACTGGCTCGCCGCGGTGCCGAATTTCAAAATACAGGCCGGAGGTTTCGCTACCACCACTGGCACCTGCTTTGGCGATGATGTCCCCGGCACTGACACGGTCGCCCACGCCTCGCAGCAGGCTGTGGTTTTGGGCATAAAGGGATAGCCACCCTTCGCCGTGATCCACCACCATCAACAGGCCCTGACCGCGTAGCCAGTCGGCATAAATGATGTCGCCGCCGTGGACAGCGCGCACAGGTTCGCCCTCATCCGCTGCGATCAGCCAGCCACGCCAGCGAATATCCGCATTGCGTCGCCCGCCGTATCGGTTTTTGAGCGTGCCCGCCACCGGCATGGCCAATGTGCCCTGAGCGTCGGCGAAGGGCATTCGCGGTTGGGGTGGGGCAGCCGCAGCAACTGCCTCCAGCTCACCGAGCAGGGCGTTCAGGCGCGCTTGGTCGCGCTCCAGCAGGTTCAGGCGTTGCTGATCGTCCTGCACTTGCTGGCTGATTTGGGCGAGGGTCGTTTGTCGCGTTGCGCGTTGATCTGTAAGCGTTGTTTTTGTCGCCTCCGTCGCGGCCGCCCGTTCCCTCAATGCGGTCTCGGCTTGGGCGGTGCGGCTGCGGTTCTCTGAGATGGCTTCCAGGCCCAGTTCGTACTCCGCAATCATTTGCTGCTGCGCTTCGATCAGCGTCTGAAAGTAGGCGAGGTTGCGGGCCACGTCCTGAGGGTTTTGGTCACCGAGCCAGACCCGGAAGCCCCCTCCCTGCTGCAACAGCCACAGCTGCTGAATGCTGGCGTCGATGGTATCGGTTCGCTGGCGTTGGGCTTGGCGGAGCGCCTCGCCCTCCGCGTCGAGCGCATTGAGTTCCTGTTGTAGCGCGCGACGTTCCTGACTTAGCGCACCGAGCTGTCGGTCCAGTTCGCCGATCTGAACCTCTGCCTCTCGCAATGCCTCCTGCAGCGCGTCGCGTTCACTTTCCTGAGACGCCAGCCGTGCTTGAATGACGGTGATCTCTGTGCGCAGCGCTGCTATTTGTTCCGAGGTTTGTTGTTCAGAGGTTTGGTCGAGGGTGTCGGGCGACTGTGCCCATGCTGCAACCGTCAGGCCCGTCCACAAGGCGACGCTGCAGCTAATCGGTCCGGGGCAGAGCGTGAGGACACGAGCCACCTAGCGTGGGCTCAGTGCTTAAGGAGGCTGCGTCCAGACATCGCAGCGGGGACGTCCAGTCCCATCATGGCCAGCATCGTGGGTGCGATGTCGGCGAGGATGCCACCATCGGGATCCAGGTTTCGATTCCCCTGACCAAGGTAAATCAAGGGCACGGGCTCGGTGGTGTGCTGGGTGTGTGGCTGGTCGTTTTCGTAGTCGCGCATCTGCTCACAATTGCCGTGATCCGCGGTGATCAAACCTTCGCCACCCGCAGCAAGCAACGCCGCTTCAATGCGGCCCAGACACTCGTCGAGGGTTTCCACCGCTACCACGGCGGCATCAAACTGACCGGTGTGGCCCACCATGTCACCATTGGCAAAGTTGACGACGATAAAGTCGTAGTCACCGGATTCGATGGCCGCGACCAGCGCATCGGTGACCTCATGGGCACTCATCTGCGGTTGTAAGTCATAGGTGGCAACGTCAGGTGACGGGATCAGCGTGCGGGTTTCGCCCGCAAACGTGTCCTCGCGCCCGCCGCTGAAAAAGAAGGTTACGTGCGCATACTTCTCGGTCTCGGCAATCCGCAGCTGCGTGAGGCCTTGGTCCGCGAGCACCTCGCCGAGGCTGTCTTCCAGTGTGTCGGGTGGAAAAGCCACCGGACATGACAAAGACCCGGCGTACTCGGTTGTCGTGACGAGTCGCAGGGCGGGCTGCTCGCGTCGGTCAAAGCCGCCAAAATCCGATTCGGTGAGTGCCTGGGTGAGCTGCCGGGCGCGGTCTGCACGAAAATTCATAAACAGCACGGCGTCGCCGTCGGCAAAGGCTGCGGGGTCACCTATCCGGGTCGGCGCGACAAATTCGTCGTCCTCGTCCCGTGTGTAAGCGGCTTCTAATGCTTCCAGGGCAGTCGGGGCGTCATGTGCCGCCTTGCCCTCTGTCAGCAGCGAGTAGCTTTTTTCGATCCGTTCCCAACGGTTGTCCCGATCCATCGCCCAGTAGCGACCATGGACCGACGCAATTCGCCCGGTGCCGAGTGCGGCAAAGACTGCTTCAGCACGCTCCAGTGACGGGGCTGCGCTGCGGGGCGGGGTATCACGGCCGTCGAGAAACGCATGCAAGTAGAGCTTTGTCGCGCCGCGTTCCGCGGCCAGTCTCACCGCCGCGAACAGCTGTTCCTCATGGCTGTGAACGCCGCCGGGGGATAGGAGGCCCATAATATGGACCGCTTTGTTTGCCGCCACGGCGTGATCGATGGCGTCCAAATACGCGCTGTTGGCGGCGAACTCACCGCTGGCAATCGCTTGATCGATGCGGGTGATGGACTGGTAAACGATGCGCCCGGCGCCGAGGCTCATATGGCCCACCTCGGAGTTGCCCATCTGTCCCTCGGGGAGACCCACATCCAGCCCGGACCCTGACACCAGCGTATGCGGTGCCTCACGCCACAGGCGATCGAGAGTGGGTGTCTTTGCCGCAATAATGGCGTTGTCCTCGCTGGCAGAGCGATGACCAAAACCATCCAGAATGACAAGTAGCGTGGTGCGTCGGGGCGTAGACACGGCGTGTAGGGCTCGGGCAGCTGACCCGCGTATTGTAACGTGCCCCCGCGACGGGTCACTACTGCTGACTGGAGGGTGGTCGGATGAACCGATATACTCGCGCCCCGCACAGCATGCAGTAATTCGATTGCGGAACTCTGATAGCAGTCAATCGGGTGTGTTACGTCGGGAGCCGCACAACCGTGAATCGGTAGTCGCACAACTCTGAAAGAGGGCAAAACCTTCAAAGCGACGCCGGTGTGGTTGAGCAGATGATTGCCC
>CBFHIW010000012.1:0-51381 GCA_965656065.1 Luminiphilus sp. | reverse complement strand
CCAGCGCCTGCATGTCGGCAACCGCGTCGCTCTCATCAACGATCTCTCTGCCTAAAAGCGTCTCGATGGCATCCTCCAGGGTGACGATGCCCGCTGTCTGGCCAAACTCGTCCTCGACGACAGCCAGATGCGCCTGCTCGCGAATAAAGCGATCGAGCAATCGGTAGACAGGCAACTCCTCGGGCACACGCACCACCGGCTGCGCATAACCGGCGATCGCATCACCGGCGCCGCCTTCCCGTTCGGCCTCAAAGAGCCCGACGCGCATCACCATACCGGTCACATTGTCGGTAGAGTCTCGAAAAATCGGGATGCGCGTGAACTGGCGCGTAGCCTCCAGGCCGAGGGCTTCGGAGACAGTCGTGGTCTCGTCCAGCATATGCACCACGGTACGCGGCGTCAGAATCTCGCTGGTCTGGGTATCGCTGAGTTTCAGCAGGTTCACCAGATACTCGTTCTCTTGTGCCTTGAGCGCGCCACCTTTGCGCCCCAGTGAGGCCAGCGCCAAAATTTCCTCGCGGGTGATTTCGTCCTTGTGGCTCTTGCCCAGAAGCTGGGTCAAGCGCGTCGATACCCACACCAACGGATACACCAATCGCACCAACCACCGGATCGTAAACGCGGCCGGTACCGCCAGCTGTCGCCAGTAGGTCGCCCCAAGCGTCTTCGGGATGATCTCGGAGAAATACAGAATCGCCAGCGTCAACAAGACTGCAATCAGGGTCTCTGCCTCGGGGCCAAACACACGCAGCGCCTGAGCACCGACACCCGCTGCCCCCATGGTGTGAGCAAAGGTATTGAGAATCAGAATGCTAGAGAGCGATTCATCCAGGCGGTCTTTCACGGACTGTATGGCCTTCCCTGATTTCGGCCGCTCCTGTGTCAGTTGCTCCAAGTAACTCGGCGTGATGGATAGCAGGACCGCCTCCAGCACTGAGCACAGGAATGAGACCCCGATAGCAACCGCCAGATAAACGAGGAGAAGCGTCACTCAGCATCCCCGAATGCGGTCAGGCGCTTATCTACCTCACACCAACGCGGCGCACTGTTGCCAAAGTACGCAATCTGCGGCGTGAATTGCGTTGCGTCATCAAAGGTCATGGCGTTCACCGAGGCCACACCGAGTTCATCAGACTGCACCATGATCTGCGTGCCACAAGTGCCACAGAAATGACGCGTGACCGCGCGGCCCGAGCCCGGGTCGTAGGTATAGGGGACCATAGTTCCTTCCAACAATTGAAAGTCGGAGGGTGCCACGGCATAGGAGGCCCAGTGGGAGCTCCCGCCCACCACCTGACAATCGGTGCAGTAACACAGGCCCTGCATCTGTGATTCGGTTAGCAACTCGTACCGCACGGCTTTGCAAAAACAGGCGCCTGAAATCATTCCCACTTGCCGCTCCTTATTGGGCTTCAATTATTGATCAGCACACGCTCATCACGTGAGTGGCCTCCCATAGGGTACTAGACACAGAACAATACGCCATGCATTACGCGGCCGGGCCACAGTGTGAACACGCCAGTCACCAGAAGCGCAAGGATATAGAGCAGCACCATCCAGATTTTGTGCTGGCGGATATTGCCCTGGCGGGCGTGGTATACCGCCATCACCAGTGAGAACAGGGTCCAGATGCTGAGTAAATGAATCGGGCTGAAAGCGCCCCACAGTCTCAGCTCACTGATAAAAAACGATGAGGCAGCCACATAGGCCATCAGGCCCACCCAGGCCCATCCCAACACGCGATGTCGCGCCGTGCCTTTGGAAGACGCCAACTGCGCACCGCCCAGGATGACGGCAGCTAATGCCGCGAGTGCATGGCTGGGTATCGGCTCGACCTGACTGAGCAAAAGCTCCATTTTGCGAGATCTGATCTAAATCAAGTCTGCGTGGGCGGGTCGTTGTCTTCAGATTCGCTCGGCGGCTTGGGGCGCTGGGACACCATCCAGCGGTTGATGAGAATCATGCAGCCCGTCACAACGACGACAAACCCCAGCGTAATCAGCATAAACAGCATGGTGTCAGCCTCGCGTGCGGGTCAGCCACATCCACTGGGCCAACACGCCCACAATAAACGCCGCCAAAAATGCCAGATGGAAGCTCTGCACTAATGGCGCATCCAGCGAGTCGACGAAAGGGTCACCCACTGGTAGGCGCCTGAGAAAATCCGTAATCGCCGGAATCATGTGAAAGAGCACGGTGGCCGTGTAGGCGCCGGTTTGCAGGTATACCGACCACTTGCCGAATGGCGCCAACGTCTCTAGCAAATAACCTGCAATCAGAGCCGTCAGGGTGAGGACCCCGAGGATGTGGCCCACCCCAAAGCCACCCTGGTTATAGATAGCCAGTGCAGAGCTCGCCACCACCAATGTGATCAGGAGATAGGCACGCCCCGACTTGTCGGCGGCGCGGATGATGCGATGCTGATACAGCGTGGAGGCCGCGGTGAGGATGGCAATCACGCCCATCACGGTATGAAACCAACCCAGCAAGGTCATCGGAGGCATAAACGTATGTCCTATCTATTTCCCGAAGTCAGTGTGCCTTGGCGATCGGTGGACCACCAAGGTGCGGTGCCGCGGGCGACAGCCTAGTGAGGCCCCATCTATATTGCAAACAGCGATTGTTGCTAGCTAGCCGGCGCAAACGCATTGGCAAATTGCTGCGTGAAGGTTTCCAGATCCACCGCAGGGCGACCCAATAGATCGGCCGTGGTCGAGTTTTGTTCTTCAAGGGACCCCGCAGCAATCTCGGCAAAGAGTTCACACACGGCATCGAGCTGCCATGCCGACTGAATGAACTGCCCCAGTACTTCGCGGAACGCCTCGGGGCTTTGCGCCACGTAGCTGACCGGGTGCTCCAACACAGCAGCCATGCGCGCCGCGACTTCATGAAAATCCATCATTACAGGCCCGGTTAATCGATAGGCCTGCCCCGCGTGTCCCTCACCGGTGAGCACCACCGCCGCCACCTCACCCACGTCCCGCGCATCAATCATGGCTGTCTTGGCGGTACCCAGTGGCAAAGCGAAGCTGTTGGTTCGGGCGATGGCGCCCGCGTACATCAGCATGTTTTGCATGTAGTAATTGGGGCGCAGGAAAGTCCAGTCCACTCCCAGCTCGGTGATGTACTGCTCGGTGTCGTAGTGGTTCTTGGGCAAGGTCGCAGTGGCATCGGGCGCCGCCTCCATGGATGACACTTTCACCAGATGCGATACCCCGGCATCGGCGGCAAGGCTCGCGAACTGACGCTCCAGCGTTGACTGGTCTGGGTGGTTACCCATCACGATGAGCGCACGGCTAATACCCTGCAGCGCCTGCTCGACGACACCGGGATCATTGAGGTCACCTTGCACAATTTCCGCAGCATCGGGATCGAAAGCCACCTTGTCGGGGTCTCTGACGAGGGCTCTGAAGGGTACGTTCGCTCGCGCCAGCGCTTTGGCGGCTGCGGAACCGACGCGCCCGGTGGCGCCCGTTAATAAAATCATGCTCTCCCCCGTTGCAGTCAACGTCGGTTTTGCGTCACGGCGCTGAATTTGCCTCACTGTGGTGCGGATCAGTACAGTGGCAGATCACAGTGTTGCGGGCGCTATCGGCGCCTCGCAACGATGCGCTCGCTTGGGACCATAACATGCCCCGATCAAGGCCAAATGCGGAAGACTCACGACGCGGAGTGCTAAAGTTTTCTGCGCTGCTGCTCCCGTTGCTAGTTGCGTGTTTCAACCTGTCGGGCTGCGCAAACGAACCCGCAGATTTGCAGACCGAGCTCTACCCGGAGGATCAGCAGCCTTACTTCAAGACTTGCCTTACTCGCCACGACGGGACGTATCACGAGCGGGACTTACAACAGCATCGATTTATCGACATCTATGCGGAACCCGCGCCAGACGAAAGACCGATCACCGACAACTGTGTTGTCCGTGAATAAAGGCGTGTGTGCTCCGGTGACCGGTCGTGCAGGGTTTTCGCGCTGCGGTCGTTATCGTTACTGGCTGCGAAGAGAATGGGACAGCGCCCTGCCCCAATGCGCGTTCATTGGCCTGAACCCGTCTACCGCCGACGGCCAAACCGATGATCCGACACTGAGGCGGTGTATGGGGTTCGCCCGACAATGGGGATATGGGTCCCTGCTGCTGGTGAATCTCTTCAGCTTCCGCGCCACTGACCCTGCCGCGCTCTCCAGCGTATCCGACCCCGTGGGCCCGGGTGCCAACCGTTGGCTGCAGCGGGCTGGCGCCGAGTCACAACTGCTCGTGGCAGCCTGGGGCAACGGTGGGCAGTTGTTTGAGAGAGCGACCCGCGTGGCTCACTTGATCCCTAACACCCAGTGCCTTGGTGTTACCGCACAGGGCATGCCGCGGCACCCGCTCTATTGCCCGAAGCGCTCGCGCCTTATCCCTTATCACCCGCCCAGCTGACGTGACTCACCGCTGAGGCTTTTCCCGCCCGCCGACTCGCACGGCTTGCGCTCACCATATTTGGCAAATAGCCACTCTATCCGACCAATGCCATCCTTTTCGGTCGATCAGCTGGTTCTCGGTTTTCATTTGGCTATCCTAACTGGCCGGGGCGAAGGAATGTCCCGTACAGGACCCGCTGGGGGCAAATCCGAACGAACAAGGATGTTGATATGAAAAATGCCGTCGATTCGCATCATCGCAACACTGATTATCCACTCTACCTGAACAAGGTACCTGAGCAGCGGCGCGCACCCTCAGGTAACCCCTGGGATTCACTAGAGCGCGGCTCACAGAGGCCACTGCCAGCGGTACCGGCGGAACTCTGTATTCGCATCACCGAGCGCGCACCCCATGAGCTCTCGCGCACCACGCTGAGTGTCATCGATCTGCTACTCAATGGTGATCTACTCAGGCTGCGCTCGGAAGAAGTCGCCGATACGCTTCACATCAGCCCCACCACGCTACGGCGCCGGTTGCGTGCCGATGGCACCAACTATCAAAGCATCCTCGATCACGTGCGCAGACAGCGATGCACGGTAATGCTCGAAAAAAGGTGGTTGCCCGGCAAGTGTGTGGCTTGGGAGCTCGGCTACGCTGAGGTAAATAGTTTTTATCGTGCCTTCAGGCGCTGGACGGGCCACAACTACAGCGACCTTAAGCAGCTCTATATCTAGCTATCGATGTGGAGCGCCTAGGCTTGCTTTTCTGCCTCTGAGCGCTCGAAATAACCAAGCCATGAGTAGACCTGATAACCAACCCACTCGTGGATGGCGCGGGTCGTTCGGGACAGGCGCTCCGCGGTGGGTAACCAGCCTGGGACCGGCCCAACCAGAAGCGGTATCTGATGATCTGTTGAGACCGCGGTCACCATGAACCCCTGCGCGGCAAATACCGCATAGGCTCGTCGCATGTGGCTGGCACTGGTCACCAGCAAAATATGGTTGATGCGCTGCCCTTCGAGTAGCGCCTGGGTGTACTGGGCGTTCTCCCGGGTCGTGCGGCTCTCGGCCTCCTGCATCAGCGCCGCCTCGGGGATGCCGAGCGCGCCGAGCTTTTTTGCCATCAGCTGCGACTCAGGCAGCCCGCCCGGCAACGTTGTGCCTCCCGATAACACCAACACGGGCGCTTTTTGTGATTGATACAGGGTTGCTGCGCGCCAGAGTCGATCCGCCGCCTGATTGAAATCGCCGCCCTGGCCGAAGCGGGACTCGCCAGTGATGGCACCCCCTAACACCACAATCGCCTCGGCGGTGGGCAACTCCTCGTCGGCAAATGGGGGGTAGGCTGCTTCAAGCGGGGTTAATAAAGCGGTCGCGCCCCACTCCGTGGCACAAAAATACAGCCACGCGGTTGCCAATAGCGTGAGGCCATTTGCACGGCCGCGCGCACCGCGCATCCGCAATAGCATCGCCAATACGAGCAGTAGCAGGCAGAGAGAAAGAGGGTAAACCAGCAGTGAAAGAATTTTGCTGAGCAGCAGCACCCGTCAGGCGCCAAACGGATGCCGCAGGAGTATGGTCTCCTCGCGATCGGGGCCGGTCGAAATAATGTCGATCGGCGCGCCAACCAGCTCCTCGAGACGGCTGATATACGCTCTCGCGTTGGCAGGCAGCGAGTCCAGAGATTTCAGGCCCAAAGTGGACTCGCTCCAGCCGGGCAACGTCTCGTAAACCGGCCTCAAATTCTCGTAGTCCACGGCGTCGATGGGGTTGGCCACCGTCTCACCCGCGTCATTGGTATAGCCCACGCAGACAGAGATTCCCTTCAGTCCGTCCAGCACATCGAGCTTGGTCAGGCAGAGGCCCGATACCGAATTGATGTTCACCGCCGTGCGCAACGCCACCGCATCAAACCAGCCGCAGCGTCGCGGGCGCCCCGTCGTGGCGCCAAATTCGTGTCCCCGCTCGGCCAACCGGAGACCGGTCTCGTCAAACAGCTCGGTCGGGAAAGGCCCGGAGCCCACCCGCGTGGTGTAGGCCTTGGTGATACCGAGCACGTAATCTAAAAACAGTGGGCCAAACCCTGACCCGGTCGCGGTGCCACCCGCTGTCGTGTTGGAGCTCGTGACAAAGGGATAAGTACCGTGGTCGATATCGAGCAGGGAGCCCTGGGCGCCCTCGAACAACAGGCGCGCCTGCGTTTTACGATACTCATGAAGCAGTGAGGTGACGTCCGCCATCATGGGCATCAGACGTTCGCCGTGGGCCAGCGCCTCATCCAGCACCGCCGATAACTCTAGGGTGGCTACACCGTAATAGTGCTGCAGAACATGATTGTGATAATCGAGCACCTCTTCGAGGGACCTAGCGAATCGTGCGGGGTCGCGCAAGTCGCCCAGCCGCAGTGCCCTCCGCGCCGCCTTATCTTCATAACAGGGGCCAATCCCGCGGCCCGTGGTGCCGATCTTGTTTTCGCCCCGCCGTGCCTCGCGGGCCTGATCCAGCGCCACGTGGTAAGGCAAGATCAACGGACAGGCGGCAGAGATCTTCAGCCGGTCCAGCACGGGTACGCCGCTGGCTTCCAGCGTATCGATCTCCTTGAGCAACGCCTCGGGCGAAAGCACCACACCGTTACCAATCAAACACTGCACACCCGCGCGCAGCACGCCCGAGGGGATCAGGTGCAACACCGTCTTTTCCCCGCCGATCACCAGGGTGTGGCCGGCATTGTGACCACCCTGAAAGCGCACCACTGCGTCGGCCTGCTCGGTCAGCAAATCAACGATCTTGCCCTTGCCCTCATCACCCCACTGGGTGCCGAGGATGACCACATTATGACTCACGAGGCAGTGCCCCCTTCGATAATCCACTCGCCGTTGCTCAATACCAGTCGCTCCGCATAGGGCAAATCGACGCCAGGAGCGACATCCATCACTACTGTCCGGCCCGTCGCTCGCAACGCTATCACCGCAGCCCTGAGTCCCGCATCCTCAGACTGGGGCGCGATTACCGGTACATCGGCTGCCTCACTCTGCTGTGCATCGTCGACCAATGCCTTGAGGTCTATCGCAAATCCCGTAGCCGGCCGGTCACGACCAAAGACCGCACCAACGTTGTCGTAACGGCCGCCTTTAGCGACCGCTGAGCCACGACCCTCCAGATACACGGCGAAGACCAAACCCGTGTGATATCGAAAGCCGCGAAGCTCTGTGAGATCTACGTACACACCGACGTAAGGAAAAGCCTGCTGCACCCCGGCCAGCACCGTATCGAGCTGATCCAGCGCCGCCATCACCGCCGGCTCATCAGGAAACGCCGCTCGGGCGGAGGCCAGCACTTCAGGGGAGCCATGGAGCGCTACCAGTTGCGCCAGTCGCTCGGCTTCTCGCGCAGGTAATGAAGCTGACAGCCGTTCAATATCCGGCGCAGACTTTCTTTGCAGCGCATCAAAAACCTGGTGTTCCAGTTCAGGGTCGAGACCGGCATCGGAAAACAGCGCGTCGTAGATGCCGATATGGCCGATATCGAGGGTCAGGGGACGGCTGACGCCAGCGCACTCAAATGTCGAGAGCATCAGGCCAATGATTTCGCTGTCAGCCTCGATGGCGCTGCTACCAAACAGCTCAGCACCCAGTTGAATCGGTGCCCGGCCGCTGATCACGGACTGTGGGGTGCTTTGCAGCGTAGAGCCCGCGTAACACAGCCGCGTCACGCCCTCTTCGGCCAGACTGTGCGCATCCATTCTGGCGGTCTGCGGCGTGATGTCGGCTCTGACACCAAGCATTCGGCCACTCATCTGATCGGTGAACTTACAGGTCACCACGTCGAGATCAGCGCCGAGGCCGATTAACAGTGAGTCAGTGAATTCAACGAGTGGCGGGATGACGTAGCGGTAGCCCCACCTGGCACATTGATCCAGCAGGCGGCGTCGGAGGGCTTCCAGCTGCGCCGCGCGTTCGGGCAACAGCTCGTCAATACCCTCTGGCAAAAGCCAGCGATTTTCAGTGCTCATCGTGTTTTTCCGTCAGAACGTAGTGCCGCAGAAAGCGCTCACGAAGAGAATAACACAGGGGAACGGAGGAAGACCGGGCGCGCACAGCGCGCCCAACTATTTACGATCGACTCAATCGCCCGAGTCGGGGTTACGCAGGTACTGGAAAAACTGACTGTCGGGCTGCAGGAGCATGACATCACCGCCGGCATTAAAGGTCTCCCGATACGCCTGCAAGCTGCGGGTGAAAGAGTAGAACTCCGGATCCTGATTAAAGGCCTCCGCATAGATGCGGGTTGCTTCTGCATCACCGTTACCGCGGACAATTTCCGCGTCTCGGAACGCATTGGCTTCGATCACCGTCACCTCACGGTCCGCCGCCGCCCGAATACCCTCGGCCAGCTCCTTGCCCTCTGAGCGCAACTCTCGGGCTTCTTTTTCTCGCTCTGCGTTCATGCGGCGATAGACCGACTCCGATACATCGGGAGGCAGATCAATCTTTTTCACTCGCACGTCAATCACTTCCACGCCCAGCTCATCGTTGGCCAACTCATTGAGTTGAGAGGTGATGGCTTGCATGAGTTCGTCGCGCTGTCCAGAGACCACCTCTTGCACCGTCCGTACCGCCACCTGATTCCTCAGGCCATCGTTAATCCGCTGGGATAGCAGACCTGCAGCGCGGTTCTCCTCGCCGTTGGTCGCGGTGTAGTACTTGGCCGTATCGGTCACGCGGAACTTGGCGTAAGAGTCGACGATCAGCGCCTTTTTCTCCTGGGTGAAGAAACGTTCAGGGCTGCTGTCCACGGTTAGAATACGACCGTCAAACTTACGTACGTTGTTCACGAAGGGGATCTTCACATGGATGCCCGGCTTGAGATCCGGGTCGACCACCTCACCAAACTTCAGCAACACGCCGCGCTGGGTTTCGCGAATCACATACAGGCTGTTCGACAGCACCACCAATATGATGGCAATTAAAACGCCTACTAGGGTTTGTTTCGTCATGATTAACGCCCTCCCCGTCGTGCGGCAGCGGCATCGAGGTCGCGTCGCAACTGCTCGGTCACCTGATCGGCAATCTCCCGCATGTCACGTTCACTCACACCGGCGCGACCGGCAGTACTGCGCGGCTGACCCGCATTGGGCACCATTTTATCCAGTGGCAGGTACAACACGTTATTGCCACCGTCTACATCGACCATCACTTTATTAGTGTTGGCAAAAACGGTTTGAACCGTATCGATGTACAAACGCTCGCGTGTTACGTCCGGCGCCTTTTCATATTCAGCCAGCAACTGCTCAAAGCGCTGCGCCTCACCCTGAGCGCGCGCGATGACCTGATCACGATAGGCATTAGACTCTTCCAACATGCGCTGAGCCCGGCCGCGCGCCTCGGGCACGATGCCGTTGGCATAGGACTGAGCTTCATTTTTGACTCGCTCTTCGTCTTCCCTCGCTTTAATCACGTCATCAAACGCTCCTTGCACCTGCGCAGGCGGCTTGGATTCGTCAATGTTGATCGTGGAAACGCGAATACCTGTGGTGTAGTCGTCGAGATACTGCTGCAGACGATCGCGCACATCGAACGCGATCGCGGCACGGCCCTCCGTCAAAGCCAGATCCATGGTCGTGCCACCCACAACGTGACGCAGCGCACTCTGTGCCGCGTGTTGCAGTGACACCTCGGGATCGCGAACCTGCAGGACAAAGTTCTCCGGACTATCAATCACGTACTGCACTGACATGCTAACTTCCACAATGTTCTCGTCTTGAGTCAGCATGACCTCGCGCAGACCCGCTGCCCGGACCTTGGTCGTGTTGACCTTGATCACTTCATCAACCAGCGGCGGATTCCATTGCAGGCCGGGCGTCAGCGTAGAGTGGTACTCACCGAAGCGCAGCACCACAGCCCGCTCCTGTTCGTCGAGCTGATAGAAGCCCATGAGGCCCCAAACCAGCAACACCCCTCCCAGCACCATGCCAAGCAGTGCACCGGAAAGCCCGCCTTTGGCAGGGCCGCCGCCACCACGACCGCCACCGAACATGCCGGCCAGTTGCTTTTGGAGCTTTTTAAACGCCTCATCCAGGTCCGGCGGGCCTTGATTGCCGCCGCCCCACGGGTCGCGGGGGCCTTTATTTCCACCGCCGGGCTCATTCCATGACATCAGTCTTTTCCTCATTAAAAGGCCGGGTAGTCTAACAAACCCGGACACCACTTCGGGGCTTTGTTCTGCTCAAAGACCAGAACGCCCTAAACCCTTTTTTTAGCCGGTTTCCTGTGACCGAGTCGGGTCACCGGCGCTTTACCTTTCTTCGCCTGAGCCGACTCAAAACGGCTCACTGCGTTGCCTGATCTTCGCCTCCGCGGACTCAGTCGCCCCGCGCGCTGCTCGCCCTTATTCGCGGCGCAACGCGCATGAGTTTCGCCGACGGCCCATCTGCATTCGCGACCGCACCCGTGGAACGCTCAGGTATTCAGTCGCCGCCAATCTGACAGGGGCAGGCGCACATGCAACCGGCTACTACCGTCGGGCTGCCACTCCTCGGTGCACACAGCGCCCATCTCATAGAGCGCTGCTCGCAATCGTGCCCGCTGCGGGTCCAGCGTGATCTCTTGCTCAAACAGTGTGACCGAGAGGCGTTCGCGAATGGCATCGAAGAGCAGCTCCACACCCTCGCCAGTGGCAGCAGATAAGTAGACGGCCGTGGGCGTCCCACTCTCATTGCGCAGGATACGAGGGGACTGCTCCAACAGGTCCAGCTTGTTGAACACCACCAGTTGCGGCAAGCCATCGGCCTGTATCTCACCCAGCACGGCTTCGACATCAGCCATCAATTCGTCACGGTTGTTCGCGGACACATCCACCACGTGCAGCAACAGGCTCGCATTGGCGGTTTCTTCAAGTGTGGCCTTGAAGGCCTCCACCAACGTCGTCGGCAAATCAGAGATAAATCCCACGGTATCGGCAAACAGCACCGGCCCAAGATGCTCTATGTCGGCCCTCGCCAGGGTGGGATCGAGTGTGGCAAACAATTTATCGGCGGCGTACACCTCAGAGGTCGTAACACGGTTGAACAGCGTCGATTTCCCCGCATTGGTGTAACCCACCAATGACAACACTGGCAGCTCCGCGCGGCGCCGGGCGCGTCGGCTTTGTTCGCGTTGATTGCGGACCCGCTCCAGCCGCGACTGGATCGACTTGATGCGAGCGCGCAACAACCGCCGGTCTGTCTCCAGCTGCGTTTCACCCGGGCCACGTAAACCAATGCCGCCCTTCTGGCGCTCCAGGTGAGTCCACCCTCTAATCAAACGCGTGCTCATGTGGGTCAGTTGCGCCAGCTCCACCTGCAGCTTGCCTTCGTGGGTGCGCGCACGCTGTGCAAAAATATCGAGGATCAAACCAGTGCGCGCCAGCACTCGGCATGACAACGTGCTCTCCAAATTGCGCTCCTGGCTCGGGCTCAGTGCATGGTTGAAGATCACGAGCTCTGCCTCGTGGGTTTCGCAGGCCCGGGCGATCTCATCAAGCTTGCCCTCACCCACAAAGGTCCGCGCATGCGGAGCTGACCGAGAGCCGGTAATGGTGGCCACCGGCTCACCGCCCGCCGATGCGACCAGTTCTTCAAACTCCAGCAGGCTGAGATCACGCTCGGCCCCAGCAAGCTGCAGCTGCACGAGTACAGCGCGCTCCCCGCCCTGATAACGCTCAAAGAACATGAGAAATTAGAGGCGCCCCCGGGGAGGCGCCGGATAGTTACTCTTCAGCTGGCGCCTCGCTATCAGCAGCGGGCAGACGCACGTTGCGCGCCGGCACGACTGTCGAAATAGCGTGCTTGTAGACCATCTGGGAGACGGTGTTTTTCAACAACACCACAAACTGGTCGAAGGATTCGATCTGTCCCTGAAGCTTGATGCCGTTTACCAGGTAGATCGAGACGGGAACCCGTTCCTTCCGCAGGGCGTTAAGGTAAGGGTCTTGTAGCGTATGCCCTTTTGACATGGTTACTCCTTAGTATCACTGTCAAAACACGGCGCTCTTCACGAGAAGCGCATTACGGCCGCCAATGCACTAGGGACACAGAGGTAGCCCAAGAACCAGCGACAAAAAACTCCACCGAGGTGGAGTGTCCATATTCTACTACGATCTTAGCGTCAGCTAAAAGTTCCGTATTAGCGTCTTAATGCGGCCAAACCAGATACCGTTCGCAGAAGCTGACATCCCATTTTTGCTGGCATCCGGCGCGTCTGCGGCCGAATCAGGTCCGTGGACCCACTGACCCACCTCATTCGTCCAGATCCAGGTCAAATCAGGCCAGCCGCGCAGCCAGGTCAGCTGTCGCTTCGCAAGCTGCCGGGTCGCAGCCAGCACCTTTTCACGACAGGTAGCGAGGTCGATCTCACCCTCGAGGTAGGACCACACCTGCCGGTAGCCCACTGCCCGAATAGCGGGCAAATCGATATGCAAGCCTTTCCGCTGATGAAGGTGGCTGACCTCCTCTACCAAACCTTGATCAAACATGGCGTCCAGTCGGCTGGCGATTCGCGCATGCAAGACGGCGCGATCCTCGGGGCAAAGGGCAATACATTCATAATCGTCTGATGCGGGGGCGGGGTTTCCCTGCTGCCATTCACTCAGCGGTATGCCGGTACCGCGATACACCTCCAGTGCGCGGCAGATCCGCTGACTGTGGTTGGGGTGTAATCGATCGGCGGTCTCAGGGTCGACTTCACTGAGTTGCTGATGCAGAGCCGGCCAGCCAGACCGCTGCGCTTCGGCCTCGATGTCAGCGCGTATTGCCGGATCAATAGCGGGGATGTCGTCGAGCCCCTGAATCAGCGCCCGAAAGTACAGCATGCTGCCGCCGACCAGAATGGGCCGCCGCCCTCTCCCCCGAATCTCGTCAATACACTGTTTGGCATCGCTCGCGAAATCGGCGGCGGTGTAGGGATCATCAGGTTCCCGCATATGAACGAGATGATGCGGATAGTCCGGTTTGGCTGTGCCGATCGAAAGGCCGCGATACACCAAAGCCGAATCCACGCTGATCAGCTCGGCGTCAAAGGCCTCGGCGAGCCGCTCGGCCAATGCCGACTTGCCCGACGCGGTGGGGCCCATCAAGGCCAACACAGGTTCGGTCACGATCAGCGTCCGCGCAAAAACAGTTTGTCCAGATCCGCCATGCCCAGCTGCACCCAGGTGGGCCGACCATGGTTGCACTGCCCGGATCGCTCCGTCTCTTCCATATCGCGCAACAGTGCATTCATCTCAGGCAGCGTCAAACGGCGATTGGCGCGCACCGAACCGTGGCAGGCCATCGTCGAAAGCAACTCATCGAGTGAGCTGGCAATACGGTCACTGGTGCCGAACTCGAGAAGGTCAGACAGCACGTCGCGCACCAGCGCTTCCGCATCGGCATCTTTGAGCGGCGCAGGAAGTTCTCGGCAGACCACGGCCTCCTCGCCGACCGCCTCAATCAACACGCCCAGTGACGCCAACTCCTCGGCCTGCTCAGCGGCGATCGCCGCCTCTCTATTCGATACGGCGAGCGTAATGGGCACCAGCAACGGCTGACGCGTGATGCCCGTACCCTCTCTGGCCTGTTTCAACCTTTCATAGGTAATTCTCTCGTGCGCCGCGTGCATATCGACCAGCACCATCCCGTGCTGATTCTCGGCAAGGATGTACACACCATGAAGCTGCGCCACGGCAAACCCCAGTGGCGGAATCTCGGCAGATGGGTCACTGAACTCTGGCTGGGGTGCATTGCTCGCCCGCTGCAGCATGGGCGAGGCATACCCGGAGCCCACCGTGCCAAACTGCAAGCGGTCGCCACCCGCGCCGCTGATTGACCCCCCAAGCTGCCCTGAAGATGCAGCGGGTAATCCGCCGGGCGACAGCCCCATGGTGGATTGATGGGCGGCCGACTCGATCATTTCCGCCGCAGCCGGCGACTGGCTTTGGCCCGGTCTGACATCGGCCAGCGCCCGGGACAATGTGCCGAATAAAAAGTCGTGCACGCCGCGGCTATCACGGAACCGCACCTCGTGCTTGGTCGGATGCACATTCACATCAACGCCCGCCGGATCCAACTCGAGAAACAACACAAAAGCCGGGTGACGACCATGAAACAGCACATCGCGATAGGCCTGCCGGATGGCATGGGAGACCAACTTGTCGCGGATCACCCGACCGTTCACAAAGAAATACTGCAGATCTGCCTGGCTCCGGGAAAAGGTCGGTTCCGCCACCCAACCCCAGAGTTTGAGCGAACCCGCCTCGCGCTCGATCGTCACCGTGTGCTCGGCGAAGTCTTTGCCACAAATCGTCGCAATGCGACGATTGCGCTCACTGTCACTCTCTGCCGCACCCAGCTGTAGCGTTTGCTTGCCGTTGTGGTGCAGCGTAAACGTCACGTCCGGTCGGGACAGCGCCTGACGTTTAATGACCTCATGAATATGCCCAAACTCGGTTTTCTCGGTGCGCAGAAACTTTCGCCGTGCGGGGGTGTTGTAAAACAAATCACGCACCTCGAGGGTGGTGCCGCGGGGGTGCGGCGCCGGGCGCACCGACACCGCCATCTCGCGCCCTTCGCACAGGGCTTGCTGCCCTTTTGCGGAGTGCTCGTCGGTATTCGAAGTCAGGACTAGCCGTGAAACAGAAGCGATCGAGGCCAATGCTTCGCCGCGAAAGCCGAGCGAGGCCACTGCCTCCAGATCTTCTATGGAATCAATTTTGCTGGTCGCATGTCGCGCCAGCGACAGCGCCATATCGGCCTCGCTGATCCCGGCGCCGTTATCGCGGATCCGCAGCAGTCTGGTGCCACCGGCTTCGACATCGATATCGACCCGCGTGGCACCCGCATCAAGACTGTTCTCCACCGCCTCCTTGACCACTGAGGCGGGGCGCTCCACCACTTCACCCGCTGCGATCTGATTGGCGAGTCGCGGTTCTAGGAGTCGGATCACGCTCATGCCTCGGGTACCACCAATGTCTGGCCCACATAGATCACGTCGCGGCTGAGTCCATTGTTCGTTTTAATCGAAGCGACGGTCACACCATAGCGCTCGGCAATTTCTGACAGTGTATCCCCTGCGGCGATAGTGACCTCTCTGCCCCCTTGTTCCCGTTGCCAGGCCAGCAAGGTGCCCGGCGGCGGCTGGCGGGCAAACCAGCTCTGTATACCGCGACGAATCGCTCTGGCCATCTTGTCCTGGTAGGCCGGCGTGGCAAGACGCTCCGCTTCACCGGGGTTGGAGATAAATCCTGTCTCGATCAGTAGCGAGGGCACGTCCGGGGATTTCAGTACCGCAAAGCCTGCCTGCTCCACCCGCTTTTTATGCAGGCGGGCAACGCCATCAATCTGCTCCAGAATCAGCGCCCCCAAATTCAGGCTGGTGTCCAGCGTACCCGTCATCGACAAATCTGCCAGCACCCCCGCCAACACGGGATCCATATCTGCCAGTTCCACTCCCCCGACCAGATCCGCCGCATTCTCAGTGTCGGCAAGATATTGTGCCGTAGTGGAGGTCGCCCCGCGCATTGAGAGCGCGTAGACCGACGCGCCGTGGGCCGATTTTTCCCGAAACGCATCAGCGTGAATCGAGACAAACAAATCCGCCTCCAAGGCCCGCGCCTTGTCGCGGCGATTTTTCAGGCTCACGTAATAGTCCCCGGTGCGCACCAGCACGGGCTTGAAGCCGGGGATTTTCGCCAGTTGATTTTCCAGGCGACGCGCAATCTGCAGCACGACGGTTTTCTCTCGAAGCCCGCCCGGCCCCGACGCGCCGGGGTCCTCACCGCCGTGTCCGGGGTCGATGGCAATCACGATATCGCGACGGCCCTCCAGCGACTCCACGGACAACACCGGCTTGGGTTCCGCGGTGGGGGTCTTATCAAACAGGTCGATCACCACCCGATGACCCGTGGTGTCATTCGGTGGCAGTAGAAACACCGAGGTGCGGACCGATGCACTGAGGTCAAAAACAAGGCGCAGATCTGTGCCCTGTCGAATACCCGAGCGCACCCGGCTGATCGGTGTTCCCTCAAGCGGCAACGAGGTCAGGCTCGCGCTTAATCGACTCTGCGATAAATCGACCACAAATCGCTCGGGGTTCTCGAGTGACAGCGTGCTGAAGTCAGCAGCGCCGGAGAGATCGAGTACCACCCGGGTATGGTCGGGTGCGCGCCACAGTCGCACTGCGTCGACGTCAGCCGCGGAGACATTCGGCGCAGACATCGGCACCAACGTGATCGCCGCAAGTATCATGAGCCAAGTGTGCGCGCCGCGCAGACGGACCGCTACCGGGATGTCACTGACGGCCTGTTTCCAATTCAAGGGCATCTCAATCCGACAGCGCTTCGAGTAAAACGGGATCGGCGGCGCGCACCGTGGCTTTGCGTCCTGAGCCCTCGGGCGTCAATGTAATGTCGAGGGTAGCCGGCGGCAGCTGCGCCTCAGCGCGCTCGGGCCACTCAATGAGCAGAATACCCTCTGCAGAAAGATAGTCACCCAGCCCGAGGTAAGCCAACTCCTGCGCATCCCCGAGCCGGTAAAGATCAAGGTGAAAGACCGGACCGCCAGGCACCGACTCATAAGGCTCCACCAAGGTGTAGGTCGGGCTCTTCACCGACCCATCATGGCCTCGCCCACGCAAGAACCCACGACTAAAGGTCGTCTTGCCGGCACCCAGATCACCGCGCAGGAAAATCACCTGTGGGACCTGTGCCTTGCCTGCCACTTGGCTGCCCAAGGCAAGCGTCGCCGTCTCGTCAGACAGCTCAAATTCTCGGTGATGGGACAAGGCCTCGGTCATCCGTCAAGTGTACCGCGCCGGACCGGGCATCTGTCACAATCCCACCATGACAGACCCCAATGCCGACACAGGCACCGCCTCTAATCCTGCCGACGCGGTAACACTGGACACGATTCGCCAGTGGGGTCAGGAGCTGGGCTTTCAGGCGCTGGGGTTTACCGGCATTGATCTCGCCCAGCACCGCGACTATCTCGCCAAATGGCTGGAGGCGGGCTACCACGGTGAAATGGAGTGGATGGCCAGCCACGGTCAAAAACGCACCCACCCGGATGCGCTCGTGCCGGGCACCTGCACCGTCATCACCGCGCGAATGGATTATCTGCCCGCGGGAGAGGACCCCGAGGCCGTGCTGGCTTCATCCGAGAAGGCCTATATCTCTCGCTACGCACTCGGGCGCGACTATCACAAGCTGATACGAGGCAGGCTGGCCAAACTGGCGAAGCGCATCGAAACGCAATTAGGCGGCGGTCAATATCGCGCTTTTGTCGACAGCGCTCCCGTTTTGGAGCGGGCACTCGCCGAGAACGCCGGGCTCGGGTGGATTGGCAAGAACACCATGCTGTTAAACGACAAGGCGGGGTCCTGGTTCTTCCTCGGCGAAATCTATACCGATATCCCGCTGCCCCCGGACCCGCCGCAGGACACCGAGCATTGCGGCAGTTGCCGTGCGTGCCTCGATGTCTGTCCCACCAACGCGTTCACCGCACCCTGGGTGCTCGATGCGCGTAAGTGCATCTCCTACCTGACCATTGAGTTTGACGGCGTGATTCCCGAATCACTGCGGCCGGCGATGGGGAATCGTATTTACGGTTGCGATGACTGTCAGCTGGTATGCCCCTGGAACAAGTTTGCCCAGCAAACTGGCGAGCCTGATTTCACGCCCCGCCATGGACTCGATGCGATCGACCTAGTGGCGTGCTTCAATTGGGACGAGCCGACCTTTCTCGCTCACACTGAAGGCTCAGCGATTCGCCGAATCGGCTTTGAACAGTGGCGCCGCAATGTCGCCATTGCCTTGGGTAACGCCGAATCGAGTGATGCCATCCGCACAGCACTGCAAGCGGCGCTGGAGGATCCCTCAGAGTTGGTACGCGAGCATGTTCAGTGGGCGCTCGCGCAACACCACTGACTCATCGAGGCACCGCGCTCAACAGCGCCGCCGCCTCCACCGGCAGGGTTCCGCTCTCTAACGCGCTGCGCTTTCTGTCGCGCTTCGCTTTCTGTCGCGCTTCTCTTTCTGTCGCGCTTCGCTTTCTGTCGCGCTTCTCTTTCTGTCGCGCTTCGCTTTCTATCGCGCTCCGCTTTAGGGTGACTCGACACGCAGGAAATGCATACGGTAGTGCCGCAATTCCTCGATCGACTCGCGAATGTCCTCAAGCGCCTGGTGCGCACCCTGCTTGGGCGCTTCGGGCAAGTCCGGGCGCCACCGCTGCATCAGTATCTTGAGCGTGCTGACATCCAGATTCCGATAGTGGAAAAATGTCTCGAGCTCCGGCATGTGGCGCGCCATGAAGCGTCGGTCCTGACAAATGGAATTGCCGCACATCGGCGATGTTCCCTCGGGTACCCACTGGCGGAGGAACTCAAGCGTCAACCCGGCCGCTGCCGATTCCGAGACCGTACTCGCGCGAACGCGATCGACCAGGCCCGAGCCCGTGTGGGTGCGGGTATTCCACTCGTCCATCGCATCAAGCGCCTCGGGCGGCTGATGGATCGCAAGCACCGGGCCTTCCGCCAGCACGGTCAGGTTGGAATCAGTGACGATAGTGGCGATTTCAATGACGCGATGCGCTTCGGGGATCAACCCGGTCATCTCCATGTCGACCCAAATCAAATTGTGGTCACTGACCGCCATTACCTCACTCCTTCTCTGCCAGACGCTCGCCACGCCAAACCACTGTGCTCGTCTGTCGACGCGCCGAGCGCCGCTGGGTGTCATACACTAGCACGATGACCAAACGTCGCCTCACCGATCAACAAACCCGCCGAATCAAGGCGCAGCGCTCGTCCGCAGGTGATGCTCCCGCAGAGACAGGGCAACCCGGCGTGGTGATCGCGCGTTATGGCAAGCAGGCACTCATTGAGACACGCTCTGGCAATCGCCTGCTCTGCCATCTGCGGGCGCACCTCGAATCCCCGGTGGCCGGTGACGAAATTCTCTGGCTACCGACGGAGGAAACCGGCGTAGTAGATGCGTTGGTCACACGACGCAATGTCCTGCAGCGGCCCGATCCACAAGGGCGGCTCCGCCCTGTCGCCGCCAATATCGACCTGATGCTGATTGTCTTTGCGCCGGAGCCCGCGCCCCAAGCCCACTTGATAGACCGTTATCTGGTTGCGGCAGAGAACATGGAGGTCGAGGCCGCATTGGTGCTCAATAAGGCCGACCTGCTCGAGCCTGGCGATGAACTGGTAAGACAGCTAGACCGGTATGCCGCGCTGGGCTACCGCACGCTGACCACCCACCATGAACTGCCCGGCGCTAGCGATCTGACAACGCTCATCGGGCGTGACACGCTGGTACTGGTAGGACAATCGGGAGTGGGGAAATCCTCGCTGATTCAACGCTTGCTGCCGGAGGCATCGATTCGCGTCGGCGCGCTGTCCGAAGTCGCCGACAAAGGCCGACACACCACCACCACTGCCGAGCTGTTCCACCTGCCCGGGGGTGGCCGGCTCATCGACTCGCCCGGCGTGCGCGACTTCGGGCTGACCCACGTGGCACCTGAAACCGTCTTCAATGGCTTCAGGGAGTTCTCACCCTTTTTCGGCCAGTGCCGCTTCCGGGACTGCCAGCATCAGAGCGAACCTGGCTGTGCACTGACCGCTGCGGTCGAGAACGGGGACATCAGCAGCGAGCGCTTCGAGAGTTTTCGGCAGATCGTGGCGAGTCTGGCTGCGACTTAATCCAACTCTCTATGACAACTCTGCGCGCAGCGGCGCATGTGCCAGTGCTGCGCGCACCTTGACGGTATCACCCGCCTCATCGGCCCACTCGAGATCACCCGCTTCGGTCACCAGCACGACAGTCGAGCCGAGAAAAAAGCGACCCAATTCCTGACCCGCCTCCAACAGCGGGGCTTCACCCGCAGACCATACCTGCTCGCGTATTTGACCGCCCGGCACTTCCCGCCCGCCCCACACCGTGGCGATGCCCGCGACAATCATGGCGCCCACTAAAACCACAGCAACGCCGCCTTGGTCGGTTTCAAAAAAGCAGACCAGTCGCTCATTGCGTGCCAGCAGACCATCGACCCGCTCTACCGTCGCGGCATTCACAGAAAAGAGATCCCCAGGAACATAGCGCGTCTTTACCAAGTGCCCGCGGATGGGCATGTGCACACGGTGGTAATCACGCGGCGCAAGATAAGTGGTGGCAAAGCACCCCTCCGCATAGCGGCCGGCTTCTTCATCACTCCCCGCAAGCAGCGACTGAATAGAGTAGGTCCTGCCCTTGGCCTGCACCAATTCAGAGGACGCAACAGCACCCCGCTGACTGAGCACCCCATCAGCAGGGTGGCACCAGTGGCTGCTCGCCAGCGGGCGCATGCCCTCGCGTAGCGAGCGGGTAAAGAAGGCGTTGAAATGCGGGAAGTCCTCTCCCGACGAGCAGGTCGCTTCAGTTAAATCAATGTCGTAGCGCGACATGAATGTGCGGATCAGAAAATTCTTCAGCCAGACGGGGTTTTCCAGCTGGGCCAGCTTGCCCACCAGGCGAGAGAGCAGGTGCTGCGGCAAAATTGCCTGCAGGGCGGTCATTACAGATTCCATGGCGGTAGTGTAACCTAGAGCAAACCGGCGTCCTGATACTGCTTATGAGGTTTCAGCACCTCTCTTTTCTGCTCTCCGCCGTCCTGCTGTGCGCACTTTCCTTGCACGGAAATCTGGCGCGCGCGCAGGAAGACATGATCTCCGACACCGATGAGATTGAGGTCAGCGCAGAGGGCGGTAGTGACGAGATATCCAACGCTGATGACGAGCTGTCTGACGAGGTCATTGTGTCAAGAGATGACTGGCTGGAAGGCGGCAAAGACGCAGTGGCGCGCAAAGCCAACGAGATGACCCAGTGGGTCGATAATTTCTTTGGCAACGACGAACGCGACCTTGAGCAGGCGGAGTCACGACTGCGACTCAGAACCATCTACAACTGGGATGAGCGCCTCGATAACGAGGTCAAGTTCCGACTGGGGGGTAAAGTCTCCCTGCCGCAGATTTCCAAAAGACTGGATCTGGTATTCCGCGGCGAAGACATGGATGACTTTGGCAACGACGGTGTAGAGGACCCCTCTGAAGACCGCATTGGTCTGCAGTATCAGGTGGGACCCAAGGACATCAGAAAACATCGCTTTGATTTTACTGTCGGATTCGGCAGTTCCGGGCCAAAGCCCGGCGTGAAGTATGTCTATCAGGACGCTTTTGCCGAGGACCTCAATTTCCGGTTTACCCAGCGCTTCACCTATGACCTCGGCGAAGGCGGCTACGGCTCGTCGCGGTTCGTGCTCGACAAAGCGCTGCGCGAACGCGAGCTGATCAGGGCTTACACCCGATTCCTGTACGGCGAGAAAACAGACGGTACGGAGTGGTCTTCCAGCCTGTCCCACGCCCGTGGCTGGCAAGGGGACAGCGGCCGGGTGGGTGCGACCTGGTTATACGTGGGCGCAGACGGGCAGACCGAGCCCTACGACTTCGTGAAGAACTACAAAGTCGGCGCTCGCTTCAGGCGGCAGGCCTATCGGGACTGGCTATTTTGGGAAATCGAGCCCAGCTACAACTGGCGCGTAGACGAGCCCTATTTTGACCGGGAAGGGGCGTGGCGGATTGAGCTCAGACTGGAGTTCCTGTTGTTCGACAACCCGGGCGAGACGGTCGAGAAACAAATCCGCTAAGGTCAGACGCGCTCAGCCGAACGGCCGGTGTATTGCTACAGATTCTCTTCTGCGAACGCCGCCAGGCGAGACCGTACAATGCCGTTGACGTGCATCACCCCCGCATGAGGATAGTGTTTCAGCTTCTCTACGAGATAAGTCAGCCCCGATGTCAACGGCGAGATGTACTTGTTATCAATCTGCGCCAGGTTGCCCAACACCACCAGCTTGGAATCCGCCCCCACGCGGCTGATGATCGACTTCAACTGGAACTGGGTGAGGCCCTGCGCCTCATCGATCACGATGTAAGCGCCATTAAAAGAGCGTCCCCGCATAAAGTTCAGCGACTTGAACTGAATATTGGCGCGTTCCTTCACGTACTCGATGCTACCGTTGGAGCACTCATCGGCGCCGTGAAGAATCTCGAGGTTATCGTCAAAAGCCGCCAACCAGGGCGCCATTTTTTCTTCCTCCGTGCCGGGCAGGAAGCCGATCTCCTCGGCAATCGGCGGCGTGGATCGCGCCACGATGAGCTTGCTGTACTTGCGCTGCTCCAGAATGGCGTGCAGGCCATAGGCGAGGGCCAGCAGGGTCTTACCCGAGCCCGCGGGACCTGTGAGGACCGTCATATCAACGTCTTCACTGTCGAGTAATCGCATCGCCATCGCCTGCTCAAGATTGCGCGGCGACAAGCCCCAAAAGCGCTGGTTCATCAGGTGATCGCGGCTGTCGACCGCGAGGTAGACGTAGTCGTCGTCGACATGATCGACGTAGGCGATGAACTCTCGCTCGTCGTAAACAAACTGGTTGGGGTAGGCATCGGGTAACTCGCTACGGGGAATGCGGTGTAGCGTCAGATTCTCCTCGCGAACGGTGTCCACCTGTTCAATGCTGGACCAAAAGTCCCCGGCAAAACACTCATAGCCAGTCGACAGCAGATCGATGTCATCGAGCACGCGGTCGTGACGATAATCCTCGACGTGTTCGAGCCCCGAGCCCTTGGCCTTGATCCGCATGTTGATGTCTTTGGTGACCAGGCAGACAAAGGCACCCGGATGATCCGCGCTGAGGCGGAGCGCCACATTGATAATGCGGTTGTCATTGGCGTGGTCCTCGTTGGTGTTGAGGAACGGGACCTCCGCATCGTCAGCAATCAACTGATCAGGGAAGATCGCCAGAGCGCCAAGCCGATTCTCATCGAGATTGGATCCGGGAATCTCGACGCCTTTCTGGATTTCTTGCGGTGAGGCACTGCCGACAATCTTGTCGATCAGTTGAATGGCAATCCGCGCCTCGCGGCTCACACTTTTATCGCGCCGGTCCTTGATGTGATCGAGCTCTTCAAGGACGGTCATCGGGATCACCACCTGATGTTCGACGAAGGCGGTGATGGCGGTCGGGTCATGCAGCAGCACATTGGTGTCCAAGACATAGATCTTCCGGTGTGCAGGTTCGAGCTGAGTTACTTCGTGGGTCTCGGCTGCAGTCAGCGACATATGATCTCCTCGCAAAATGGCAAAACAACGAAAACAACGTTCCGCGAGAACGGCATCATGTCGCTCTCAACTCGGGACAGTGTAGGCAAAATTTGAGGGTGAGAAGCCCGTCGCGCCGTGATGGCGCTTGGGGCAGTCTGCTGACGCGGTCTTGAATGACCCGCTCGGATCGGCACAGACGGTGACCTACTCTCCACATTTCGGACGCCTTCAGTAAACCGACCCATCACCGCCCTGTCAACGACTGTGAGCAAAAAACACGCATTCGGTTTGCCCTGACAGCGACCCCGAAGTTCGATAGCATCCCTCCACAGCTCGCTAGCGCACTCTTTAGGTGCGACGGTGATATAAGAACACACCCTCAGGAGCCGACACCGGCCATGCTCGATCGCAATGCGATGGCGCAGCTCAAAGGCCTTCGGGAAGAACTCGAAGCGCAGAACGAGCACGTCGACGCTACCGTTAAAGGAACGCAGCACCGCTATGGATTCGCGGTGACGGACGATGGGCGTGAAGTCTTCATCCCGCCGGATGAAATGCTGAAAGTCCTGCCCGGCGATAAAGTCGCCATCTGCATCCGCCCTGCGACCCCGGTCAAGGGCAAACAGGACAAGCCAGGGCGCACGGTCGCCGAGATCGAACGCCTGATCGAATCCGGACTCAATGAATTCGTGGGCCATATTGTGCAAAAAGGAAAGGCCACCTTTGTGGTGCCCGACCTGGCGGGACTCTCGCGCTGGCTGTTTATCCCTCCACACGCTCGCAACGGCGTGGCGCCAGGCGATCTGGTGTCCTGCGCACTGCTGCGGCACCCGATCAAAGATGGCAAACCCTCGGCCAAGATCCTGAAACGTCTCGGTGACGAGACTACGCCGGGAGTAGAAAACAGTTACTGCGCCGCACGAGCGGGCTTGCCGGAACACTGGAGCGAGAAGTCTGCCCAGCCGCTCATTGATGCCGCATCTCAGTGCAAGCCGCTGGAAGATCAAGCGCGTTTGGATCTCACCGCATTGCCCTTTGTCTCAATCGACGCCGCGCGCACCGTTGACATTGACGACGCCTTGCATGCAGAGGTTACGGCAAGCGGTTGGCAGCTCTCGGTGGCGGTGGCAGACCCCACCGCCTACCTCGCCGCCATGGAGAACTTACCCGCTCTCCTCGCAGAGCGGGGCACCTCGGTGTACTTCCATGGCGACGTGATCCCCATGCTACCCGAGGCCATCAGTCAGGGGCTGTGCGCGCTGGCAGAGGACACGCCAAGACCGGCGCTGGTCTGCCAAATGCAGGTGTCCGAAGCCGGTGCAATCGAGGGCTTCGAGTTTCACAAAGCGATCATTCGCTCCCATGCAAAGCTCGCCTACGCGGCGGTGGATCGCTACGTCAGGGGTAACAGTGACGAGTTGATCGCCCACGCCAACCCGCTTGAAGCGCTGGTTCAGGTGTATCGCACGCTGCGTGAGCGGCGCGAGCATCACGAGCTGGTCATGGAAGAGCGACGCGAGTACCGCTGGATGCTGGGTGAGGATAAACAGATCGCCGAGATCGACAGCTACGAGAAACTGTCGTCACAGCACCTGGTTGAAGAGTGCATGATTGCCGCGAACAAATGCGCGGCCAAATTTCTGAGCGAGGCCAGCGCACCTGGACCCTTTGTCGTTCACCGGGGTTTTCGGCAGGACCGCAGTGAAGAAGCAAAAACCTTTTTGGAGAAGCACTGCCCCGAACTGAAAGACACGCCCCTCGACACGGTTGCAGGCTACCGAACGATACTGGCTGATCTCGGGCAAACCACCCACGAGCAACCGCTGCGAGACATGGTCAACCGGCTCCTGTCGCGGGCCGTGCTCAGCGAGACCGCCGGGCCGCATATGGGATTGGCCACCGAGGCCTATACCAACTTCACCTCACCACTGCGCAAGGCGCTCGACTTCTTTGTGCACCTGCAAATCAGTGCCTGTCTGGCCGGCGACAATACCGCCCGCTACCCGGTCGAACAGCTCCCTGTGATCACCCGGGCGATTGGCCGCAGTCGCGAGGCAGTGGCAGCGGCAGACCGTCGTCTGACCGCGCGCTACCTCGACAAACTGAAAGCCGAGGGACGCTCGCAGTTCACAGGCACCGTGAGTCATATCACCAGTTCAGGCTTTACCGTCAAGCTCGATGACAACGGGCTCGAAGGACTGGTAGATCTGCGCCCCGAGGAAGAAAAGTTCAGCTTTGATAAGTGGACGATGAGCCTGACCAGTACCACGCGTCGTTTTCAGTTGCTGCAGAATGTCGAAGTCACGTTTGAAGGCGCGCCCGCAGAGGGCGACTTCCTCGCCCTGTTCTCATTGGTTGAGGGATGTGGGTTGAAGCCCCCTAAAGAACCCAAGCCAGAGGATGATTCGGCGGCACCGAGCACGGAGACCGAAGCAAAAACCGACGCATTGGCTGAACCCGAGACCAACGTAACGGCTGCTACCGCGTCCGACGCAACGGCTGACACGGAGACCGATAGCGCTCCGTCGGACGCGTGACTCATCCGAACCCGCCTGTTGTGAGACAGACGCGCTATCCCGCCCACCCAGCGTATCTCATCAGGTCCCCCCATTACCCATGACCCCTAACGACATTCATTTGCTGCTCACCGGCGACGAGCTCATGAGCGGGGACACCGTCGACAGCAATTCCTCGATGATCGCCCAGTCGCTGGCGGCGTTTGGCCATGGCGTCGCTGAGAAAGTAACGCTGGGAGACGACCGGGCGCGGCTGGTTGCCGCGCTGCAACGGGCCGCGGGCACTGCGCGCATCTTGGTCATGAACGGCGGGCTGGGTCCCACCCAGGATGACCTGACGGCCGAGCTGGTGGCAGCGGCAGCGAACGTCGACTTGGTACTCCACCCCGAGGCCGACAAACATGTGCGGGACTGGTGTGCGGCGCGCAGCATCGAACCCAATGCCGCTAACCTCAAGCAGGCCTGGCTGCCCGAGGGTGCCGCCATCATTCACAACCCCCGAGGCAGCGCCGTCGGTTTCGCGATGGACGTGGGCGGCACGCTGATTTTGACCACCCCCGGTGTGCCCGGGGAATTGCGCGCGATGCTGCCCGAGGTGTGCGAGCGAATTGTTGCCGCTATTGGCGGTGGGGAGAGTCACCGGGTCCGACTGCAAACCTTTGGCATCGGCGAGTCCACCGCCCAGGCCAGAATCGACGAGGACAGTGAGCACTGGCCCGATAACGTGGTACTCGGCTTTCGCGCTGGCATGCCCCAGCTGGAGATCAAGCTCACCGCCGGGTCAGCCTCACCTGAGGTAGACCAGTGCCGTCAAACACTTGAACGCTTGATTGGCGATCACATCATTGGCGAGGACGACGTCACGCTCGCAGGCGCGCTGCAAAAGGTGCTGCGCGAGCAAGGTAAAAAGATGGTCACGGCAGAATCCTGCACCGGCGGACTGATCGCAGCCATGATGACCGCCGAACCCGGCTCCTCCGCCGTCTTTGAGGCGGGCTTTGTCACCTACGCCAACTCCATCAAACACTCAGTGCTGGGGGTTGATAACACCACGCTCGAGACCGAGGGCGCAGTGAGCGAGCCCGTTGTGCGGCAAATGCTGAGCGGGGCGCTGGAGAGATCTGGTGCCGATATTGGTGTTGCCGTCTCGGGTATCGCCGGTCCCGATGGCGGCACTGAGGAGAAACCCGTGGGCACTGTGTGGCTGGCCTGGGGCACGACTGACGAGATCCATACGCTAAAAACTGTGCTCCCCACCGACCGCGCCATGTTCCAGAAACTGGTCGCAGCGGCGGGTCTCGATCTGATTCGAAGGCAACTCCTAGGGCTACCCAGATTGCCCCACTACTTCAGCCGTCGGGCCATTTAGTTACACACTCACTAAGTTGCACCCTCAAGCGCACTTCGATCACCTGAGCAAGCGATTATGGCCCTCCCTCATCTCTACTAGGCACTGGAGTTCAAAGGGTGTCATTGAGAGGCTAGGGCTGCAGGCGCGTCACTTGCCAGGTGTCGCTGTCGATGCGGGTGTATCGAAAGCGGTCGTGCAGCCGGTTCTCACCGCCCTGCCAGAACTCCCAGCTCACCGGTGTTAATCGGTAGCCGCCCCAGTGCGGCGGCCGGGGAATCTCACCCTCACTAAAACGGGCGCTGACATCCGCCAGCTGTTGCATCAGCGCCTCTCGATTCTCTATCTCCTCACTCTGCGCTGAGGCCCAGGCCCCCAACTGGCTGTCGCGGGGGCGCGAGGCGAAGTAGGCGTCGGACTCCTCCTCAGTGGCGCGCTCAACTGCGCCGCTCACCGATACCTGCCGGTCGAGTTCATTCCAGGGGAACAGCATTGAAGCCTGATCGCACTCAGCGAGCGCCGCCGCCTTTCCGCTCTGGTAGTTGGTGTAAAACACGAGACCACATGCATCGACACCCTTCATCAACACCATACGCTGGCGCAGGGTCTGATCGGGTTGCTGGGTGGCCAGTACACAGGCCGTGGGATCCGCCAGGCCCGCCGCTATGGCCTGATCCTGCCACGCCACAAACTGCGCCACCGGGTCCTCGGCGAGGTCCGCGCGCCGCAAGCCGCTTAATGTGTACTGCCGTCTGTGGTCGCTAAAACGCATCACATCTCAAAGGGTCAAATCACCGGAGAAAGTGTAGCGCAGGTGCCTGCCCTTGAGACCAAAGGCTGTGGTAGCCTCACGCACCTTTTTGGCGCGCCCACCGTATAACCCGCAGTCACCCACTGCCGAAAGGGCTTAGAACCCAGGAAACACCATGTTAGCCAACACCATTATCACTCGCTTAACCCCCGCGCTCCTCACTGTTTTGGTGGTATTCGCGCTGGGCAACGTTCCCCAAGGCAGTGCCCAGATCACCCTGCCTTCAATGCCTGCAGCAGACGCACCCATTATCGATTACCAGAACCGCTATCTGCCCGCCTACGGTCGTGCGGGCATAGTGGTAAGCCCGGAGAAGCTGGCCGGCGAGATTGGCCTCGACATGCTCAAGCAGGGGGGCAACGCCATTGATGCAGCCGTGGCGACAGGGTTCGCGCTGGCGGTGACACTCCCCCGTGCGGGCAACATTGGCGGCGGCGGCTTCATGCTGATCCATCTCGCCGAAACCGACGAGCAGATTTTTATTGATTACCGCGAGACAGCACCGGCGGCCGCAACGCGAGACATGTTCCTGAAAGAGGACGGCTCTGTCGACCAGGCAAAAGCCTACTTCTCCCATCAGGCCGCAGGCGTGCCGGGCACAGTAGCGGGGCTCGTTCACGCGCAGGAGCGCTACGGCAAGCTCTCATTGAAAGAAGTGATTCAACCGGCCATCGATCTCGCCAAAAAAGGCTTCGATACGCCGCTGGCTTTGCATATGAGCCTGAGCGCCCGTGCTGAGCGCCTCACTAAAAACGAGGAAGCCAAACGTATCTACCTGCAAGGCGGAGACGCGGCGCCCTCCCCCGGCACGCTTTTTCAACAAGCTGATTTGGCGCGCACGCTGACACGTATCCGTGACAAAGGCGCTGACGGCTTTTACACAGGCGAGACCGCCGCACTGATCGCCGGCGATATGGCGGCTAACGACGGGCTGATCACCCAAGAGGATCTGGCCAATTACCACGTGCTGGAGCGCCCGCCAGTCAGAGGCACCTTCCGCGACTTCGAGATCGTCTCGGCGGCACCGCCCTCTTCCGGCGGTATTCATATTCTGCAGATGCTCAACATCCTCGAGCCTTACCCGCTGGAGTCCTATGGCCACAACAGCGCCGCCTACCTGCACCGGGTGATCGAGAGCATGAAGCTAGCCTACGCCGACCGGAGCCGCTACCTCGGTGACCCGGACCAGACGGTGATTCCCATCGAGGCACTGATCAGCAAAGACTACGCCGCCGAGCGGCGCGAACTGATCACCGCGAATCAAGCCAAGACCCCGGATGAAATTGGCCCCGGCAACCCGGTGCCGAGTGAAAGCCCCGACACGACGCACTACTCAGTCGCCGATGCCGACGGCAACGTGGTCTCTAACACCTACACCCTGAACTTCAGCTTCGGCTCGCACATCGTGGTGCCCGGCACCGGCATGCTGCTCAACAACGAAATGGACGACTTCGCCGCTAAAGCCGGCGCCGCCAACGCCTACGGTTTGGTGCAGGGCGAGGCCAATACGATTGCACCGGGCAGACGGCCCCTCTCCTCCATGACCCCCACGTTAGTGTTTAAAGCGGGTCAACCCTGGCTCGCTGCAGGCAGCCCGGGCGGCTCGCTGATTATCACCACCGTGTTACAGACTCTGCTCAATGCGATGGTGTTTGACATGAACATTGCCACGGCAGTCGCCGCACCCCGGGTGCATAACCAATGGATGCCTGATCGCACATTGGTTGAGCCCGGTATCAGCGCCGACACCCAGCGACTGTTAGAGGAATGGGGCCATCAACTCAGCCCCACCCGCCGCACCATCGGGCGCTCAAACTCGCTGATGATTGACGAGGGGTGGATGCAAGGCTTTGCCGATATGCGACGGCCCGGCGGGCACGTCGCCACCGAGTAATCGCCGCGCTCCCAAGACCCATACCAAGCGCATAAAAGAGCCCAGCCAATGCTGGGCTTTTCCCTACACGATCGGACGGGTGCTACTGGACGTGGAACCCCACACCAAAAAAGACGAGACCGACTGGATCAACCTGATTGATCAGGTCGTTGAACTGGCATTGCTGCCCTGACTGACCTTATCAGTCGCCCTTCGGCATCCGCACCTTGTAAGTCTGGCGAGCCATGGCAACCAAGTCGCCCTTCACATCCCAGATCTCGGTATCGGTCTCGGCGACGCCGCGCGTCACTTGGCGCGTGCTGTGCCGGGCCAACAGCGGGCCCGCCGCGGGCTTGCGGCGCACCTGTACGGTGAGCTCCACCGTGGGCACCCACCCATAAGCGCCATAAATCGTAAAGATGGGCGGCGGCATGATGTCGGCAAACATCAAGAGATCAATCGGCCCCGGCGCAGCGCCGTCCTTGTGCGCCAGCCAGGCAATGAACTCGCCCGAGTCATTGGTTTTGCCGTCGGTAAAGACCTCCGCACCCTGCACCATGCGGAGATCAATGCTCTGGTGAATCTCGAGGTGCGACATGGCGGGCGCGGCGACGTCATCGAAGGCAGGCACTTCGGGCGGCGCCACGTTGGTCCAATCCGGGCCGCTCAGTCGATCGAGGTCGGTAAAGGCCGCAGTGGCGCGCAACTTGAGCTGGCCCTCCTGCCTGAGATCAGCACTGGCAAAGTGGGTGCTGCGGGTCTCGGACAGTGACTCTGCCGATACTTCCACCTGCCCTAACGCCACCGGCGCCAGATAAAACGCATTGATGCTCAGGGGATCAGGCTGATTCAGCGCTTCAGACAAGGTGCGGCCCACCAGCGCAAGCACATAACCGCCGTTGGCCACTGAACCGATGCGCCAGCCTCGATGCACCTCGGCCTGCCACCGCGAATTCCCCTGTGATGACACCGCGGTGTGCGTTAAAAACTGACTCATACTGCTCCTTTTTAGGTATTGGCGGCCTTTGTCCGGTATCCGTTCAGGCCCAATGATCTGGGCTTCGTCCCCTTAACTGCTTTTTTTCGCTACATCGATCTATACTGATTAGCCGTATTACGCGCCGGAGAGGGATCTTGGCCCATACGCGCCGCCCGTCAGCGAGGCATGGATTGCCGCTACTGACCCTGATTTTGATTGGGGTCGGCCCGCTTATATCTGTGGCACAGAACCCGAGCGACGCCCCCGCCGAAACCGAAGCGGCGCCCATCGTAATCGATATGGCGGCGCCATTGGAGCCCGAGCGGGCACCCCCGCCCCCCACTGAGCCCAGTGCCCTGGGTGTTTACCGTGGCTACATCGAATCCATGGAGACCAACGCCGGTGCCTTCGCACCCGGCCTTACCGAGCAATTGCTGGGACTGGGGCTTAACTTGCAGGCGCTGGATCGTCATGCCGAAGCGGCCAAGGTCCTGAAGCGTGGCGTGCACGTGAGTCGGGTTCAGTCGGGGCTCTACGCAGCCGACCAAATTCCGCTGCTGCGCGCTGAGATCCGCAGCCTGATCGCATTGGGCAGGTTCGATGAGGTCGACGAGCATCAGCGGTATCTGGCGCGGGTCGAATCCGAGGCGCTGACCGGCACGCCTGCCTCGATCGCCGCACTGATTGATCAGGGCGAGTGGGCCGAGCAGGCCTGGGACTTGCGTCTCGGCGATCAGGAGGCCCACCCCGAGCATCTCGCGCGAAGCTGGGAGTACTACCGGCTGGCCTACAACCAGAGTACGCAGCTCTACGGCGACCGATCGCTAGAACTGTTGAAACCGCTAGAGGGGATGCTGCGCCTTCAGTACCGATTTGCCGACCTGCAAAGAGAGAATGCGAGCAACAGCCCGTTTGATGGCACCAGCTACCGCCAAACCTCTGCGCTCGGCGGGGCCTACCGCCGAGGCGAAGCCGTACTGTCGACCATATTTGGCCTCAAGATGGTGAATGGCTCCTCAGCCGGAGAGCAAGCCCGCGACCTGACAAGACTCGGTGATTGGGCGCGGTGGATGGGGCGCCGGTCCGATTCCCGCAGCTATTACGACAAAGCCTGGCGTCGCATCACGCCACCGCCCGCTGTGCCTGATGAACCCGAAGCCGCTGCCGCGTCCGAGCTGGCGGAGGAAGCCGCGGCAGAAATGGCGCCAGGAGCTGAGGTAGCAATGAGCGACGCTGGTGCCGCCGACACACCCCAAAACACTGCTGATGTCGATGCCTCCACAGATCAGGTAGCCATCACCGAGTCGGAGCAACCGGCCGCTGTCGAGGCACAGGCGTCAGGCGTCGCAGAGGCCGGTGAAGAAGCACCCGCCGAGCAGGAAACGGTCGCCCAGGCCTCACCGGCGACCGATACCGAACAGAGTAAAGAAGACACCTCGATCATGGCACTCTCGGAGGAGCAACCACCCGAAGACGATCCGGTGATGCGGGCAGCGCTGTTTGAGACCGCCACCCCGCTACCCGATATCGACACATTGCGGCCACTGCCGCCCTTCCGCCGCGACGCCTCCGGCCCACTGGTAGTGCAGTTTCAGCTCAACGAGGCGGGAAAAATCACAGTACTGGAACGCGTCACGGTCACCACGGTCACAGAATCAGAGTCCGCCGAGGGCGAGGAGGCTTCCGAGGACGCCAAGGCACCCCGAGTGGACAACGACCCTGCGGTGGACCGCCTCTTCCGAAAAATGCGGCGCACCCGGTTCCGGCCCAGATATGAGGAGGGCGTCGCCGTGGAGACTGGTATGATTGTGTGGTCTTTTGATCTGAACCCGGCCAGCGCGGAAGCGATCGCCCTGCAACCCTGATGACCCCCATATTCCCCTCACGCTTTAACACAGCCACCTCGCTCCGCCCTTTGGCGGCCAGCGCAGTCGTTGCTGTAATGCTGGTATTGATGGGATGCCCCTCTGCCAGTACGCCGACCACGCCTTCGATACCGACGCCACCGTCGTCTCCGTCAAGCTCAGGGGCATCATCACCGAGCTCAGGGGGTGCCAGCGGACCCAGCTCGCCGAGCTCATCGAGTGGCAGCTCCGGATCCAGCAGCTCCAGCTCTTCCGGCAGTGCTGGCGGCGGCAGCCCAAGCGCCGGCGGGGGGAGCCCAAGCACTGGTGGTGGCAGTAGCGGCCCCGCTGGAGGGGGCATGCCAGGCAGTGAGGGCGGCGGTTCCTCTGCAAGCACAAGCAGCGGCAGCGATGCCGCGGGCACCGGCGCGGAGGCCGGAGATGGCGCCTCCAGCGAACCCGGCTTTGGCGATATGGCCGGCGGCGCTGACCTGCCCTCGATGGTCGATACCCTGCCCACCTTCGATGAGGACTACGGTTCGGAAGGTGACGGCAGTGGCGCAGAGGGTGGCTCACCCGAAGGCAGTGAAGAGGGGGCTGGCGGCACAGGCGACAGTGGACAGGTTGCGCAATCATCTGGCGGCGCGGATGGTGCTGCAGGTCAGCAAGGTCCGGGGACCCGCGCCAGTGGCGGCATGGAATCAGACATGGGTGCCGGCGGCCCCATGACAGCAGCCGAGCAAGTCGCCATCCTCGACCGGCAGCTCGAAGAGAGCACCCGGGATTTCGACGGCATCATTTATGACGAGGAACAGCGCCAGCGAGAGGCGGCACGTGAGCGCGCTGCTCAGACTGCGCAGACCGCGGGTAGCGCGATAGATCCCACCGAATCTGAGGAACCCAATTTCGGTGGTGGGATGGCCAGCGCCGGTAGTGGCTCCGTGGGTGGGGGCATCGGCGGGCGCAGTGGCGCACCGCCTGCAGATGGCGCCAAGTACCCGCCGCCACCGGATATCCCCAACGGCAATGACGACGACGTGGTGGCCCGCCAGCTCCGCGAGGCAGCGATGCGGGAGCCCGACCCGGCTATCCGCGAAAAGCTGTGGGCTGAATATCGCAAATACAAAGGCATTGCGGAGCCCGACGCATGATGCGCACGCTGTTGTCGCTTTTCTTTGGCATGGCCTTGCTCACCGGTTGCGTGTCGGAGACGGTCAAGTCGACCTCCGTGCCCGTACTCGATGCTCCCGCCACGCTCACGCCAGAAGCAGAGTTGCTCGATGTTGGCGTCGTCATACTGGATCCGGGCATCAGCACTGTTGAGGACGAGGAGCAGGTCTACCCCGAGGTGCGCAAAGCCGAAGCCACCTTTATGGCAACGGAGCTCGCCGAAGTGCTCACCGAGCAAGGTGGCTGGGGCGCTGTCAGGGTCGTGCCAGACGATCGACAATTCTCTGATCTACTCGTGCGCGGCACCATACTGCGCTCGGATGGCGAGGCGCTGGAGCTGAAAATTCTGGTGAGCGACGCGCGCGGCACACTCTGGCTCGACAAGCGCTATCAAGGGATCACCAGTCGCTACGCCTATGAACAGGGCACACGCGTCAAGCAGGATCCATTTCTCGCGGTGTATCGCATGATCGCCAACGACATGCTGGCTATCTTTAACCGACTCCCCTCCGAAGATCGCGTCACTATCCGCCAGGTAGCAGAGATGCGTTTCGCCCGGGATTTCGCCAACGGCGCCTTTGCGGATTACCTCGAGGAAGATGACAAAGGCCAAATCAGCCTGCGCCGATTACCGGCAGAGGATGACCCCATGCTGAACCGCGTGCGCGGTCTGCGACAACGCCACTATGTCTTTGTCGACACGCTTCAAGGCCACTACTCAGGCTTTGCCGAGGACATGTATAGCCCTTATCAGGAGTGGAGAAAGGCCAGCTACGAGGAGACCGTCGCGCTCCGTGAACTGGAGAGCGAGGCGCAACGCGAGATGATTGCTGGCGGTGCAGCGATTCTTGCAGGGGTGCTTGCCCAGACATCGGGTAGCCGCACCACACGCAGCGCCGGTGCCGTTGGCGTTATCGGCGGTGGCGCTTTGCTCAAAAGAGGCTTGGAGAAACGCGCCGAATCCAATATTCACTCACTGGCTCTGGAGGAACTGGGGCAATCCTTGGACGCGGAAATCACGCCAAGGGTGATCGAGCTTGAGGATCGCACGGTGCGCCTGACGGGCAACGTGGAAGACCAATACGATCAGTGGCGCGAGCTGCTGGCCGATATCTACGCCGCGGAGCTCGCCGCGCTGGAGCCGCCGGCTCCACCCGCCGACAGCCTGCCTGCGGCCCCTGAATCGCAGGACTCGTGACCGACCACAAAGAGCAGCCCCTCTCCGCCACCACCTTCGAGCCCGCGCCAGCCAAAACAGCATCGGTTGACCCGGGGTCCGAGGGGGGGCAACCACGACTGGTGGTTATTGCCCTTGCCGCCGCCGCGGTATTACTCATTTTCGTTTTCTTTATCCTGCCGCAGCTGGTAACGCCTGATGAGGTCGGACCTAGCCTGACTGACACGCAAAATGGGCCAACTTTTGCCAACGCCGCTACCCCGGGTAGCGTCGCCAACGACACGAGCAATGAACGCAGCCCCTTCGCCGAAGCGCAGGAAAGCGCGCTGAGAAGAGCTGCGCAGGAGGTACTCCAGTCACTCCTGTCGCTGCAGGAATCGCTGGCAGAGCGCGGTGCTGCGAGATGGGGAGAACCCACCTATGAGGAGGCTTTGGGTCGTGCCGCAGCGGGCGATACCGCTTACCGGGAACGCGACTTCACCGCAGCCACCGCCGAGTACCAGCTGGCGCTCGATCAGCTGCTTGAGCTCGAAGCCAGCCTGCCCGAGCGTATTGAAGCGCTCCACGACACGCTGGTGACAGCGATCGAGAACAGAGACGTGCTGGCCGCTCAGGCACGCTTTAGCGAGCTAGCCGAAATGGCGCCATCGGATATCCGGCTGATTGCGCTGGAAGATCGACTTGCCGCATTGCCAGCCGTGATCGCTGCTCTGGATGCCGCCGCCGAGAGAGAAGGGTCGGGTGACCTGGGTGCCGCAGTTGAGGCTGCCACTAACGCCACGCGAGCAGACCCCGCCCACCAGCGGGCAGCCGCCCGCCTGAATGAGCTGCGCACTGCGCTAACACGTCAGCAATTCACCGACGCTATGACCGCGGGGTACGGCGCCATGGGGGCGAAGGCCTTCGACAACGCAGAGCAACAATTCCGTGCCGCTGCGAAGCTAATACCCGGCGCGCCGGAGCCCGGTGCTGCACTGATTGAACTGGAGCAGGCCCGCACCCAGAACACCTTGCTGGGGTTGCGTGAACAAGGCACGCAAGCCGAGCGGGAGGAGCGCTGGGCCGACGCGGTGGGTCTGTACCAGAAAGCCCTTGAGATCGACGCGCTGATGCTTTTCGCCACAGAAGGTGTGGCACGCGCCGAGCCGAGGGCTGACCTGGACACACGGCTGGAGACCATGCCACAGGAGCGCGACCGCCTCATCGACGCCCGTATCATGCGCCTCGCACAAGAAACACTCGCCGAGGCAGAAGCGATTGCCGACCCCGGACCGCGTTTGCAGGCGCAAATGACCGCGGCGCGCGATACCCTCGCCTATGCCAGCACCCCTGTGGCGGTGACCATGACCTCCGATGGACTCACCGACATCACGCTGTTGCGCGTCAGGCGGCTGGGCACGCTGGCAGAACAGACACTGTCGCTACGTCCCGGTGTTTACACCGCCGTGGGCATCCGCAACGGTTACCGCGACGTGCGGATCAAATTCGAGGTGCGACCCGACCAAGCGAATGCGGTCGAGGTACGCTGTGTCGAGACGATTTGAGCTAGCGCCATGACCGAACGCGACGCTGACAGCGACACACCTGACACCCTGAAGCCTGACGCGTTCTCGCCGGCAACGCCCTCGCAGGGCGGTGACCCGTTGGCAGCGACCGCCTTCGAGCCGCTGAGTCAGTCATCCGAGCAAAAACAGCGTGTCAATGCGACCCAGATTGCGCTCGGCGTTGCCGGGGTGCTGATCGCTGCGCTGCTGTTTTTTCTCTTCACCGCGCGCTCCCTCACCCTGAACATTGATGCCGAGGCGGAACCCGACTTCTCGCTGAGTGGACTGAACTGGTCCTTTGGAGAGCGGCTTCTGGTGCGACCGGGGAACTACACGCTCTCGATTAACGCCGAGGGGTATCACCCCTACGAACAGACCATTACGGTGGGCAATGCCGATACCCAGCAGCTCGATATTCGCCTTGCCCCCCTGCCCGGCACGGTGACCATCGCCACGCAACCCGCCGGCGGCGAGATCATTCTGGATGAGCTGTCCCTGGGGGCTGCACCGCTGGTGGACCTGACGCTCGAGGCAGGCGTTTACCGTGTGGAAGCCGTGCTCGATCGCTATCAGCGCTGGCAAGGACAAATCGACGTCGTTGGCCGTAACCAGAGCCAAACGGTGGACGTTGTGTTGTTGCCGGATTGGGCGAACGTCCGATTCAGTGCCACGCCCGCCACCGTGACGGCGAGCATCGATGGCCAGCCCGCCGAGACAACTGCCACCGGTGTGGAAGTGCTCTCGGGCGAGCGCGAGCTGACGCTCAGCGCACCGGGCTTTATGCCCCTGTCGCTGCCTTTGAGCATCGTTGCGGGGGTGGATCAGGACCTCGGCGCGGTGACCTTGACCCCGGCCGATGCGACTCTGACGCTGGAGAGCACGCCACCGGGTGCAGGTGTGACGGTGGACGGCGCGTTCGCCGGCCTGACACCGCTGGTTGTGCCCCTGAGCCCCGGCGATCGCCACGTCATTAGTCTCTCCAAGGCGGGCTACCTCGGCGCTAGCCTCTCACTGACTTTGGCTAGGGGGGAAACCGCCAGTCGGGCCATCACGTTGAAACCCGAGTTGGGCGAGGTGCGTTTTGCCATCGAGCCGGCAGAGGCGGACATACTGATTAACGGGCAGCGCGTGGGCTCGGGAAGTCAAAGCCTCTCACTCCCAGCGGTGCAGCAGCGTATCGCCGTGCAACTTGACGGGTATGCCACCTTCGAGACCGAGGTGCTGCCAAAACCCGGGCTGCCGCAGCAGATCAGCGTGACGCTTTTGACGGAAGCCGCAGCGCGTAAGGCGGCGATGACGCCGACAATCACGACGCCGCTGGGCCAAACGCTGGTGCTGGTGGATCCCTCAGTAGAAACCCAGAACCCCTTCACCATGGGCGCGTCGCGTCGCGACCCGGGACGGCGTGCCAACGAAGTCGAACATCCCGTTGAATTGCGGCGCGCTTTCTACATTGCGAGCACCGAGACCACCAACGCGCAGTTCCGCCAGTACGAGGCCACTCATGACTCGGGCCTGATCGAGAGCTACTCACTCGATCGCGACCACCAGCCGGTGGCAGGTATCAGCTGGCAGCAAGCAGCCAGCTTCTGTAACTGGCTGAGCCGGCTCGAGGGCCTGCCACCTTTTTATCGCGAGAACCAGGGCATCATCATCGGCTTTAATCCCAGTAGCACCGGCTACCGTTTACCCAGCGAGGCAGAGTGGGCCTTTGCTGCCCGGTTAGAAGGCGATGCCCTGCGACGATTTGCCTGGGGAGATGACTTCCCCCCGAGCGCCGTTGTGACCAACGTGGCCGACAACACCTCGGCACTCGTCACCGGGCGCATTCTCAATGGCTACACCGACCAATTCGTGGTCTCGGCACCGGTGGGCAGCTTCCCCGCGAACCATCGCGGACTGCACGATATGGGTGGTAATGTTGCCGAATGGGTACACGACGGTTACGCCATCCCCTCCCCCAATGCGGAGCTTGCGATCGATCCATTGGGCGCGCAGCGCGGCGACAACTACACCATTCGCGGTGGCAGCTGGGCACTCAGTCGTTTGTCCGAGCTGCGCCTGACCTTCAGGGACTATGGGGAGCGCGGACGTGACGATCTCGGCTTCAGGATTGCGCGCTATGCGGAGTAGCGTGCCAGCACGCTTTGCGAGCGTTGCGTTACTGGCTGCGCTGTTCAGCGTTTTACTCGTTGCCCCTGTATTTGGGCAGGAAGCAGCCGAGCCCGAAGAGACAGCGGTAGTAGCAGAGCCCGACACTAACGTTGAATCCGCGGGCGACGAGCCGGTCGCGCCTGCTGTTGCCGAGGCAGGTACCGTGCTCGACTATGAACCCACCGAATCCATCTCAGAGGATCTCTCTGTGTCCTTTCCCGTGGATATCTGAGCCCGACAGGAGCCCCCTATGAAGCTGCGTTTACCCTCAGAGTTCCTCTATCAGGTGTTTGCCCTGTTGTTCGCCGTGATCGTGGTCCACGCCGCCTACGTTGGCGTCATTCGTCCCAGCGCAGAGTCACAGCTTGCGGTTCAGGCAGCGCAACAGGCCGCTGGCGAAGCCCCTGCTGGTAACCGTTCGCTGGCGATCGTGATCAAGGACTACGAGCAGGAGGCCTGCTTTATTTTGATGCTCTGGGCGCTGGCGATCATGGGCCTCAAAGCCTCCCGCACCCGTTCCGAAGCACAGATGTTGAATCGCGATCTGATTGCCATCCCTGAAGGCACCAGCATTCTGCCCCGGGACGCCCGGGAGCAGTCACGATCGCTCGAGGCGCTGCCCGCTGAAGAACAGGACTACCTACTACCCCGGGCACTGGGGAATGCTCTGAGCCGCTTCACCACCACCGGCAGTATTCCCGCGGTATCGGATGCCGTGCGCGAGCAGTGCGATATCGAAGCCGACCGGCTCGACTCGGAGCTCTCCATGGTCCGCTACATCTCCTGGGCGATTCCGTCGATCGGGTTTATCGGCACGGTGCGCGGTATCGGCGACGCGCTGGGCCAGGCCTACAAGGCCGTTGAGGGCGATATCTCGGGGGTGACCGTGAGCCTCGGGGTGGCCTTTAACAGCACCTTCGTGGCCCTCGTCTTGTCGATCATCATCATGTTTGCGCTGCACCAACTGCAGCTGTCCCAGGAGCGACTGGTGCTCAACACCCAGCGCTACATCGACCGCCATCTGCTGCGACACCTGTCGGTACCGCGCGGCTGATGCGACTCCTCGATTGCAACGACGCGTCACTGCGCCTGTGGAACGACGGCGACGCGCTCTGGTCACCCGGCGTTGTGTGGCTGAGCGGTGACCGCTATCAGTTTGGCGAGCCGGCCTGGGCACAAGCCCGCCGCGCCCCGAGGGAAATCAGTAACCGCTATTGGCATCGGCTTTCGACGCAGCCGCTGAGCCCGGCGCTGGGGCCCGCGCGACACACCGCCGACCTTGTACACGCCCATCTTGAAGCGCTGCTTAATGGCATGAGCGGCGATATCACGCTGGCGATTCCCGGGGCGATGGAGTCCGGGCAGTTATCGCTGTTGCTTGGTATCCTGCAGACCCTGCCCGTTTCCGCCAGCGCTGTGGTGCACCGCAGCGCGCTAGTGGGGGCCGCCGCGGGGCAATCCTGCGCCCATGTCGAACTGCAGTTGCATCTGGCCAGTATTACGCTAGTTACCGTTGAGAATGGCGTCGCGCGGGCGGGCGATACCCAGCTTCTGCCAGGTCACGGTTTGCTCGGCCTGATGGATGACATTGCGGAGCGGATTGGCGAACAGTTTGTGACCCAGACACGCTTCGACCCGCAACGACGCGCCGAGACCGAACAGGCGCTTTATTTACAACTCCCCGACCTGCTCCGAACGCTGGGCACCCAAAGCGAAGTCAGTTGCTCAGTAGAGGGCCATACCGCGCGCATCGCTGCGGATGCCCTGCGCCCTGCGGGTGCGGCATTCGCTCAGGCACTCGCACCGCTGTTGCCCGCGGGCACCGCACACATTGCGCTAGACGCCCTGCTGTCTGCCCTACCCGGACTGGACCTGCCCGTGCAAGCCACTACGACCGGCCCAGAGGTCATCCCCCTGATCGCGGGCACTCTGGCGCCATCGACGGGGGAACTCCACTTCCAGCGTGAGGCACCCTGCGGCAGCACGACATCATCCGGGCATGCCCCGGCCGAACCAAAACATTCCGCCGCTGCATCGGCGCAGGCCGACACAGAGCAGGAATCGCCGGAGCCCAGCCAAACGCCGGGCTCCGCAACCCACTCTCTTTTGGACGGGCATGCGGTGCCGCTTACCCCGGGCAAGCACATCACCGAAGGCGTGAGCGCGGCGGAGTCCGGGGTCATCGACATTGCGCCCGGCACCTCTGCTGAACTGAACGATCAGTCTGTTGCAGGGCGGGTCACGGTCAATGCCGGCGATAGATTGTGTGCCGGCGGGGTCGAGGTGCGCTTCATCACAGTGGATCCGTGATTCGTGGCCAGACGCAAAAGACAGTCCTCCACGTTTAACCTCAGCTTCCTCGACATCATGTCCTGCGGGTTCGGCGCGGTGGTGCTCGTATTCCTGATCATCGATCACTCCCTTGAAGTCGAGATCCGCACGGTGAATGCCGAAGTGCTCTCCGAGGTCGAGTTGCTCGAAGAGGATATTAGAGAAGGCGAGGCAGGGCTGGTGCGCCTGCGCAATGCCCTGGACGATGCGGATCTGGATATCGTGGAGGCCGATGGTCTCGCCCGGCGCATCACCGAAGAGCTCGATGAGTACGAGGCACTGATTGCCTCAATCGAAGAATCCGGCGTCAGTGACAGTGATGCCATCGCCACACTGCAGGCTGAGATCAATCAGCTCGAGGAAGAGATTCGCCTACTCGAGGAGGCCTCCGAGGCTGAAGCCGGCCGCAGTGCCAGAGAGTTTGTGGGCGAGGGAAACCGGCAGTACCTCACAGGTCTGAACCTGGGCGGCCGGCGCATTGCCATCATGGTGGACACCTCAGCCAGCATGCTGGCCAACCAACTGGTCAACGTGATTCGCCTGCGCAACATGGATCCCGAGCTCCAGAAGCAGGCGGGCAAATGGACGCGAACGCTGGATACCGTCGATTGGCTGACCGCCCAGCTCCCGGTGAATGCCCAGTTTCAGGTGATGACCTTTAATACCGAAGCCAAGCCCGCGCTGGAGGGCACCGAAGCCCAGTGGCTGGAGGTGGCCGACACCCCCAAGCTGGAGGCCATCAGCCTCGCGCTCCGAGAGCAGGTGCCAGCCGGCGGAACCAGTTTGCACAACGCCTTTGGCGCGCTGGCCGCTCTCCCCAGCCCGCCCGACAACATTTTCCTGCTGACCGATGGCCTGCCGACTCAGGGCGAACGCGCGCCGCGGGGTAGCCGGGTCAGCGGCAACGAGCGCCTCAAGCATTTTCGCGAAGCGATTCGCCGCCTGCCACCCGGTGTGCCGGTGAACACGATTCTTTTCCCGATGGAGGGCGACCCCATGGCCGCCTCGGAGTACTGGCAGTTGGCCCGCGCCTCCAACGGTAGCTTTCTTTCACCCTCAACGGACTGGCCCTGAGACGCCGCTATGCCAGCACGACGCGCCCCTGCTGAATTCTCACTGTCCTTTTTGGACGTGATCTGCTGTGGCTTTGGCGCGGTGATTCTGCTGCTGATGATCACCAAGACCGTTCAGCCGCAGGTCATTGAGCAGGCGATGGTCGACGCGGAATCGGCAGTGGCAGAGCTGACCGAGCAACTGTTTGAAATCCGCGGCGAGACCACCATTCTCAATCGCGATCTCAATGTGAAACGCGAGCAGATCTCGGAATACGAGGAGAAGATCGCGATCCTGCAGGGGACGCTGGCGCGCACGCGCTCGGAGTACGACGCACTCAGCACCTCGCAAAACGCCAACGCCATCATCCGTGAACAACTGGCCATCGCCCGGCAGCAACTCTCGGAAGAAGAGTTGCGACTGCTGGGGCGTAACGCCGAGAAAAAGAATCAGCTCATCGGCGGCATTCCGGTCGACAGCGAGTACATCATCTTCATCATCGACACATCGGGCTCGATGTTTTCCTACGCGTGGGAACGCATGCTGCAAGAGATGGAAGCCACGCTAGACATTTATCCTGAAGTGAAAGGCATCCAAGTGCTTAATGACATGGGCAATTATCTGTTCAGTCGCTACCGTGGCGAATGGATACCGGACACGCCGGCCCGTCGCAGCCTGATTCTGCAGAATTTGCGCAACTGGAATGTGTTCTCCAACTCATCGCCGGTAGAGGGCATCACCAATGCGGTGCGCACCTTCTACGACCCCGGCAAGAAAATCTCAATTTATGTGTTCGGCGATGAATTTACCGGCGCCTCGATTCAGGAAGTGGTGCAAACCGTGGACCGATTGAACGCAGAGGCCGCCAGTGGCGAGCGCCGCGTGCGCATCCACGCGGTGGGCTTTCCCGTACAGTTCATCAGGCCTCCCGAGCTACAGGCGACGGGGGTACGGTTTGCTACACTGATGCGAGAACTGACCCTAAGGAATGGGGGTAGCTTCGTTGGCCTCAACGACTTTCGACCTTAAACCGTCTGGATTCGGACGGTGGGTTTTGGCGCTCTGTCTCACGCTGCTCACCGCAGGGTGCGCCACCAAGCAGGTAGAGGTTGAGGGCAATTTCCCTGCGCCGTTGCTTGATCCCTTGCCGATTACGCTGGGGGTGATTTATCCCTCTGCTTTTGCCAAGCACGAATTCTTTGACGAGGCCAAAGGCCGCGCCGAGTCAGACTGGCTGGTAAAAACCGGCGAGGCGCAGGTGGAGTTTTGGGACATCCTGTTTGGCGGCATGTTTGATGAGGTGGTGCACATCCGCGACTGGGGGACGGTTCAGCGCCGGGGTCCGGACATCGACGGCGTGCTGATACCCACTATCGCTGACCTGCAGTACACGATCCCGACCCACACCAACGTCAAGATCTATGAGATCTGGATGCGCTATGAATTCCGGCTCGTCGATGTTGCCGCCATTCATCAGCAGGAAGACGGCGCGCTGAGCTTCAATCCCGACGAGCGCCTCGCCGCGTGGCCCATCACGGCCTACGGCAAGACACCCACCGCCTTTCTGCAAACCGATGAGGAAGCCGTCAACCTCGCCGCGGTGGTCGCGCTCCGTGACGCCGGCGCGCACTTCGCCACCTCCTTCGGCGCCACGCCCGACGTCGCAGTGTGGCTCGACGGTATCGCCAAGCGCCAGGCGTCAGGAGCAGAAGTACCGGGCGGTTCAACCGAATCAGCCAACCAGATGACCTCGAACGGCGCAGAGACCGAAGCGGCAGCAGTTGAAGGCGTCGCCTCAGACCCCTCGGAAACGGCGCCAGCTGAGAGCGACAAATCGCAGGAAGCACCGCCTGTGGCGAGCGCTGCGGCCTCGGCCGTTGAGCAAGACATTTCGGAAGCGGCGGAGCCCACCAGCGCAACACCAGAAGATCCTGCGGCGCCTGTTGATACGGAAGCGGCCTTGGGAGAAGCGTTATGAGCCCGCTATCTTTCCAACATCTACTATCCCGCGGAGCAGCAATGATCGCGATTGCCGTGCTGCTGGGTGGATGCGTGAATGCCACCGTCGATGAGATGACCTACAACGAGCCGGTGGCCGGCATCGGCGAATCCAGCGTCGTGATTCTCGGCAGACGCCACAAGCCGGACTACGACACCGAATTCGATTTTATCGAGTGTATTGGGGATCACATCCACAGTGGCGACCCCAGTATCGAGGTGATCAATGAAATCGCCTTTATTAATCAGTTCTACCCGTGGTTTGAACCGCGCACCGCGCCGCTGCAGCCGCAAACCATCGACCAACTTATGCAGCTGCGCCCAGTGGCGGAACGTATATCCGAGATGAATCTCGAGTACATGATCTGGATCGACGGCAACACCGAGAATACCGAAAGTACCGGATCGATGAGCTGTGGCATTGGTCCCGGGGTCGCGGGCTGCTTTGGCTTTGGCACCTGGGGCACCGAATCCGAATACGAGGCCACCATATGGGATTTCACCGACAAGGTTGAGGTAGGGCGGGTGAGCGCTCAAACCAGTGGGCAGAACTACATGCCGGCTGTGGTCGTACCGATTCCCATCATCGCGCCGGTACAAGGCACAGCCTGTGACAGCCTGGGCGATCAGCTGCTGGAATATCTCTCGGCCCATCACTGAGTCATGAACATTTTCTTCGTGCAGCGACTTTCGATACTGACATTGACGACACTCTTATGGGTGGCATGGGCGGGCAGCGTCAGCGCCGCCTCCACGGTCACCATCGGCGGCAAATCGGTTGAGCTGCCCGATGACATCGCGGAGGAACACCAAAAGCTCATCGACAACATCGGCATCTACGATGATCCGGAGCTCGACGCCTATGTGCGGGGGGTGGGTGAACGGCTATTGCGCGACTCGGGCATTACCAAGCCAGAATTCAGCTTTACGCTGCTGGACTCACCTGACATCAATGCCTTCGCGCTGCCGGGCGGCCTGATCTACGTCAACCGCGGCCTCCTGGCCTATCTCGACACCGAGGCGGAACTGGCCGGCGTGCTGGCCCATGAGATTGGCCACATCACCGAACGGCATCACTCACGGCGCAAGACCGCGTCGTTCACTTCCAAGGTAGCGGCCGTATCGGCCTATATCCTGACCGGCTCAGGCGATGTCTATGACGCAGCAAGCATGTACGGCGCCGAGATCATCTCGGGTTTCGGCCGCGACATGGAGCTTGAGGCGGACTCGGCGGGCGCAGAGTATCTGCATCAAACGGGTTACGACGTGGACTCCATGCTGTCGGTGATCGGTGTGCTCAAGGATCAGGAGCAGTATCGGCGCGTGCAGGCTAAGGCAAGCGGCAAACCATCGGGCACCTACCACGGGCTCTACGCTAGTCACCCGCGCAACGACCTGCGACTACAAACGGTGATCAGGGCCGCAAACGAGCTCGACATTGACGAGATGCCCGAGAACCCTGAGATCCCGGGCGAGTATCGCCGGCAGACCGAAGGGCTGGTGTACGGGGCGAGTGCCGCCGCGCAGGGCGAGCCGGATCGGTTCTACCACAACAAGCTCAATTTCACCTTTGCCCACCCCCCGGGCTGGTCGGTGAGCCAGTCGAGCCGAGCAATTATCGCCACCTCCGCGGATGGCAGTCAGACCTTGACCATTGGCTTGGCGCGCATTGACCCGGACAAGGACACCGAGGCGAGCCTCATTGCCAACGCTAAGGGAGACGTCACCGACTTTGAGGCGCTGGAGCAATATGGCCTCTACGGCTCTACCGCCGTGGCCTCAAGCGGCGGGCAGTCCGTCCGGCTCGCAGTGATTGATCACAGTTACCGCTTCCTGTTCGAGGGCGAGGCGCCAGATCTTGGCGCGGCCGATGCGGATTTCCGAACCATTATCGACAGCTTCCGCCCCCTAACGGGCCGCGAGAAAGTCACGGGCACCAGCCACACGCTGCACTACATTCAGGTGCCCCGTGGGGCGACCTTTGCGTCACTGGCGAGCAGCGTGAAATTACCCGATGCCGAAAATCAGCTGCGGCTGATCAACGGCTATTACCCAACAGGCGAGCCGCGCACCGGAGATTGGGTTAAAGTCATCCGCTGATCTCTCAAGCCAAGTGGACCTGACGCTATGGCCCGCGCTTTTCAATCGACCCATTGGACCTTCTTCCGCCTGCGAACTGTGTTGGCTGTGGTCACCCTGCTGGCACTCGTAGCGCCTACACGCGCTGAACTGGTGGTCTATACCGCCCAATTGATCCGCACCATGGAGCCTGCCCTGCCCACCGCCACCGCAGTCGCGGTGGAGGACGGATTGATCGTCGCGGTGGGCAGTGAAGACTCGCTTCAACCGCTCATTGAAGCCCGCAACGGCCGGGTCGATCGCCAATTTGCCAACGACATTCTGCTACCGGGGTTCATCGATCCTCACGTGCACCCTGCCTTGCCGGCGGTGCTCACCCAGTTTCCGTTTTTGGCGCCCGATGACTGGTCGCTGCCCACCGGCGAATTCCCCGGCGAGACCACCCCCGAGGGATATCGGGCCCGCTTGAAGACGCTTGCCGCTCAGCACGACGACCCGACCGTGCCTTTTATTACCTGGGGCTATCACCCCTTGTGGCATGGCGAAATCTGGCGCGAGGATCTGAACGAGCTGTTTGGAGAGCAGCCCGTGATGCTCTGGCATCGCTCTTTCCATGAACTGATCGGCAACGATGCGGCATGGGCCTTACTGGATGTGACCGAGGCCGATGCGCAAATGGACGAGGGTGCGGACTGGGCACGAGGCCACTTTTACGAGAACGGCCTGAAGGCCGTCGTGCCCAAGCTTGGTTTCCTGTTTACGCCACAGCGCTTCGGTGGTGGCATGTTCAACTTTCTCGCCATGCTGCATCAGGCTGGCGTCACCACCGCGCTTGATATGGGCACGGGCATCTATGGCAACCCCGTCGGCGAGATCGCGGGCGTGCGCGCCGCAGCCAGCGCCTACCCGGTGCCGGTGCGACTCATCCTGACACCGATCATCGTCGACTTTCTGACCCGCGGGAAAACCCCCGAGGAGGCCTTGGCGGAGATATTGGAATGGCAAACTGGTAACGACGATCGCGTGATGGTGGGCAACCACTTCAAACTCATGATCGACGGTGCGATTTTCTCGGGGCTAGCCCAGATGGGCCCGCCCGGCTACCTCGACGGGCACGAGGGCGTCTGGATGGTGCCAGAGCCCGTGCTGCGCGCCTATGGAGAGGTGTTTTGGCGCGCCGGATTTCAGCTCCACGCCCACGCCAACGGCGATGCGGCCGTGGATCGGTTTTTGAGGCTGATCGAGGGGTTTCAGCAGGACTTCCCGCGCCCGGATCATCGTTCCACCATTGAGCATCTGGCTTACAGCACCGAGCAGCAGAGTGCGCAACTGGCCAAGCTGGGCGCACAGGCGTCCGTGAATCCTTACTACCATTACATCCTCTCCGAGGCCTACTCCGGGGACTGGCTAGGGCCCGATCGCGCAGCGCAAATGACACGCCTCGGGTCGCTTGAGCGCAACGGCGTACCGCTGACGCTCCACTCGGATGCACCCATGGCACCCCTGTCTCCACTCACCTTGGTATGGGCCGCGAGTGAACGTCAGACCATCAGTGACGCTGAGGGTCTGGAAACGGAGCGTCTCTCCAGGGCCTCCGCACTCAAAGCGGTGACCTCGGGCGCGGCAGCCGTGATGGGCCGTGAAAATGAAATCGGGTCAATCCGCGCGGGCAAGCGCGCCGACTTTGTGGTGCTGGAGGCCGACCCCATGACCGTGCCGGGAGATGCGCTGCGGCACATCAAAGTGAAGGCGACGGTGTTTGGGGGGGATCCCTACCCCACCCCGTAATCAGCCGTACTGCTTGTCGGCTACAAAGGGGTTGCTGACGCGCTCCTGACCGAAGGTCGAGTCCGGGCCGTGGCCGGGGACAAAACGAATGTCGTCACCGATCGGAAAGAGCTTCTCGCGAATCGAGTGAATCAGCTGCTCGTGATTGCCCATGGGAAAATCGGTGCGGCCGATTGACCCGGCAAAGATCACGTCGCCTACCCAGGCAAGCTGGGTCTCCCGATGCAGGAACACCACATGCCCCGGAGTGTGACCCGGGCAATGAATGACCTCCAGCGTCTGCTCGCCTACGGTGACCGTATCGCCATCCTCCAGCCAACGGTCAGGTGTAAAAGGTTCTGCCCGCGGGAACCCCGCCATCTCGCACCACTCGGGGAGCTTGTCGATCCAGAAGCTGTCGCCCCGCTCCGGGCCTTCCATGGGCACCGTCAGTTTTTGACGCAGTACATCCGCGGCGGCGCAGTGGTCCATGTGTCCATGGGTAAGCAGAATTTTCTCTACGGTGGCGTCCATTTTCGTGATGGCCGCCTCGATGCGCTCAATATCGCCGCCCGGGTCCACAATCGCCGCCATGCCCGTCGCCTGACACTGGATGATTGAACAGTTCTGTTGGTACTGCGTGACAGGTACGACCTGCACTTTTACGCTCATGCGGCTGCTCCTGTTGTTTGGGGTTCCCCAACATCACCTTCATGATCAGCGTTGGGGTCGAGGTAGATATCCTGATCGAGCTGGCCTTCCTGATAGGCAACGATCGTGGCCACGGTGGCGTCCCCTGTCACATTCACCATAGTGCGCACCATGTCGAGGAAACGATCCACGCCGATAATCAGGGCAACTCCCTCCACCGGCAGACCAGCTTGCTGCAGCACCAATGCCAGCGTAATCAGCCCGACACCGGGTACCGCGGCGGTGCCGATCGATGCCAGCGTCGCGGTGAGCACCACCATGAGGATTTGGCCACTGGTCAGATCTACGCCGTAGACCTGAGCGATAAATACGGTTGCTACTCCCTGCATGATGGCGGTGCCATCCATGTTGATCGTCGCGCCCAGCGGCACCGAAAAACCGGCGACACTTTTACTCACACCCAGGCGCTTCTCCACCGTGCGCAGGGTAATCGGCAGCGTGGCACCGGAGGACGCCGTCGAGAACGCAAACGCCCACACCCGGCGCATTTTTTGCAATAGCACCACGGGACTCAGGCCGGTCAAGGTTCTGAGCAGGCTCGTGTACACCACCAGACCATGGAACAGGAGTACGCCAAGCAGGGTGAAGAAGTAGGCCGCCAGATCGACAATGGTGCCAAAACCCATCGTCGCGAACAGCTTGGTCAATAGCGCAAACACGCCATAGGGCGCGAGCTCGATGAGGATGCCCACCATCTTCATCACAATCACTTCCATATCGCGGAACCAGCTCGCGATGCGCTCTCCCGCATCGCCCGCCCGGGTCAGGGCGAATCCCACCAGCAGGGCGAACACGATCACTTGAAGCATCTGGCCTTCGGCCATGGCTCTGAATGGATTGCTGGGGAAGATATTCACCAGCGTATCGGTCAGAGGAGGCGGCGTCTTCGCCTCATAGGCCGCCGAGGCCATGGCCTCAACACCCTTACCGGGGCCGATGAGCAGCGCTGCACTCAGGCCAAGCGTGACCGCCACGCAGGTGGTCAATAAGTAGAGGCCGATGGTGCGGCCCGCGATGGAACCCATGCGAGAGCTGGCGCCGAGTGAACTCATGCCACAGATGAGCGACACCATGACCAGCGGTACGACCAGCAACTTTAACGACGCAATGAAGATCCTGCCCACCACATCGAATAAGCCTAGTATCAAGCCGTTCTCGATAAACGCGTGTAGTCCGCCCGTAGGATCGAGGGCACCCATCAGCCACTCAAGCAGGGAGCCGAGGGCGATACCCGCCACCATGGCGAGCAAGATGCGATTGGTCAGGGACATGCTATTCCTCGCAGGTTTCGGGGTGCCAAGCGGTCACGGTCACATCGGCGCAGGCATTGCAGGGTGAGGCGTAGTCAGCGACTTCACCCGTACTGCGCCGGGCACAGACCGGGTCATAAATCATGGTGCAGACCTTCGGTCGCTCGGCGTCGCAGGCCTGCCAGCCGCTGCCAGCGGGGGGGCCGCCGTCGCGGCTGGGCGTTAAGGCATTACACCCCGCCAACAGGATTGGCAGTAGTGTGAGAAAAAAGAGGGGCAACCGGCTAATACGCATCGCGCTATTGTAGGGATTCGCCCCCGCAATGCACCCCCCGGTTACTCAGGCCAGCGACTCCCGCCGCGCGACCAACGCATCGATCCGCGCGTCCAAAGCAGAGGAAGTCTGGGCGACACGAAGCGGTGCGCAGGCACGGGCAAGCCGCTCGGTGGCCTCTGCCGTCATAACCGGCACCTGCTCGGCAATCCCTTGCATGTCGTCGAGCCGACCCCAGCAGTTGAGCGCGATATCACACCCCGCGGCCAGCACTGCTGCAGCGCGTGCCGGAATGTCTCCCGATAGGGCTTTCATATCCAGATCATCACTGATCAGCAGCCCGCCAAAACCCATGCGCCCGCGAATCTGCTCGGCAATCACCCGCGTGGAGACGCTCGCGCAATGCCCTGGGTCCCATGCCTCATAGATGACATGTGCGGTCATGGCCATGGTCGCATCGGCCAGCGAAATAAAAGGTGCGCAGTCTGCAGCCAGGTCGCTCTCACTCGCTGTCACCCGCGGCAACGACTCGTGGGAATCACTAAGTGCGCGCCCATGACCGGGGATATGTTTGATCACGCCGGCCACACCCGCGACCTGCAACCCGGCCAGACAGGCACGCCCCAGTGCGGCCACTGCCTCGGGCGTGCGGGCAAAGGCGCGATCCCCAATAATGTCGTGAGCGTCGGGCTGGGGAACGTCGAGCACCGGCGCGCAGGTGACATTGATCCCCATTGCCGCCAGCTCCAGTCCCAACGCTTCGTAATTGCATTGCACCCTGGCCATCGCGCGATCGAAGTCTGTCGAGGCCGGCGAATCGGATAGGCCGGCCAGTGCCGCCGCCGCGGGCCAAACACGCCAATGTGGCGGCCCCAGCCGGGCGATGCGTCCTCCCTCCTGGTCGATCAGGATCGGCAAGTTGTCTCGCCCGGCCAGATCACGCAGGGAGTCAGTC
>CBFHIW010000011.1:0-51698 GCA_965656065.1 Luminiphilus sp. | reverse complement strand
TTAGGCAAGGGTCTATTGCAGTGCGGTGAGGAGGGCTTCCAGTGCTAGCTCCGCGTCCGCACCCCAGTCTCCTCTAGCCAGCTCGCTGACGAGTACTGCCTGATCTGATACGGGGACGTGTTCAGGATGGTGCGCCTCTGCAATAGTGGCGTAGGACATGAGCGCTTCGGGATCCGGGCCTGCATTAAGGCGATAGAGTCTTAACGACAGCAGGTCACCCTGCTTTACGGTTTGCCCTGTGAGTGAAATAAACGCATCACCGCAGGGCACGCTGGCCTCGGCAATGATTTCCCGGGAGAGGTGCTGCCCGGCCTGTTCAAGCGTGCTGCCAATGCTGTCGCCCTGGCGAATCAGGGCATCGGCTTCGGCGAGTGCAGCAGGTGTCGGACTCGCGAAGCGCGTGACCGCCAGTGTGCGGCAGATATCCAGGTCGTCGTGGCGGCTACAGAGGCTGGCCAAACGTGTCGTGGCGTCCTGGTGCAGCACCTGCACATGGTAACTGCCAAAACGGGCTTTAATGCGTTCGCTATTCACTCAATGGTGTGTCCCTGTGACGGCTACGATGCCTGTACAAGCCAGCAGGCTGATCCGTGTCGCAGCGCGGGGGGACACTAACCTGACTCTCCGCAATCTGCAATGACTCAGCGTCTTGAGGACGATCTTTCTGAGGTATGATTTCGCTCCTGACATGCACAGCGCGCCGTGCTCGCGAGCGATCCAAAACGCGGCTGTACTGTAAGTTTTCAATGTGATGAGAGAGCCCTTCATGAACCTGTCACGACGCATCGCCATTGCTTTCACCCTTTTTATCACTGTTGCCGCACCGGCCTCGTTCGCCAATGAGGCGCTGGAGGCCGAGGTCAAGGCGGTTTACGACAGCAAACTCAAAGAGCTGTTTCTGTACTTCCACCAAAACCCCGAGCTCTCGACCATGGAGCACAAGACGTCAGCCCGACTGGCTGACGAACTCACAGCGCTGGGCTATACGGTGCACCGCAATGTGGGCGGGACGGGGATCGTTGCGCTACTCGAGAACGGCGAGGGCCCGCTGGTGATGTTCAGGGCCGATATGGACGGTTTGCCTGTGGAGGAAAAGTCAGGGCTCGCCTATGCGTCGCGGGCGCAGCAGATCGACCCCAACGGCAATGAAGTGTTTGTCATGCACGCCTGTGGCCACGACGTGCACATCACCAGCCTGGTCGGAACCGCACAACTCATGGCAGAAAAGCGTGACCAGTGGCAGGGCACGCTGATGCTGATTGGTCAGCCGGCAGAGGAGCGCGTGCTGGGCGCCGCCGCGATGATGGCCGATAACCTGTGGCGGCGGTTCGGTCAGCCAGATTACGCGATGGCGTTCCACGTGACCTCGGCCATGCCCACGGGCATGATTGGTGCCTCGACCGATTCTCCGTATTCCGGCGCGGATACCGTCGATATCTACATCACCGGCGTGGGCGCACACGGCGCCTCGCCCCATCGAGGGGTCGATCCGATCGTTCTGGGCTCGCAGATTGTCATGGGATTGCAGACGGTGGTCAGCCGAACGCTGCCGCCAAGACGACCCGGCGTGATTACCGTGGGTGCCTTCCACAGCGGCACCAAACACAACATTATTTCTGACGCGGCGCACCTGCAGCTGACTGTGCGCAGCGAGTCTCCGGAAGATCGCACCCTGCTGCTCGATGGTATTCGCCGCGTTGCCGAAAACATGGGCCGTGTTGCCGGCCTGCCCGACGAACTCCTGCCCGAAGTGGTGGTGTCAGAGGAGAGCGTGCCGCCGACGCTGAACGACAAGGTGCTCGCCGAGCGCGTGATGGCGCTGTGGAATGGGCACTTTGGTGAAGGGGTGCTGTTCTCAGGGGATCGACTCGGGATGGGAGCCGAGGATTTCCCCATTTTTACGATCGACCCCTATATCCCAAGCCTTTACTTTGCCGTCGGTGGTACACCGCCTGAGGACTTTGCTCTAGAGAAAGCAGGTGGCCCACCCGTGCCCTCGCATCACTCGCCGCTATTTAAAATTGAGCCCGAGGCTTCGGTGACGCTGGGGGTTGAGGCTTCTGTGACAGCCTTGCTCGACCTGCTGGGGTCGTGACCCAGCCCACTTCTCCAGACCTTACCGCGCGCTACCCGGTTTGGGATCGGGCAGTACGCGCGTTCCACTGGTATTTGCCCATTGCCATCGGGGTGATGTGGTGGAGCGGCGAGCAGGGCAGGATGGATATCCATGAGAAGGTCGGCTATAGCCTGCTCTGTTTGGTTGCGGCACGGATCATCTGGGGTTTTATCGGCAGTGAGTCGGCGCGGTTCTGTGCGTTTTTATTTGCGCCACGTACTGTGCTGACTTACCTGAAAACGGGTGGGCAGTATGCCGGCCACAACCCCTTGGGGGGGCTGTCGGTCACGGTGTTGTTGTTGTTATTGCTGGCGCAAGCGGGGTCCGGGGTTTTCAGCCGGGATGATCTGCTGTTCGAGGGTCCATTCTCTTACTGGGCGGGCGACCTGTCAGGTACCCTCACCGAGTGGCACAAAACGAACTGGCTGCTGCTTCAGGGCTTTATAGCACTGCACTTACTGGCGGTGTGTTGGTACCAGTGGCGGAAAAAACAGCCACTCGTGCAGGCCATGTGGCGAGGCCAGGCGGGGCACAAATTTGCCGCCAGCCCACCCAAGCCGCTGTGGTGGGCGGTACTGATCGTGATGCTTTTGTCGTTAGCGCTGTGGGGTCTGGTTACCATCGCGCCCGAGGCGCCCAGTTACTACTGAGCTTGAAATTCGCGCTCCCATCTGAACTGTTAACGCTTACGTTTAGGCGAACGGACAGGGCATTACCTCACGGACTAAGCCCAATGATGGCATTATTGTGTGAGCAAGCGCGCGCTGACCTCAACTTCAGCGGTAACGCGCGCGCAGCATCTAATCAGTACAAATAGTCCTGAGACTTGTACTCGTCGTGGCAGGCCTTACAGGTACCGCCCGTTGCTACGAACTGTTGACGACTTTCGCCGGGGTCACCCGCTGCTGCGGTTTCGGCTAGCTTTGCTGCTGCCGCGCGGAAATCATCGAGCTTGCTCTGAAAGTCGTCCATGTTCGACCAGATGTTGGGCTTGGCCCGGGTCGTGCCCTTGTCGGTGCCCGGTGCAAAACCGCGCTCCACGCCAAACTGCGCCGCGTGGTTGAGGTCCTCTGCCCAGGTCGTAAACAGGGCGTCGTTCCACTCGATCTTGCCCTTCACCATATCGCCCATGGGTGCGAAGGTCATGCCCAGCAACGCGAAGTAGGACTGCCGCAAAGACTGCAGCGGCTCGGATTGTTCAATGTGTGCCAGCGATGAGCCTGACATCAGGCTGATGCCGAAAAGTGTGCCGAGTAGCGTGTGTCGTTTCATATCCATTCTTCCGGTTCGTGAGTAAACGGTTGCCTGAGCCTAACTGATCGCCACCGGGCTATCCCAAACAGGGGAGTGAGTTGCGCCCTCGGTGGGTTTACACTGCGGCCCACAGGAGGATTTATGGCTGACCAACTACCCCTGGAAGCCTACTGGATGCCCTACACCGGCAACCGGCAGTTCAAGCGTGACCCGCGCATTATTGTGGCAGCGCAAGATGTGTGGTTTACGGATGATCGCGGCAGGCGGATTCTCGACGGCCATTCCGGGTTATGGACCACGGGTCTGGGCCACGGTCACCCGGAGGTTTCTAAAGCGGTGGCAGAGCAGATCGATACCCTCGATTTCGCGCCACCCTTTCAGTTTGGCCATCCCGCGGCGTTTCATCTGGCGGAAAAACTCAAGCAGTTGATGCCCGGCGACTTGAACTATGCGTTTTTCACGAACTCGGGGTCAGAGTCGGCGGACACGTCCCTGAAAATGGCGCGCGCCTACTGGCGGTTGAAAGGCCAACCGGCCAAAACCCGTTTTATCGGCCGCCAGAAGGGCTACCACGGTGTGAACTACGGTGGCACTGCGGTCGGGGGCATCGGCGCCAACCGAAAGCCCTTTGGTCAGTCGCTCGAGGTGGACCATCTGCGCCACACCATGTTGCCGGAGAATACGTTCTGTCGGGGTATGCCCGAGCAGGGGGCTCATCTTGCAGAAGAGTTGGCTGAGCTCATCACACTCCACGACGCATCGACCATCGCCGCGGTGATTGTCGAGCCGATGGCGGGCTCAGCCGGTGTGATTCCACCCCCCGCTGGGTACTTACAGAGGCTGCGCGAGCTCTGCGATGCCAACGACATTTTGCTGATTTTCGATGAGGTGATTACCGGTTTGGGCCGCTGCGGCGCCTATACGGGTGCGGAGGCGTTTGGGGTGACTCCCGATATCCTCAATCTCGCCAAGCAAATCACCAACGGTGCGGTACCGATGGGCGCAGTCATGGCGACCCCTGAAATTTACGACACCTTCATGGCCCATGGCGGCCCGGAGTATGCGCTGGAGTTTGCCCACGGCTACACCTATTCGGGGCACCCCGTGGCCTGTGCGGCAGGCCTGGCGGCGCTCGAGGTATTGGTGCGCGAGCAATTACCCGCGCGGGTTGCCGAGGAGGCGCCCTTCTGGGAGGCGCTGTTGCACGATGGGGTGGCAGAGAAGCCCCATGTCGCCGATGTGCGCAACTACGGGTTTGCCGGCGCGCTGACCTTGGAGGCCTACCCCGGTGAGCCGCTGCGTCGCCCCTATGAGGTGGCGATGCGAATGTGGGAGAAGGGCTTCCTGGTGCGTTATGGCGGTGACACGATTCAGCTCGCGCCTCATTTTGTGATGCAGCGCGAACAAATGACCTCGCTGGTTGAAGCGCTGGCTGAGTCCCTCGACGAACTGGCCTAAGCCCTACCGCGACCCCCGGAGCGCTCGAATCTTTCGGAGGTGATGATTACGGTTTGGCGGCGACCTGCCCGGCCAGCCAGTCGTCCATCCGGCGCTCCAGAATATCGAGCGGTAACGCCCCCGCACCCAGCAGTTGGTCGTGGAAAGCGCGGATATCAAAGTCCTCCCCGAGCGCTGTCTCGGCCTCGCCGCGCAGTTCGAGCATTTTCATCTGACCGATCTTGTAGGCCAGGGCTTGACCGGGCCAGCCAATGTAGCGGTCGATCTCGTTGATGATGTCGGCCTCGCTTTTGGCGGCGTTGGCAAGGAAGTAGTCGATGGCTTTTTGTCGGCTCCAGCCAAAGTAGTGGATGCCCGTGTCGACCACGAGCCGCACTGCGCGCCACATGTCATAAACAAGCTGCCCATACCGCGAGTAGGGATCCTCATAAAGGCCCATGTCGTAGCCGAGTCTCTCGGAGTACAGGCCCCATCCCTCGATGAAGGCGGTGAATCCGCCGTTACGTCGAAACTCCGGTAAGCCGGTGAGTTCCTGCGCCAGCGAGATCTGCAGATGATGCCCGGGCACGCTCTCGTGCACGCTGAGGACTTCCATCTCGAATTTGGGACGGACTTCAGGCTGGTAAAGGTTCACGTAATACCAGCCCGGTCGGGAGCCATCGATTGCGGGCCGCATGTAGTAGGCGGTGGTGGTGTCGGGGGCTTCCTCGTCGGGGATGGGTCGCACGCCATAGGGTGCGCGCGGCAACTTGCCGAACAAATTGACGAGTCCCGGGTCGAGGCGTTTCGAGACCGCTTGATACCCCTCGAGCAGCGCCTCGGGTGTTTGGTAGTAAAACTGCGGGTCGGTTCGCAGGAATTCGTTGAAGGCCGCGATGTCACCGTCAAACCCCACGGTGTCGATGACGGCTTCCATCTCACCGCGGATGCGTGCGACTTCGCGCAGGCCGATCTCGTGAATCTCATCCGGGGTCAGCTCTGTGGTGGTGAAATGCTGGGCGAGACGGCTGTAGACCTGTTTACCGCCGGGCAGGGCGCCGATGCCCGGTGGTCGGGCGGCCGGTAGGTACTCGCTCTCTAAAAATTCGAGCAGTTCCTGGAGCGCAGGGTTGATTTGCTCGTCAATCACCGTCGCGGCGGCTGACTGGAGGGATGCTTGGGTGTCGAGGTCGATCTCCTCCGGCATCGTCGCGAAGGCGCGATAAAAGGGGCTGTCGTTTGGCTGTTCCGTGATGAGATTGGCGATTTGTGACGGTACGCGTGACATCACAATCTGCGCCTGCGTCCGGTCCCGGCTGATGCCCTCTGACAACAGCGCCTGGTACTGGGACAGCTGTTCGGGTAAGCCGCGCAGCCGGTTCAGCCAGTCCTCATGGTCCTGCGGGCTCTCCATGGGCAGGGTGTCGATCATGCTGTGTCGATGCTGCGGCCCGGACCGCATATCGAGGGCGATCAGGTACAGGCCGTCTTCATATTCTGTCAGGTTGTCTCGCAACTGCCGGAGCAGCATGGCGCGGTTGACCTGCGCGTCTGCAGAGAGGGTGGCGGGCTCGATTTGCTCGAGGCGCTGCACGAACCGACCTTCATCTTCATAGCGTTTCTGGAATGCCTCAAGACGCATGTTTGTCCACTGGTCATTCCCTGAGCGATCGCCGTACTCGAGTCGTCGCTCCGGGTATTGGGTCAGCGTCCATTGCCAGTGATCTTCAATAATGGCGGTGAGCTCGGTTTCAGTCGCCGCGGCGGGGCCGACATGGCCGAAAAGGGCGGTAGCGGCCACACCACAGGCAAAGATGAACAGCGAGGGGCGTCGACAGGAAGGATGGCTCATAGCAGTCCCCGGTAGGGCAGGTTGCGAGTTGGGCAAACGTCCGTCCCTTCAACGGGCGGACGGTCGCTGAGGGTTTTACGGGGGCGAGAGGCTAAAGCACCTCTCGCACCGGTGATTATCGTCCGAGAATCGATCTCGCGACCAGCTCTCGCATGATCTCTGACGAGCCGCCGTAAATGGTCTGGATACGCGCATCCACATAAAAACGGGAGATCGGATATTCCGAGGTGTAGCCGTAGCCACCGAACAGTTGCAGGCACTGATCCGCCACACGGCATTGCATCTCGCAGCTGGCCAGCTTGAGCATGGCAGCCGTGTCGGGTGTCAGCGTGCCTTCAGCGTATTCACGTGCACATTGCTCATAGAACGCCCGGTTAATGGCGATATCGGTTTTCACGTCAGCGAGTTTGAAGCGGGTGTTCTGGAATTGGCCGATCTTTTGGCCGAAGGCCTCGCGCTCCTGCACATACTGAGCAGTGATGTTGAGCGCACCCTCTGAGGCGGCTACCGCTTGCGCGGCGATACCGAGTCGCTCTCTGGGTAACTCTTCCATCATGATGACGAAACCGCGATTTTCCTCCCCGAGTAGCGCCTCGGCCGGCAAACGCACATCGTTGAAGAACAGCAGGGCGGTATCTGAGGTGTGCTGACCGATCTTGTCGATCTTCTTGGATTTTTCAAACCCCGGGCTGTGCGCGTCGACCAAAAACAGGGATGTACCTTTGGCGCCTTTGCCTGGGTCCGTGATGGCAGCCACGATGACCAGATCGGCGTGGATCCCGTTGGTGATGAAAATCTTTGACCCGTTGAGTATCCACTCGTCCCCGTCGCGCACGGCATTGGTGCGAATTCCCTGCACGTCAGAGCCGGCGCCCGGCTCGGTCATCGCCAGTGCGCCAACCACTTCACCCTTGGCCATGCGCGGTAGCCAGTGCATCTTTTGCTCCTCAGTGCCATGGCGGCTGAGGTAGGGGGCAATAATGTTGTTGTGGATGCCATAGCTGGAGGCGAAACCGCCAAAGCCCATCTCCGAGAGCTCTTCGATCATCGCCAGCGTGACATGGGGAGAGGTGCCGGCGCCGCCGTATTGCTCTTCCATATCCGGGCAGAGCAATCCGGCTTCACCGAGGCGATTCCAGAGCGTACGCGGCACCATTCGCTCCTCTTCCCACGCCTCATAGTGGGGTGTAATCTCCTGCTCGAACGCGCGACGCGCCATGTCTCGAAACAGCGTGAGTTCATCCAAATCAACAGCTTGATTCATGTTCCTGCCCTGAACGTTTTTTTTGAAGGCAGGAGTATGAAGAAGATCTCGCCACAGCACAAAGCAGTCCCGGAGGCACCACTTTGCAGGCATCCAAAATCCAATCCAGCAGCGACGAACCTGCGACGCAAGAGAGTCTGGTTCGGAGACTGGCGCCGCTGCTGCCAGATCACGACGTGACCGGACTGGTGGAGGCGTTTGATACCCAGGGTTTCTGCGTCATCCCCAAGTTGCTCGACGCGGCTCAGCTTGAGCGGCAGCGTGAGGCGCTGGCCCCCTGGATCGATCAAGGCCCCATGGGCCGCAATGTGTTTGAGGGTACGCGTACACATCGTATTTACGCGATGCTGGCCAAGGACCGGGTGTTTGCCGAGCTGGTGGCCCATCCGGTCTCGCTGGCCTGGGCGGAACACTACTTGGGGCAGAGTTGCCTGTTATCCGCCTGCCTCGCTATTCATTTGCAGCCGGGTGAATCCGCCCAGCCCTGGCACACGGATGACGGTCATACCTCACTCACGCCACCGCATGACCTGCTCGGCGTGTCGACCTTTTGGGCCCTCGATGATACTACGTTGGAGAACGGGGCTACCGAGGTGCTGCCGGGTAGCCACCGCTGGTCGGAGACCGAGTTCCCGGGGGTGCTGAGGGATCAGGATTTTGCGACCGAAGAAGACGCGACAGGCGACCCCGGAGCACACCCGGACGCTGTGGAAGTCACTATGCCCGCGGGGTCTTTGATGATTGCCCGGGGCGATCTCTGGCATCGGGGTGGGGCGAACCGGTCGGATACCGCGCGTTGTCTCATTACCCCGCAATACTGTGCGGGATGGTTGCGACCTCTGGAGAGCATGCTGTTGTCGGTGCCGCCCGAGCATGCTGCTGCGCTCCCGGATCGGGTCAGGGAATTACTGGGATACTCCATTCATCCACCTTTTATGGGGTATTCTGATGGGATGCATCCACAGCGAGCACTGCAATAGCGGCCGAGCTGTTTGACGTTTTCGATAACTGGATAAATTGAGGGCAACATGCGCGAGTACACACAGTTCTACATCAACGGCCAGTGGGTCGATCCGGTGACGCCTAAAACGCTGGAGGTTTTGGACCCTTCCACTGAAGAGGCCTGCGCAACGATTTCACTGGGCTCAGAAGCCGATGTCGATTTGGCGGTCGCCGCGGCCAAGGCCGCGTTTGAGACCTTCAGCCAGACCTCTGTGGAGGAGCGGGTCGCCATGCTCGAGCGGATGGCGGAGATTTTCCAGCGCCGCATTGGCGAGATTGCCGAAGCGATTCGACTTGAGATGGGCGCCCCCATCAAACTGGCCAGCACCGCACAGGCGTATGCCGGACTGGGTCACATCACCGAAGCTGCAAAGATTCTGAAGAACTACACCTTCACCGAAGATCTGGGCCCGCACCGGGTAGTGAAAGAGCCCATCGGTGTCTGCGGTTTGATTACCCCGTGGAACTGGCCCCTGAATCAGGTCAGTTGTAAGGTCGCGCCGGCACTGGCTGTGGGCTGCACCATGGTGCTCAAGCCCAGCGAAATCGCGCCGCTGTCTGCCTATCTTTATGCAGAGATCATGGATGAAGCGGGCATCCCCGCCGGTGTATTCAACTTGGTCAATGGCGATGGGCCCACTGTCGGTGAAGCGCTGTCGCGCCATCCCGATGTCGACATGATGTCCTTCACCGGCTCAACACGCGCTGGCTCGCTGGTCGCACAAAACGCCGCGCCAACGGTCAAGCGTGTGACGCAGGAGCTGGGTGGTAAGTCGCCCAATATCATCCTCGCGGACGCCGATCTGGAGGCAGCTGTCACCCGCGGTGTGATGCATATGTACAACAACACGGGGCAGTCCTGTAATGCGCCCTCGCGCATGCTGGTGCCCCGAGATCTACTGTCACAGGCCGAAGCGATCGCCGCCAAGGTCACCGAGAGCGTGGTGGTTGGCCCAACTGCTGAAGACGCAACAACAATGGGTCCTGTCGTTTCAAAGGTTCAATGGGACAAGATTCAGGCGCTCATTGAAGGCGGCATCGCCGAGGGCGCGAAAGTGGTCTGCGGCGGACCGGGTCTGCCAGACGGTATTGACCGGGGCTATTACGTGCGACCCACGGTGTTCTCCGAGGTGAGTAACGACATGAGCATTGCGGAGCAGGAAATCTTTGGCCCCGTGCTGGTCATGATTCCCTACGACAGCGAGGAAGAGGCGATCCAGATCGCCAACGACACGCCATACGGTCTGGCGGGCTACGTGCAGAGTGGGGATCTTGACCACGCGCGGCAAGTGGCGTCGCGTATCCGCGCGGGTAACGTCCACATTAATGGCGCTTCGCCCGGCATGGACGTGCCCTTCGGCGGTTACAAGCAGTCGGGCAACGGTCGCGAGTGGGGCGCGCATGGCTTCACCGATTACCTTGAGATCAAAGCGATCTCAGGGTTCGAGGCTGCCTGAATCGTCGATTTGTAACCGGGGCTACCTGTGAAGGCGATTCTGGCGATCGATCAGGGTACAACCGGTACTACGGTTGCTGTGATGAACACCCGTGGGGTGCTACTGGGGAGCGTCAACTACGAGTTCCCCCAGATTTATCCCAAGCCGGGCTGGGTAGAGCACGACCCGGAGGCCATCTGGGCTTCGGCCCTCAAAGGTATCCGCGCGGTGTTTCGCCGTGGGCTTTGCAAGCCTAGCGATGTGGCTTCTATCGGCATCACCAACCAGCGAGAGACGTCGCTGCTGTGGGAGCGCAGAAGCGGCAAACCCCTGGGCAATGCCATTGTCTGGCAGTGCCGGCGTACGGCGAGTTTCTGCGATGGGCTCCGTAAAAAGGGTCTGGAGCCCATGGTGCGCGATCGCACGGGGCTCGTGCTCGACCCGTATTTTTCGGCCAGCAAGTTCCGCTGGTTGCTCAACGACATTGAGGGCGCAAGAGGTCGCGCCAGACGTGGTGACATCGCCGCCGGCACCATCGACTCGTACTTACTCTATCGGCTGACAGGCGGCACGGTGCATGCCACCGACGTCTCTAACGCCTCACGCACTTCACTGATGAATCTGCAGACACTGGATTGGGATCCGGAACTGCTGAAAGTCTTCAACGTTCCCAAAACGGTGCTGCCTGAGATTATCCCTTCAAGCGGTGACCTAGGCAGTACACAGGGCGTACCCGGACTGCCCGATGGCGTGCCCATCGCGGGCATTGCCGGTGATCAACAATCTGCATTGTTCGGGCAGGCAGGCTTTGACCGGGGCGCCGCCAAGTGCACCTTTGGCACTGGCTCCTTCATTTTGATGAATACCGGGCAGGATCGTATGCACAGCGACGCAGGCTTGCTGAGTACGGTCGCATGGCAACTGCCCGGTCAGAAGACGCCGGTCTATGCGCTTGAGGGCGGCGCCTTCATCTGCGGCGCGGCGGTGCAGTGGCTTCGCGACGAACTGGGCATCATTAAGCGCGCTCCCGATATCGAGAAGCTTGCTTCCCAGGTGCCCGATGCCGGCGGCGTTGAGTTTGTGCCGGCTTTGACCGGTTTGGGCGCGCCGCACTGGGATCCCGATGCGCGGGGTGTCATCTCGGGTCTGACGAGAGGGGCGGGTGCCGCGCACATGGCACGCGCCACGCTTGAGGCCATGGCGCTGCAGAATGTCGATATTCTTCGCGCCATGGAGCGCGACCTGGGTCGCCGGATGGGAGAGCTGAAAGTCGACGGTGGGGCCGCAGCCAATAATCTGTTGATGCAATTGCAGGCAGATTATCTGGGCAGAGAAATCATCCGCCCGAGAGTGATTGAAACCACTGTTGCGGGCGCTTGCTTCCTCGCCGGACTGGGCGTGGGTATCTGGAAGGACACCGAGGCGCTGGCCAAGGTATGGAAAGCCGACCAGCGCTTTCCCTCCCGAATGGGAACGGGGCCACGGCGCCGGAGGTTGGAATCCTGGCAGCAAGCGGTCAGCCGCGCCAAAACGGCAAGCTGACGCCTCATGGCCGATATCCTCCGTTTTGAGAAGCCGCAAAAGCCGAAGCAAACACTCTGTCGGAACGGGCACCACAAATGGCGCCCGGTTAACAGCGACCCCTTCGCCGTACACCGGGGTGAGTTGATTACCCGGTTTCGCTGCGAGCGCTGCGGCAAGGAGAAAACCAAAGCCACCTGACCGAGCGCTGCGGCAAGGAAACAACCAAAGCCACCTGACCGAGCGCTGGGCCAGGGCGTGCGCCGAGCGCCAGGCGATGATGAGGTGGTGACTTTGCTCTCGAGACGGCGCCCCGGCGTTTCGCCTGAGCAATAGCCTGTGACCCCGGTATTACCACCAGTGGGGAGTAGTGGGCACTAGCGGGAGTCGATACACTTTGTACATTGAAGATTGCCCCAGAGAAAGGCAACAGGAGGGATTGCGATGACGTCAATGATTTACCCCACCACCAACCCGGCGATGTCCGAGACGATGGTGGTCGCCAGGGCCGAGGGCCCCTACATTTACGACAAGCAGGGCAAGCGCTACCTCGAGGGAATGGCCGGGCTGTGGTGCACGGCGCTGGGCTACGGCAACGAAGAGGTCATCGAGGTCGCGGAACGCCAGATGCGTGAGCTGAGCTTCAGCCACATGTTCGGCGGCAAGACCCATGCGTCAGCGATTGAACTCGCCGACAAGTTGGCGGCGATGGTGCCGATGCAGGATGGTCGGGTCTTCCTGGGTAACTCGGGGTCTGATGCCAACGACACACTCCTCAAGCTCATTCGCTATCACGCTGAGGCCTCAGGCCAGCCCAATCGCATCAAGGTCATTGCACGAGAGCAGGGTTACCACGGTGTCACGCTGGCCTCGGCGGCGCTGACAGCCATTCCCACCAATCACGCGCACTTTCAATTGCCCTTTGAGGCGCTGGGCGTGCTGCGCACTGGGTCGGCGAACTACTATCGCGGCGCCAGCGAGGGCGAGTCGGAGGCAGAGTTTGTTGCCCGACGGGCGCAAGAGCTTGAGGCGCTGATTCTGGCCGAAGGACCGGAAACGATTGCCGCCATGATCGCAGAACCGGTCAGTGGTGCAGGCGGGGTGATCGTACCGCCGGAAGGGTATTTCGAGGCGATCCAGGCGGTACTCGGCCGCTACGGCATTTGGCTCTGGGATGACGAGGTCATTTGTGGCTTTGGGCGTCTCGGTACGGATTTTGGCGCCAACAAAATGGGCATGCGCCCCCAAATGATGACCCTCGCCAAAGCCCTGTCATCGGCTTATGTGCCGGTGTCGGCGGCGATTGTGCAGGGGGACATCGCAGATTGTATTAATGCGTCGGCGACAGAAGTCGGCGTGTTCGGGCATGGTTATACCTACAGCGGACACCCGCTGGGCTGTGCAGTAGCGAGTAAAGTGATCGACATCTATGTCCGCGACAAGATCTTTGACCACGCGGCGACCGTGGGTGATTACCTGCAAGGGAGGCTCAAGGAGTTCGCGGACCACCCATTGGTGGGCGAGGTCTCCGGCGTCGGCATGATCGGTGCGGTGGAGCTCGTGGCCGATAAGGCGAGCAAGAAGCCCTTTGATGGCATGAAGGTGGGTCAGTTCTGCGCCAAGGCAGCAGAGGGCAACGGTCTGGTCATTAGGCCGCTGGGCGGCAATCGGGTCGCAGTCTGCCCGCCACTGATCATTGAGACCACCCATGTCGATGAGTTGATCGAGAAATTGGACGCTGCGCTCAATCTCACCCTCGATTGGGTGACCGCCGAAAAGTTGGCTTGAGGCGGGTATCGCCATAGGTCTCTCTTGATCAGCGCACGTCCTCTGTCTGTATGAGCGATACGAAGGCTTTGTGCGTCGCTCATATTGAGTTGGGCGCACACCTTTACGGCGGCGCCCAGCAAGTGCTGTATCTGCTGGGGGAGCTGTCCAAGACGGAAGTCCGCTCGGTGCTGATTTGTCCTGAGCGCTCAGCGGTGGGTGAGGCGGCTCGGGCAGCCGGCATCGATGTTGAGACCATTCCCTACCGCGGCGATCTCGACTGGCGCGCGACAAGACGCATCCGGGAGAGTCTGACCCGGCATCAGGTTGACCTGGTGCACGTGCACTCCCGGCGCGGTGCTGATATCTGGGGTGGGCTGGCGGCGCGCACACTGGGTTTGCCCTGTGTTTTGTCTCGACGGGTTGATAACCGCGAACGTGCCTGGGCGGTTGCGGCCAAGTACAGGCTTTACGATCACGTGATCGCGATTTCTGAAGGGATTCGCGACGTGCTGATTGCAGACGGGTTGCCGCCAGACAAGGTGTCCTGCGTTCGCAGCGCGGTGGATTGGGAGCAGTTTCAGCAGCCCGCAGACAAAGCGGGGCTGGTGTCACGCTTTGATTTGCCTGCAGACGCAACGGTGATCGGTATCGCCGCCCAGCTGATTCCGCGCAAAGGTCACGACGTGTTGCTGGAGGCGCTATCCGATTTGGTCGAGCGGTGGCCCAATTTGCAGGTGCTGGTGATGGGTAAGGGTCCATCGGAATCCGAGATCAGGGAGCAGATTCAAACCCTTGATCTGGATCGACATGTCCAGCTTGTCGGGTTTGTCGAGGATCTAGAGCACGTGTTGCCGAGCCTCGATTTTCTGGTGCATCCGGCGCGAACCGAAGGTCTGGGTGTGGTGTTATTGCAGGCCGCCTCCGCGGGTATCGCTGTGATCGCGTGTGACGCCGGCGGGATGCCAGAGGCCGTGATGGATCAAGAGACAGGCCTGCTGGTGCCGCCAGGTGATGCAGGCGCGCTCACGCGCGCCATCGAGCGCTTGCTGTCAGCGCCGGAGCGGGCAGCAGCACTTGGCGCCAAGGGACGGGAGCGTATGCTCGCTTCGTTCTCAATCTCCGCGATGGCGCAGGGCAACGTGAATGTGTACGGCGCGGTGATGGCTGCGCGCTCAGAGGCATAGCGGTTACTCCCAGCCCCGCTGAGGTGTTTGCCGAAGCCTCGATTTATTTCTGCTTTTTCTTTTGCCGACCGGGCCGGGTGGTCTGATCATGCTTGCGCATCAGCGCGCGCATCTGGTCGTAAGACAAGCCCAGTAACTTGGCGGCTTCATTCTGGCGCTGGTCGCAGGCTGCCAGCGCGCGTTGTAGCCAATCGAGTTCTGTTTCGCGCAGCAAATCCTTGAGGGACACGGGCCAGTCGGGGGTTTTTTCAGGCGAATGGGTTTCCTCAGCCTGCTCTGAACTTTCGGTATCTGTCGCGCTGGCCTCTGATGCGGAGGAAAACGGATCAATCACGATCGTCTTGATCGGCCGCTCGGGATCAGTCGTTCTAAATAAGGAGCGCTCGACAACATTTTTGAGTTCGCGGATGTTGCCGGGCCAGTGATGGGCGCTGAGTTGCCGGATCGCGGCGTCGCTGAAGCCGGGAAAGTATTCCCAGCCGAGCTCGCGACACATGCGAACACTGAAATGCTGCGCTAATTCGTAGAGATCATCATCACGCTCTCTCAAAGGGGGTAGATGCACCACGTCAAAGCTGAGCCGATCGAGTAAGTCCCAGCGAAACAACCCCTCGTCGGCCAAGGAGGGCAGATCGGCGTTGGTGGCCGCGACCAATCTGACATCCACCCGTAACGTCTTTTGGCCTCCCACGCGTTCAAACTCGCCGTATTCAATTACCCGGAGCAGTTTTTCCTGCAGTCGCAGTGACATGGTGGCGAGTTCATCGAGAAACAGTGTGCCGCCATCGGTGAGCTCAAAGCGCCCGATATGCTGCTTTGTCGCCCCCGTAAAGGCGCCGGCCTCGTGGCCAAAAAGCTCGCTTTCAAGCAGGGTCTCTGCAATGGCGCTGCAGTTGATTTTGGTAAAGGTCTGATCCCAGCGGGGTGAGAGGTAATGCAGGCGCTCCGCGGCTAATTCCTTGCCCGTGCCGCGTTCGCCAATGATCAAAACAGAGCGGTCAATCGCCGCCAGTCTGGAGATATGGTCCAGCGCTGCGGCGAGCTGGGGCGATCCGCCAATGATGTTCGGTGCTTGTGGATTCATGGGTGAAATATACACCTAAAAAGGTGCTTTACGCCATTCTTTAGAGGTTAATATCACCTAACTGGGATCTTTTACTACCCCCGGAAAAGCATAACTTATTGCTTTTATGAGATAAAAAATTGCTGGCACATCTTTCGCTATTACATTGCTGTTCAGGCGCAAACAGCCTGACGAGACAGGGAAGCAAGTCATCATGAAACAACGGAGAGATGAAATGGATGTTATCGACGAGAGAGCGCTGGTTTACATGGCGGTGTTATTTGTCTGCAGTGCCGTGGCGGTATTCGCCGGGCCGGCCAGAGCAGCGGCGACCTTTGGCTTCGTCACGGCGTCAGTAGAGGGCGCTTATTGGCTGGGCCGCAGTTTGGCGGGCCGCTACGTGACCCCCAACCAACTGGCATCAGGTTTGGAAGGGAAGCAGCGCTATGCGAGTTGACGCACAGGTAATGGAACGGGACCCCGGCGTGGCCAGGGCCAGAATGATTGGCGCGATGGTGGCGGGTGTGTTGCTGATGGCGGGCTGCGGCATGGTGACTGTGGTCAGCGAAGAGGCACCCAGCGACTACGCCTTATGTATTGAAAAGCGCGAGGCAGGGGGTGTGACGCCTGAGCTCGCAGCGCTCGACTGCGCCGAGTTGGCGGAGCGAGCAGGTACCGACATCGTATAAGAGGAGAGAGACATGGGTATTTTTTCAAGAATATCGGACATCGTGAATTCCAACTTGAATGCGCTGTGTGACAGCGCCGAGGATCCGGAAAAGATGATCCGCCTGATCATTCAAGAGATGGAAGACACGCTCGTTGAGGTACGGAGTGCTTCGGCACGGGTGATCGCCGAGCAAAAAACCGCTTCGCGCCGACGCGATCGCATCGCAGCCGAAGTGACCGCCTGGGAAGACAAGGCCAAACTGGCTGTGTCCAAGGGGCGCGACGATTTGGCCAAGGCGGCACTTCAGGAGCGAAGGGCGGTGGAAGATACCCTGCACGTCGTGGAAGACGAGCTAACGACCTCAGGCGAGCATATTGGTCAACTCAATGAAGAGATCGGCCAACTGCAGCAAAAGCTGGACGACGCCAAAGCCAAGCAGAAGACGATTTTGCTGCGGACCAAGACGGTCAGTTCTCGGGTGCAGGTGAAAAAGCAGGTGCAGCGAGACGAGTTGGACAATGCCTTTGCCAAGTTTGAGCGTTTTGAGCGCAAGGTCGATAACCTCGAAGGGGAATTGCAGGCGATGGATCTGGGGCGCGATACTGCCTCCAATCTGGCCGCTGAGATCGACGCGCTGGGTGAAGAGGACTGGCTGGACGAAGAACTCCTTCGCATCAAGGACTCGATGGCAGAGGCCGAGTCCGCACCATCTGACGATGCCGAGTCCAAAAAGACATGACCGTAGCTGTCATAATATAACCCCAAGGAACAGGGGCTGAGCGTAATGCGCGCAGTGATCAACAGGGAGAGGAAATGAACCCGTTTGAAATGTTATTCGTGCCCATGGTGCTGTTCATGGTGATCGTGGCGCCAACATGGATCGTCATGCACTACCGCAGCGTGAACCGATCCAGTAGCCAGCTCAGTGAAGATGATCGGCAGGCACTGGAAGAGATGTTAGTGGCAGTGGATCAAATGGCGGATCGCATCGAGTCGCTGGAATCGATACTGGATGCCGATCACCCGAACTGGCGCCAGGAGCGCGGCGGCCAAACCAAGGAGGAGGTGTAAAGATGCCCAATCGTCAGCGTAGTTTTGGTGAGAGCCGTCGTCGCGGTTGGGGTATGGGTCTCTATCGGAACCGCTCCGAAGGATGGATCGGCGGCGTTTGTGCCGGCCTCGCTGCGCACTGGGATGTGCCCAACTGGGTCGTCCGTCTCGCTGCGGTGGCGCTCTTGATGTTCACGGGCTCGCTCGCTTTTTGGCTCTACGTGATTGCCTGGGTAGCGATTGCGCCCAAGGCGTCGCGGTGGTCCGAGCTCCCTGAGGAGGAGGTGGAGATCGAGATGGAGTACGACGAGGATCGTCACACCTACCGCCGCAAGACCGTCTTTCGCTACAGCGATGCCCCGGCCGAGCGTGTTCGCAAGGCGAAAGAACGTGTGGCCAAGGCCGCCAGTCGCATCGAGGCCATGGAGCGCTATGTGACCTCCCGGCAGTACGACTTGAATCGGGAATTCTCCAAGCTCTGAGATTCGCTCATAATGGCGGGATGCAGTTACTGTTTTCTCATGCCAACGGTTACCCGCCGGATTCCTATCGCGTATTGCTGACCAGCCTGAGTGAAAATCTCGGCGTACCGGTCAGCACGCATGCCCACAGGCCATTGGTATCCGATGAGCCGCCCTCCACGTTTCTCACTTGGCAAACCTATGCCTCGGATCTCATTGAGCGGATAGAGGGCGATGAGCAGGGTCCGGTATGGCTGATCGGCCATTCGATGGGGGCAGCCTCGGCAGTGCTGGCTGCGGCCCGCCGACCCGACCTTTTTGCGGGCATCGTCGCGCTTGACCCGGTGCTGGTGCCGACTCGCATTTGGGCTTGGGCCAGGGTGTTTTCTTTTTTCAAACCTGATGCAGTCCCCATCGTAAAGCGCGCCCTCGCGCGACCACATGTGTTCGAGAGCAGTGACGCGGCGTTTGATTTCTATCGCGGCAAAAGAGTGTTTGCCGGGGTCAGCGACACAGTGCTGATGGACTACGTAGCGGCAGGTCACGTTGAGCAGCCCGATGGCAGCGTCACACTGCGTCATACCGGTGCCTGGGAGGCCTGCATTTATCGATCTGTGCCGAGGATGACCGGTGCGCTGAGGGCGGTGGCGTGTCCAATGCTGATCGTCGCGGGTGAAACCTCAGATGTGTTGAATGCGGAGAGGCTCTCTTGGGCAAAAGCGATCAACCCGGCGTTAGAAACCCAGTCGTTGGTGGGCGGGCACCTACTACCCCTGGAGGCGCCCGAAGCCTGCGCTAAAGCCGCGGCGGACTTTATACGTCGGCACTCATCCAACAATGAACAGCACTGAGCGGCACTAATCTGGGCTAATTCGCCACTGGTACTGCATTGGGCGGTCCTGATGCGACATGGCGCCGTAACAGTGCGGTAGCGAATGACATCGAGTTGTGTGTAAGGTGGCGCCCCGGCTCGAGGTAGACATGCCACTTTTAAATGGATGCGATGAGTAATAACCCGGTCACAATCCGATGGGCAGATCTTGACGGCCAGCTCTTCTTTCCTCGAGAACTCAGCTGGCTCTCGTTCAATGCCCGAGTGCTGCAGGAGGCCCAGAATCCCGCCGTCCCGCTGATTGAGCGCGTCCGCTATCTGGGAATTTTCTCCAACAACCTCGACGAGTTTTTTCGCGTTCGCGTGGCGGAGGTGCGCCGGATTATCAGTGTCTCCAAAGGGCCTCAGCGTCAGAGTGCAAAGGACCTGTTGCAGTCGATCCAGAAGGAAGTGGTATCGCTGCAAAAAGAATTTGATGCGATCTATGCCGCGCTGATGAAGGAGCTTCATCAGCAAAAGATCTATCTCATTAACGAAGGCCAGCTTGACGAAGGGCAGGCCGCCTTTGTGCAGCAATATTTCAGAGAGACAGTCCTGCCAGAGCTCGAGCCTATCTTGCTTGAGGAAACGCTCGCGATCCCCAACCTTGCAGATGAGTCGCTTTACCTTGCTGTCATGATCCGTACGGCTGAGGGGCAGCGTTTTGCCGTGCTTGAAGTACCCTCAGAGCAGCTGGGTCGTTTTATTGAAATTCCCCGGCAGAAAGGTCGGCGTAGGGGCACGGTCTACATCACTCTGGATAACGTGATTCGAGCCTGTCTGCCGCAGGTGTTCCGGGGCGTTTTTAAGCTGAAATCCGTCGACGCCTACTGCTTTAAATTCTCCAGAGACGCGGAATTGGAACTCGACCCTTCCATCAACGAGAGCTTGATCGAGAAGATGGCCTCGAGTCTTAAGCAACGGCGTCGAGCCGATGCTGTGCGGTTTGTTTACGACAAAACCATGCCGGAGGCGCTACTGAATGCCTTGCGAAAAAGTTTTGGCTTTGGCCGCTACGACAGCATGATCCCCGGTGGCCGATACCATAACTCCAAGGATTTTCTGTCGTTCCCGAATCCCGGGGGCAAAGCGCTGGAATTCAAACCCCATTCGCGGATTAACTTGCCAGATCTCGATGACTCGGCGAGCATTTTTGAGGTCATCAGAGAGCGGGATGTGCTGCTCTACTTCCCCTATCACCCCTTTGATTATCTTGTTGATGTGCTGAAGACCGCGGCGCTGGATCCCGCGGTGACCTCGATCAAGATCTGCCTGTATCGCACAGCCAAGAATTCGCGGGTGGTCGAGGCGCTGATTAATGCACTACACAATGGCAAGCGCGTCACCGCAGTGGTGGAACTCGCTGCCCGATTCGATGAGCACGCCAATATCGAAATGGCGCAACGGCTGACCGAGGCCGGGGTAGAGGTGATCTTTGGCATTCCCGGCTTGAAGGTGCACTGCAAGCTGTTTTCTATCGAGCGACGCGAAGATAAAGGTATCCGCTACTACAGCCATGTTGGCACGGGCAATTTCAACGAGAAGACCGCGCGTCGTTATACCGATTTCTCGTTGCTGACTTCCGACCAGACGGTGGGTCGGGATGTCGCCGCGGTTTTTGAGTTCCTCAAATTCAACTATCGGCTGCCCGAGTATGAAACACTGCTGGTGTCGCCACATAGCTCCAGATCAGGGCTGGTTGAGAGGATTGATCGGGAGATCCGCAACGCGAAGCAGGGCTATCGCGCGATGATGACGCTCAAGTGCAATAACCTCGTGGATCGGCAGCTGACGATGAAGCTTTATGAAGCGAGTCAGGCGGGGGTGGAAATCCGCTTGATTGTCAGAGGCATGTGCTCGTTGCTACCCGGAGTGAGCGGCGTATCGGACAACATCGAAGCCATCAGCATTATCGATCGATACCTCGAGCATCCCCGAGTATATGTGTTCCATACCCGCGGAGAGCCAGAGTATCTGTTGGGATCAGCAGATTTGATGACCCGTAACATCGACTACCGTGTGGAGGTGCTGTGCCCCATCAGGGACCCGGCGATACAAAACCAGCTGCAGGACATTCTCGATCAGCAGTGGCATGACAACATCAAAGCCAGAGTGCTGGACAAAAACCAGGCGAATGCACTGCGAGAGCGGGGCAAGACCACCCCCGTGCTGCAGGCGCAGGAAACGATCCATCGATACCTCTCCAGCGGGAAGAAACCGCGTATGCCTCGCTCACTGATGCGGCAGGCCTCAAAGCGTCGGCGCTCGTCGCCGTCGCGCTAAGTCACCCGGAAGGGAATAACCAGGCTTCAACGTCAGTCTGATTCACGATCACAATTTGTTGCGCTCGGGGATCTTCCATCACCTGTGTCGGGTCGAGACGCAGTAGCTGCAACAAGTAGGGCAGAAGCTTTGCTCTGACAGGCAACTGCCATTTGCCATCGGTCATACCGTAATCATGAGCCACCACCGCCTGCTGATCAGCGGTGAGGCGAGGGTCAGGTGCAATCTCAATCGTCACCAGCGTATGCCAATCGTCATCGGATGCGCCGGTGTGATCAGACGCATCCATCACCTCCGGTTCCCCACGAAAGCGGCTGAGAACAAAGTCGCGGTAGTCCTGATTTTTCTCGCACCAACCCCTGACATGCCAGCGAAGTCCCGTCCACACGAGCGTATGTGGCACGATAATGCGTCCCTCTCGATCAGGTTGATTCAGCGAGACGTAATCGACCTCTACCCTGAGATGGTCCTTCGCGGCGAGAATCAGCGGTCGCAAAATGGACGGTGGAATTTGCCGCGTCGGTACGGAGAGTACTTCGGTAGCAGTAAGCGAGTCGGGTAGCTGCCCGAGAATCTGCTGTATCTCGCTGCCGCCGGCCAAAATATCGAGATACTCCTCGGTTTTGCCCTGGGTGACCGATGGAGAAAATGCGGCGCTGGGGCGGTAGCCCTTGGCGGTGCCGTCATATTCGAGGTTGCCTGGGCCGATTGAGCGTTTGTAGTTGTTGATATCTTTGCTGGCCTGCTGGCGGCCGATTCCAAAGACCTCACAGAGATGCCGGGTAGTCAGCCTGCCTTCCCACAGGGCGATAATTTCGATAAAGCGATATCTCAGTAGTTGTTCCCAGCGGGTTGCGTTCATTTTCTAGATTCTCTCGCTCGAGCGCCGCCCAGAGGGGGACCCGCGCTTCCCGAATAATGTAGCGTTGATTTTGGCGGCATTGTAGCTCCAGAGGGCTATGTATCCGCCCGCTGGTTGTGGCTTTGCCGGTGGATAAGCCACAACCCTGAAAAGGCTAGCATCGCGCACCCCAGCATAATCAAGGCGGGCTCGAGAAGGCGCCCCTGATAAAGCAGCCCCGCCACAGCTCCCACTGCAGAGGCGAGGAGGGCATGGGTGAATCCGTACACGGCTGACGCGGAGCCGGCTCTGTGCGCGTAGAGCGAAATGGCCCCCATGGAGGCGTTTGACGAGGTGAGTCCCACGCCCAGGAAAAAAATCGAAGACAGTGCAGCCATAACATAGAGGTAATCGCTGGCATTGGCGGAGAGGGCCACTATCACTCCTGCGCAGAGCAGGCTGATTGCGAGTCCTGCTTTAAGGGTTTGATTCATGCCGAATCGCATCACCAGGCGCGCATTGATCAGGCTGCCGGTCATGAACCCGAAGACCGTCAGTGCAAAGGCATAGCCAAATAGGGAAGTCGGTACGTTGAAAACATCGGGGAGAAAAAACGCCACCGTCGATAGGTATACAAACAGCGCAGCAAAGGAAAAGGAGCCTGCCATCTGATATCCGAGAAAGCTGTGCCGGCATAGCATCTCGGAAAATGAACTGAGTACCTTAAGCAAGGTGAGTCGCTCGCCGGTTGTGTTGGAGGTGGTCTCTGGTAGTCGGCTCAGCGCGGCCAGGACCAGAGCGGCAAAGACTGCCAGCGCGACGAATACTGCGGGCCAGTCAGCGAATTGCAGTATCAGCGCGCCAATACTGGGGGCGATCATGGGAATGATGGCCATTGCTGCGGACAGCGTCGACATCACCTGTGCGGCACGATTGCCCTCGTATCGATCTCGCACGATGGCGCGCGCGATTACGGGACCACTTGCCGCGGCTGCGCCTTGCAGGGCTCGCATGGTCCACATAAAGCCCATGTCCTTCGCCAAGGCGCAAAGTACTGAGGTCACGAGGAACAAGGCAGTACCGGCTCTCACCACGGGAACGCGACCAAAGCGATCGGAGAGGGGGCCGAAAACCAGCTGCCCAAATGCCAGCCCCACCATGAAGACACTGAGCGTGAGCTGCCCATCGGAAGTTGTCCCGCCCAAATCCTCGATCATGTAAGGGATGGCGGGTAAATATAAATCAGTAGCGATGGCGGCGTAGGCCACCAAGCTCACCAGCGTGATGTAAGTAAGGGTTTCCCCGGAGCGCGACGGGGGGCTCAATTCAGTGTCGTAGCCTGAAGCTCCACCACGGGGCAACTCTCGGGGACGAAAAACTGACCGTTCTCGGCGTCCATGACGTCAAGGCCAATGGCCTTGTTGTTGGAAAAGAGGGCAACTCGCATCACGTAAGTGGTGTGCTGGTTTTTCATTTCCATTAGCTGAAACAACTGCACTTCAGCACCTTCCTCATTGGCGGCCTGACTTGCGATCTGCTCCATGTAGGTTTTCGCCTGATTGGCTTCCATCGGTGTGAGCGGCTTTTCGAGAATCGCGTTGAGCATTGCGCTCACGGATGCTTGGTTATCATCCGCGAGCAAGGTTGTGTTAACCACGGTGTTCAACTCAGCCATCTTTGCCCCCAAAATCAGACTGCTCGGTCAGAGCGGGCGCGAGTCTAGCACAGCCAACTTCGGGCCCTGCAAGCTTTTCAAAACCGTTTTGATGACTTTTGGTGAGAGATTACTTTAAGAATGCCGCGTAATTTTTTTTGTATTTTGTGGGATGCCTCGAGACGCTGATACGGCCCCTTTTACCGGCGGGTTCGGACATTGCCTTGACCTTTTTCAGCGGGAAACCTAAGCTTCGCGCCTCCGCCCGTAGCTCAGCTGGATAGAGCACCAGGCTTCGAACCTGGGTGTCGGGAGTTCGAATCTCTCCGGGCGGGCCACACAAGAAAGCGCCCCCTGATGGGGGCGTTTTTGTGTGTGGGTGATCTAGAGGGTTCGAACTCCCGAGTTCGAGCCGAGCCGCTACGGCAGCACATACTCTTCGAATTTCTTCCGTGACTTGATGATGTCCACATCGCGCTTGCCGTCAAATCGCTTCACCAAGGTGTCCAGTTTTTTATATCGCGCGTATACCATGCCCTCAAGCTCGCCCTCGAAGAACGAGGCCTTGATGCCGACTTCCGCCTTCTCGCTATCGACATAGGCAAGCGGCACCCGCAATTTTCCACCGCTCAACGTCATCTGTGCCGCACCCTCGAGGTTTTTCACCGACATCATGTTGGCGAGCCATTTGGGTGTCCGGCTACGATTTTTAAACAGGGTTACCAGCGGGCGTGTGTCGCTCACGGCAATCAGCGATTCCGCACTCAGTTCGACTGGTTGCGTAAAAATGCCCTCGCCCGAGGTGACTTCAAGTGATGTAGACCAATAATCGCCTTCGAACTTCTCTTTCTCGCCTTCAACGTACACATTGAACAGACGGAGTGTGGAGCCAGTGAAATCAGCAGTGAGGGTTCTTGGATTGCCGCCGGCGAGGTTCATATCGATACCGAGATCCGCCTTCAGGCGCTGCTCGTCAATCTGAACCTGTGTTGAGACAGAATCCAGCCTTAAAGTCCCGCCCAGTGATTCCTCACCGAAAAAAAACCTCGGCGTTCAACTCTGTGGTGCCGCCGGCAAACTGCAGTGTGGTCTCGGGCGGCAGGTGATAGTGGAGCGCTGACATGTCAGGCACCGTCGCACTGTCCACGAAGAGCTTCAGGCTATTGTTGGCGCGTCGCTGCCTCGCCTCTTTATCGTCCCACAAATCTGCCAAGCCAAGCCAAGACTCGGATCGGGTGTAATGAAATTTGAGCCGCGATATTCAAGGTGCAGCGTCTCCCCGATGAGAAACGGTGCAGATTCCTCCTCTCGGGTGGCAGTGAGCTGATCGTATTGCACGTCGAGCCCGAGCGGTATGTCCTCGGTCTCGGGGGTATGGATGTTCACTACCCCCTTGCCGAGGACGTTGATGTCATACATATCGACACTCAAGTTCTCCGCTGTTGCCGAGAGTTGTGTTCCTGCCCGCACAAAGCTATCGCTCACCGAGAGGTGTCCTTGAACCCTTCCGGCGCCGGTGATGCTGAAGTTGCTAAAGCTACCAGCAAGCATATTGATGAAATCAAGGCTATCCAACGTCAGATCCAGATCGGCATCAAGATACCCAAAGCGCAGCATCCGGCGCCCGGGGTGCTCCGCGCGGACCAGCGGGGAAAAGCCCAGTGATCCTGCCGCGGTGCCGCCATGAAAAGCCTCGGCGCTGCCATTCAAGAAGGCGGGGCCCAGATCGAGTGCAAACGCTTCCACGTTGAGCCAAAAGGCGCCGCGGCGTGTTTAGGTATAGAGATTGCCTTCAGCAGTGCCGCTGGCGGTGCCCTGCAGGTTGTAGACCCAGCACCGGTGATCCCCAAGGGCCTGCAGCCCATTCATATGGATTTTCCAGGGCCGTTTTTTCTTTAGCTCTTCAGTCTCAACGGGGAGGACCTCTCTACCCTGAATCTCGGGGAAGTAGGCCACTCTGCCGCTGTAATCAATGTCGGGCTTCAAACGCGGACGTTGCCGGTAGTCGATGTTCTCAGCCCGCACGTCGGAGAGGTAAACGTGCTTCAGGATCAGCGGCAGCACCGAAATCGAGCCGGAGGCGGAGGTAGCAGTAACCTCCCACTGCTGCGTGCGCGCTTGCCCGTTCGCGAAAATGCCCTCCGCGTGGACCCGAAACGGATACCAGCTCCAGGCGCGCTCCCAAGAGACGTAGTACGTCTCGGGCCGAATTTTATTGACCAGATCCTGCGTCAGTTGCAGCTGCAGGGCGCCATTCACCACGACTAAGTAGACCAACTCTATGCCGATCAGGATCTTCAGGACCCGCTTAATCAATGTCATACCCACTGTTAAGTTCCGTAGCTTGAGCGCAGTCATGTTTCAGTGCCGAGCGTCTGTCGATGATCACGAGGCAGACTCGTCAGCGCGGAGGTCCATGGCGACCAGATTCTTGCCAATGGTCGCGCCGCGCATCATTTCGCTGTAGGCCCAGCCTGCGTTAGGCAGGCCTTCAGTAATGTTCTCGAGTATGGTGATCTCGCCCGCCCGGACCCAGTCATGGAGTTGCTGTGAGGCGGCAGGCACTTTGTCCATATACGTATAGAGCAGGAAGCCTTTCATGGTGAGTTCTTTCTCCACCAGTTTCCACATGTTGTAAATCGGGGTTGGATTATCCTGATCGTTATAGTCGCTGATCATGCCGCAGCCAATCACGCGGCCGAACGTGTTCATGCACGCGAGTGCCGCGTTCAGCGTGGTGCCCCCGACATTGTCAAAATAGACATCGACACCCTCGGGACATGCTTGCGAAATGGCGGTAGTCAGATCACCGCAGGTTTTGTAATTCACTGCTGCATTGGCCCCCAATGTTTCTGTCATCAACTCGGCCTTTTCGTCACTGCCGACGATGCCCACGACGTTGCAGCCCCGCAGTTTGGCGATTTGCGTGGCCATAGAACCGGTAGCACCGGCTGCAGCGCTGATCAGCACCGTCTCGCCAGCTTGGATCTTGCCAATTTCATGTAGACCCACGTAAGCCGTGTGGCCTGAGCCGCCGAGCCCACCGGAGTAGTAGGAGAGAGGTATGTCGGGCTCGGGTGACAGCTTGGAGAGCAGCACCGTATTGGCGTCGCTGAGCGAATAATCCTCCCAGTGATGTAGGCCAAAGATCAGATCGCCGGCCTCAAAGCCCGCCAGATCCGATTCAACGACCCGGGCAACCGAGGGTCCTCGAATGGCGCCGCCAATCGGGATTGGCTCGAAGTAGTTCGCTTTGCCATCCAGCCAGCCACGGATCGCAGCCTCCAAAGAGAAGAACAGGTTGCGGACCAGCATTTGGCCCCCGCCTGGCTTGGCGATGCTGCCCTCGACCAAATCAAAATCTTCCGGCAGCGGGATGCCTTGTGGGTGTCGTTTTAAGACGACCTGGCGGTTGAGCATTCTGTGGTCCTTAAATGGCGTTTTAGCTGGAGTTCGCACGATGGCGCAGAGACGTTATATTGTCACGGTTGGTAGAGACGATGCCATCTCGGTGCTCTAAAAACACAGTTCGTTAATAAAAAAGTGCGTTGCTAACATGAACAAACCGCAGCTCGAAATCCCGGTCCTAAACATCCCGGTCCACCCCGAGACAATGGATGGTCGAGACCCGACTCTGCTGCGGGGCGACGCTATCTCGGGTGATCGATACTACTCAGCAGAGTTTGCGAGAGCCGAATGGGAGCACATGTGGACCAAGATCTGGCATGTGGCGGGGCGCTTGGCAGAGCTCGAGGAACCCGGCGACTTTGTCGTGCACGACTTCATGGGCCAGTCGGTGATCTGTGCAAAGCAAGAGGGTGGTTCCATCCGAGCCTTTTACAACGTCTGCCAGCATCGCGCGCTGCGACTGGTGGAGGAGAATTCGTCGGTTAAAGACTTTCATTGTCGTTATCACGGCTGGGTATGGGGCATCGACGGTGTGTTGAAATCGGTGCAGGACCCCGAAAACTTCTCGCAAGGTGACCCCTGCGGAAAGCTCAAGCTCAAGGAGCTGCGTTGCGACACCTGGGGTGGCTTCGTCTGGTATAGCTTTAGTGATGAGAGCCCGGGGCTGATGGATTACCTGCACCCATTGCCCGAGATCTACAAAAACTATCCTATGGAGACCGCGGTCAGGATCTTCGCGCGCAAGATTCGCCTCAACACCAACTGGAAATTTGCGTCAGTTAACTTTAGTGAGTCCTATCACACTCGCACCGCGCACCCACAGGTACCACCGTGGATTGACCAGGACTACTGGAGCGCGCGATCAGAGATTTGGCCCAACGGGCACGGACGGACAGTGCAGCCAATGCGCCCAAGCCTGCGCGATCGACTACCCGAGGGAGAGCCGCATCCTTTCGATGACATTCTCCGCATGTGGGATATCGACCCCGACGGCTACCCGGACTTTGAAACCAAGGCGATTCAGGGTTGGATGGACCTCAAGGCGGCCAAGCGAAAGCACTGGAGAGAAAAGGGTTATGTGCACTATGAGCACATGAATGATGAGGAGCTCACCGACAGTCCGCACACCGTCATTTTTCCGAACGTGACGATTTCGTTCCTGCCCGACAATCTGATCTTTTTCCGCACCGAGCCCGACCCCAAAGATCCCACCAGATGCACCTTCGACTTGTGGTGCATGGCGTTCCCCGTTGAGGGGCAGGCTGAGGCCCACGGCATCATGACCCAAGGGCTGTTCCCGGTGACCGAATGCGAATCAGAAACGCTGGATTTTGATGGCGGGCAGGGCATTCCTGAAATCGTGGACTCGATCGTATGGCAGGACATGATGCTCGCAGAGGCACAGCAGAATGGCTGGGAGTCGAAAGGCTTTGACGACTACTATCTGGCTGATCAGGAGTCGCGGGTGCGGTATTTTCACGAGGTGCTGAACGATTACCTCGCAGGTCGCAAAGGCGGCTAGCGAGCGCTTGGGATTGAAGCCGTTGCTGTGGGGTCGGTTGCGAGCCCTCCGCTATGGGCCACAAACATGAGCGATCACGATGAGCGTTGGAAAAATATGAGGAGAAAGGGCGGCAATGAAGCGAACTATATGGTTGGCCACGCTGATGTGGTGCTGGATGGGGGCGATGTCTGTGCAGGCGAATGATCACGACGTGGCCGGGATGTTGGCTAAGCAGGAGATTGAATACCTCCAGAGACTCTATGCCCGCGCCACGGATCAAATCGGTACCAATGTACCGGAGAACATCGAAGCCGGCCGGGCGGTTTATCACAGGATCTTCACTCAGGATGCCACGATTCGCGCCAGTGACCCCAGCGGCGCGGAGTTCCGAGTGGTGGGCCCCGACGAATGGGTGAAGGTGGTGGACGGCGCACTCTCGGTATTCGATTCCACACAGCATTTGCTGGGCACCCAGATTGTGGAGCTCGACGGCCTGCCCGATGCTGACGGCAAAGGCGGTGAGGGCAGGATGAGTAGCTTCCTGCAGGCGTGGCACCAAGATGATGATCGTGTGATCGATATCTATTTGGGTACTTACTACAGCAAAGTCCGCTATACCCCGGGCATCGGCTGGCAGATTTACGACATGCGCCTCGAGAAGGTCGCTGGCGAAGTCATTGATAAGCGGCAGTAAGTTCCACGGACCGCAGATACCCCATTAGCTGGAGAAATAATGAACGCAGCAAACCCCGTGACCCTTGAACGTGCTTTGAGCCGGCCGCCGAAAGAGGCCGAGCCACAGTTGCGCGGTGACTCGGTAGGCAGTGACCGCTATACCTGCAGAGACTATTTGCAGCGCGAGTACCAAAAGGTATGGCACACCGTCTGGAATATCGGCGGTGTGGCATATCAAATGCCGGAGCCCGGCGATTACCTGACCACCGAGCTGGGGATCGACTCCATCATCATGGTTCGGCAGGAAGACGGTTCAGTTAAAGCCTTTTTTAACTCCTGCCCGCACCGGGGTACCCGTATCACCGAGGCTGAGGACGGGCACGTGCAGGAATTCTCCTGCCCCTACCACGGCTGGACCTTTGACCGCGCAGGAGTGGTGACTTCAGTACCCGACGAAGAAGATTTCGCAGAGAGCCCGTGTGGCAAGGCGCGCCTCAAAGAGATGCGCTGCGAGGAGCGATTCGGATTGATCTGGTACAACTTCGACCCCGATGCGCTGACGTTGGACGCCAGCTTGGGCGAGACGATTTGTCGTGAGCTTGAGTCACACCGGATCGAGGACATGCTTCGGGTCCTGGATATGACCGCGGAGACCCGCAGTAACTGGAAAATCATCACCGATAACTTTAACGAGGCCTACCACGTCAAAGTGCTGCATCCCGAGCTGATCCCCTATGTCGCGGCTGACTACGAGGACTGCCAGTTCGACTGCTTCCCGAATGGCCACAATCGCGGCTGGTTTCCCTCCTTTATGCCCTCTGTTCAGTACGGCAGCGACATCATCGGCGAGCCGCTAAAAAGTATGGCGGCCGCCTGGGATGTGAACAGCGACGATTACGTAGGCCGCGATACCTGGCAGCAGCTGCGGGTGGATATTCAGGCCGCCAAGCGCGAGCGCGGTGAGGCGCAGGGCTACGTGCACTACCGCTATCGTGCGGATTACCAGCTCACCGACTATGTGATTTACAACCTGTTTCCCAATAACGTGATTACGGTGGGCCCGGATGGGGTGCAGCTATTGCGCCCGCGCCCGCACCCGACGGATCCTGCGCAGTGTCTCTTCGACCATTGGTGGTTGGTAAATCGTGTCGAAGGGCAGGAGATGACGGCGTCACCGGCGGGTGGGCCAGACTTGCCGGTTGCCGACGCGCCCCATGAGTATATTCAATATGGCGAAAAGACGCTGGGTACCACCGCCGACCAAGACCTGAGCATCGCCGAGATGCAACAAAAGGGTCTGGCGTCAGCGGGGTATCAGGGGTATTGGATGCCCAACCAAGAGCGGCGCGTGCAGGCCTTTCACGAGCACCTGAACGATTTGATGTCCGACTGACCATGGCGCAGCGGTCCCGGTTGTCCAATATTGTTGCGGTTCCCCTGTGAGTCGCGGTCGATGACGAATCATCAATCTGGTAACGCTGCCGATTGGGGCCCGGAGTCGGCCTCATGGGAAACGTGGTCTCGCACCGTGATACAGAATCGTCTCGCGCAACACGCGCGGGGTATCGATCGAGCGGACGAGGCACTCCTGCGCGAGGCTTATCACGACGACGGCACCGTTGATTACGGGTCACTACAGGGTTCGGGGACAGAGTTTGCGGCAGCGATTGCGGCGATGCACGACGGTGCACCTATGTCCTCGCATCGCACCAGCAATATGTGGATTGCGATTGAGGGCCACAGTGCCATCAGCGAAAGCTATGTGATGGCCTGGGTCACCCTGCCTACCGACGGCGATCCTCAACCGCACCTAGTTGGGGGCCGTTACCTCGACCGGCACAGCTATAAACACGGTGACTGGCGCATGCAGCATCGTCAGTATGTTTTGGACTGGATTACCCAGTTTCCCTCGCCTCAGCCTGCATCAGCCAGACCCGCGTTTACGCCCCAGACTTTTGGCCCCCAGGGCGCGCACTTCCCGTGGGATGCGGGCAGTGCCTTGATGGCAGCACACGCAAGCTCAAAACAATCGATGAAGGAGAGCGTTCCAGTGAACGAAACCCAAGCGCTTCAGGAGGTGCTCGCACAGCAGGCGATATCCGAACTCGGGTGTCGATACGCGCGAGGCGTTGACCGGGGTGACCCCGAGATCATTCGTTCTGCGTTTCATGACGATGCCGCGATTGTGTCTGGCGCTTTCAACGGTCCTGCTGTGGCGTTTGCCACCGCGATTGGTGAGCTGCTCGATGAGACCTCGGTTCGGGTTGCCCACACGGTGACCAACCACTGGATCGATATCGATGGCGATAATGCGGTGGGGGAGAGCTACGTGGTGGCGTTTCAGAGCACCAAGGGTGACTCGCCTCAGGATGTGATGACCGGTGGGCGTTATATCGATCGTTATGAGCGCCGCAGTGGTGAATGGAAGATCAGCCACCGGACCTTTGTGATGGACTGGACGACCTCCGCGGATTCAAAAGATCTGATGGGGTTGGGCATGTTCGAGGACATGGTGAAGGGCGAGCGGGGCAAGGGCGACCCGGTCTACGCGTTTTGGCAGGCGGCGGTCTAATCCTCTTTTTTTGGTGGTGGTGAATACGATGAGTTTTGAAGGCGAACAGACAGGGCCAGTGTTATCAGCGGGTTTTCGGCCGATGATCGGGCTTGCGATATTACTCGTTACCTTCATCGCGGCCATTGGGGCGATCCCGGCACACGCCAATGTGGAGGAGCCTAATTCGGCCGCGTATCAGGAGGTCACGGTGCCGCTGGATCCTGAAACCAAGGCGGTGGGTGGTGCGCTCTATGCCCAGCACTGCGCGGCCTGTCACGACGGCAATATGGTGCGCGCACCGCAGCGTTACGTGCTGGAAAATGTCTCGCCCAGTACGTTACTCGCGGCAATGATTGACGGCCCAATGCGCGAAGTGGCGGCTGACTTGTCTCTTGAGCAGAAAACCGCGGTGGCTGAGTACATCGCCGAGCGCAAAATCACCGAGACGAACACCGCTGAGGCGGGCGTCGCCTGTGAGGGTGCCGCCAATGAGTTTGATTTGTCTCAAACGCCGGTGTTTCAGCATTGGGGCCTGAATGCTGGAGCCAGCCATTTCATGTCTCCGTCGGTGGCGCGCGTCACCGGGAAAAATATTGCGTCACTCGCATTGGATTGGGCCTTTGCTTATCCGGATGCGACCCGGGCGCGCTCGCAGCCCGCGTTCGGTGCGGGCGCCCTGTTCGTGGGTAGCCAGAGCGGCTTGGTGTATGCCTTTGATATGGAGACCGGCTGCACCCGCTGGCAATTTCAGGCATCCAGTGAGGTACGCAACGGACTCACGCTCGAGCCCTGGGATGCTGCTACACAACCCATTGATCCGCTGATCTTCTTTGGCGATCTGACGGGCAATCAGTACGCCATTTCTGCACTCACCGGTGAGCTCCGATGGAAAAAGCGGATTGAGGATCACAGTGCCGCCACGCTGACGGCCGCCGCAGAATTATCTGACGGCGTGCTCTACGTGCCGGTCTCCTCGCTAGAGGAGGGCGCGGCGATCGCCGCCGGCTACCCTTGTTGTTCCTTTAGAGGATCGATCGTGGCGCTCGATGCCAAGTCTGGCGATGAGTTGTGGCGCCGGCATTTCATTCCCCCGGCGGAACAGCAAGGCGTCAACGCGGCGGGTACGCCCCAGTACGGTCCCAGCGGCGTGCCGATCTGGGCCGGCATGGCAATGGATGCGGACCACCTGTACATCGCCACCGGGGATGACTATTCGGGAGAAGGGTCGGAAACCAGCGATGCCATCATCGCGTTAGATAAAGCCACTGGGCGCACGGTCTGGGTCCGCCAGGCGCGCTTTGGTGATGTCTGGAATGGGTCCTGCGAGAACGTTGACCCCGTGAACTGCCCCGAGGATAACGGCCCCGACTATGACTACGGCGCCGGGCCGGTGATCAGTGAGGATTCGCAGGGCAGACGGATTATTCTTGCGGGAGACAAAGGCGGGGTTGTGACAGCGATGCTGGCTGAGTCCGGCGAATCGCTCTGGAAGACCAAGGTGGGCCGGGGTGGTGTGGTGGCCGGCGTTAATTTTGGTCTCGCGGCCCACGACGGCAAGGTCTTTGTGCCGATCAGTGACGCGCCGGATGGCCGTGACTACGATGAGCCTGCGCGCCCCGGCGTTTATGCGCTGAATGTGGATAACGGTGAATATGTTTGGCAGGCGCCGGCAGGCGAGGACGTTTGCCTTGGTAGACCGGGTTGCTACCCCGGATATTCGGCGGCGATTTCGGTAACAGCCGATTACGTGCTCGCGGGCTCAAATGAAGGCTGGTTGAGGGCGTTTGATATCGAAAACGGAGAGGTGCTGTGGGAGCTCGACACCACGCAGCCTTTCACTGCCGTCGACGGTCGCATCGCTCAGGGCGGTTCAATCGGTGGCGGGCAGGCGCCGCTCATTGTCGGTGATCGCCTGATAGTGAACTCAGGCTATGCCTTTGCCGGCAAGATGCCCGGCAATGCATTATTGGTCTTCAAGTTGCCAGCGAGCGACGCGCAGGTAGCGGCGGGGTCCGGTGCTCAGGTCCTACTGGAGAGCGCCGCGAAATAATCTTGGCTCGCTGCGGCCACTTTCGGGGCCAGCACGATAGAGCTGATCATGGTGGGGATCGCCATCAGCCCGTAGCTCGCCGAGATCAGATTGAAGACCACATCAATGCTCACGGTTGCACCAAAGATGACCGCGAGGACAAAGAACCAGCGAAAGTAGGGTTGCCACTGCGCACCGACTAAAAACCCAAAACATTTGCCACCGTAGTACCAGCCGGTAAACATGGTGGTGGTGCTCAGAATGAGCGCGACAAACCCGAGCAGCACGATTCCCAGGCCCCCCATTTCACTGTGAAAGGCGTTCGCTGTGAGCGTGATGCCCGAGAGCTCCCCGGGCTCCTGCCAATTTCCGGAAAGTAAAATGACGATGGCGGTGCAGGTGCAGACGATCAAGGTATCAAACACGGGCCCCAGCGTGGCGAGCATGCCCTCGCGGATAGGCTCATTGGTTTTTGCCGCGCCATGGGCCATGACTTCAGTGCCTACCCCCGCCTCATTAGAGAACGCGCCGCGACTGATCCCGATCAGCATCACGCCAAGAAATCCGCCCCCGACGGCAGTCGGTGACAGAGCTTCGCTGACAATACTCAGAAAGATGCCGGGCACGGCGCTCAAGTGATTGATGACGACCCAAGCCGTCATCAGTAGATACACGATCACCATGGTGGGCAGTAGTGCGATCGCCACGTTGGCCACCCGCGGCAGACCGCCAAAGATCACGCTGCCCACGACAACGGCGAGCGACACGCCAATCAGCAGCGGAGCCCAGGCCGGGGTATTGCCATCGAACGCAGCATCCTGAATGAGCGCAGTGAGCTGATTGGCCTGAAACATCGGCAGCGTGCCGATCAAGCCGGCTAAAGCGAACAACACGGCCAATGGGTAAAAAGGCTTGGGCAGCGCCTCCCTAATCACATACATCGGGCCGCCCTGTAGATTGCCCAGTGAGTCTTTGCCCCGGTACATGACGCCCAGTGAGCAGGTAAAGAACTTCGTCGCGATGCCGACAGTCGCCGAGACCCACATCCAGAACACCGCTCCCGGGCCGCCGGCGACAATGGCCAGCGCCACGCCTGCGACATTGCCCAGCCCCATGGTGTTGGAGAGTGCCGCGGCCAAGGCCTGTTTATGCGAGATCTCGCCTGCGGCATCAGGGGTGTCGTAGCGCCCCAGTAACACTGCGATGCCGTGCCCGAACCGGCGATAGGGGGTCGCCCGCGAGAGGATCAAAAAGAACAGGCCGCCGCCCAGTAAAAGCGATACCAGAGGCGTCCCCCACACGAGGTCAGCAGCGCGTTGGGTTAGCTCGGTCAATCCGCTCATCGTCGTTCCTGTTCATCACCAGAAGGCTAGTCTCTCACAGCACTGTTGCATGATAATGCGAGCTTCTCAGGTCGTTCGGTGGGACGGGGACGCATGGAATTCTTGCCAGTAACGGGTGTGTTGGGTGCCCTTGTCAGCGGTGTGGATTTGGCTGGCCCGCTGACCGACGCCGAAGTCGATGAGTTGTATCAGGGTCTCATTGCCCATGAGGTTCTATTCTTTCGAAACCAGCCGCTCTCGCCAAACTCGCATTTGGCGCTGGCTGAGGCGCTGGGAGAGGTTGATCCCGGGCATCCCGTCTATCCCCACGTCAAGGGGTTCCAAAGCATCGTTGAGCTTATCGCGGATGCTGACCACCCGCCCGACACAGAAGATTGGCACAAGGACCTGACCTTTCGAGCAGAGCCCCCGTTTGCCAGCATTCTCCGCGCGGTGAGCGTTCCCGAAACGGGCGGCGATACGCTTTGGGCGAGTATGAGTGCGGTCTATGAGGGTCTTTCCCCGGGCTGGAAATCGGACCTGGCACCGCTCTCAGCAATCCACGATATGGGGACTTTCCGCAACGATTACTACCAGCGTGGCGGGCTCAAGGCGGTGGATGAGGCGCTCGCAGAGGTTGGCTCAGCTGTTCATCCCGTCATCGATACGCACCCGGTCTCCGGACGGAAATATCTCAACGTGAATCAATCCTTCACGCGCCACATTCTGCATAGCATGCAGGGCCCCAGCGACGAGTTACTACAGTATCTATTTCAGCAAGTGAGAAAGCCTGAATATCAGGTGAGACTGCGTTGGGAAGACAACACGGTGGCGATCTGGGACAACCGCGTGACCCAGCATTATGCGGTTTGCGATTACCTGCCCAATCGACGCCACATGCAGCGGGTGACGGTAAACCGCGATCGACGTGAACAAAAATAAACTGACGAGGGAGTTTTTTTGACTTCAGCAAACGGTGATCAACAGAAGAATATGCGTCGTGTAGCGCTGACCTCACTCGCCGGTACCAGCATCGAGTGGTACGACTTCTTCCTCTACGGCACGGCGGCTGCCGTGATCTTCCCCAAGGCATTTTTCCCTCAGGATTTACCCCCTATGGTGCTGCTGATTATCTCCTTCAGCACCTTTGCGGTGGGGTTCATCGCCCGACCTCTTGGCGGAGTGGTGTTCGGTCACTTTGGAGATCAGGTGGGCCGAAAGCGCACGTTGGTCATCGCGCTCATGATGATGGGTGTGGCCACCACACTCATTGGGCTCTTACCCACCTATCAGTCGATAGGCATTGCCGCGCCGCTCATGCTCGTGGCTTTGCGCTTTATTCAGGGCCTGGCCGTGGGTGGCCAGTGGGGTGGCGCCATGTTGTTGGTGACCGAAAGCGCGCCGTCTTACAAGCGCGGTTGGTACGGCGCCTATGCGCAGGCGGGTGCGGCGGTCGGTGTCATTCTGGCGAACCTCGCGTTTTTGGCCGTGAGCACCTCTATGAGTGACGAGGCGTTTGTGGAGTGGGGCTGGCGACTGCCGTTTATTGCCAGCATCGTGCTGATCGGCATTTCGCTTTATGTGCAGTTGCGCATGGAGGACACCGAGGCATTCAAGGCGTTACAAGCCGCCCAGGCGGAAGCGGGCGAGCAGGCGACGGTGCAGAAATCCCCCGTGCTCGAGGCCATACGCCGCTACCCGCGGCGCATTATGCTGGCAGCGGGCGCTTTTCTTTCGGTTCAGGTGACCTTCTACATCCTCATCGCCTTTGTGATTGCGTATGGACTGAATTCGCCGTCGGTTGAGCTCACCCGGGACGAAATGCTGACCTCGGTACTGATCGCGGCCGCGGCGATGATTCCCGCATTGTTTTATTTCTCAGGCATCTCAGACCGGGTGGGGCGAAAGCAGATTTATCGCTGGGGTGCCATTTTGACGGGCGTCTGGGGTTTTGCACTGTTCCCGCTGATCGATACCGGTAGTCCTTTCATGATCATGCTGGCTGTGACTGTCGGCATGATCTTTCTGGGCATGCAGTATGGCCCGCAAGCCGCTTATTTCACTGAGCTTTTTTCGACAGAAGTGCGCTATTCAGGCGCTTCGTTGGGCTATCAAATCGGCGCGATAATGGGCGGTGCATTGGCGCCCACTATTGCGGTGCTGTTGTGGAATAAGTTCGGTATCTTTTATGTGTCGGTCTACATTCTGGTGGCCGCAGGCCTCACGCTGTGGTCACTGTCCCAGTTGGAGGAGACGGGAGGCCGGTCACTGTAGCCTGCGGGCTGGGAGCAGTCCTGCGTCTCGCAGTCGCGGTATCTCGATCGCCGTGCACCGGTCCACCACCAATTGCAGGCCGGCGTCTACCGCTGTGTGCTCGGCCTCGCTATGAACCACCCCTAACTGTGTCCATATCGCGGGTATCCCGGCGTCTACGACGTCCCGCGTGACTGCGGGCAGTGATGCGGCGTCGCGGAAAATGTCTGCCATGTCGACGCTTGTCGGGAGGTCTGCCAGAGCGGCGTACACCGTTTGTCCGAGCAGGCTTTGCCCCGCCAAGCCCGGGTTGACGGGTAGGACCTCGTAGCCCTCATCGAGCAGGAATTGCATCACCCTGTGGCTGGGTCGCTCGGGCTTCGCGCTGGCTCCTACCAAAGCGATCCGTTTAACCTGCACGAGCAGTTGGGCAATGGCCTCGTCGGACTCCAGACGCATGCCGTGACTAACCCCACTCGGGGTCACGTTTTTCCAGAAAGGCGCCGATGCCTTCTCGTGCGTCTCCGTCGGACGTGAGGTTGTCGCGCATCACTTGATTGGCCAGCTCGAACGCCTTTTCGAGGGGCATCTCAACCTGCCGATAAAAAGCCGATTTTCCCCGGGCGATGCTCTCGGCTGAGCGAGACGCAATCTTGCCCGCTAATTCCTGAGTTGCTTGCTCCAGTTCAGACGCAGGGACAGACCGGTTGATGAGCCCAAAGCGCTCGGCAGTGGCGGCGTCGAACTGATCACCGGTGAGCGCCATTTCCAGTGCGTGTTTTCTCGAGAGATTCCGGCCTATACCCACTAATGGCGTGGTGCAGAAGGTGCCAATGTTGACCCCGGGTGTGCAGAAGGTCGCGTCTTCAGAAGCGATGGCCAGATCGCAGGCAGAAACCAGTTGGCAGCCGGCGGCGCTGGCGATCCCCTGAACGCAGGCAATGATGGGTCTGGGTGTGTGCAGGATGCTCGTCATCATCGCGGCGCAATCCTGCAATAAGTGATCGATTCGCGCCTGCCAAGCGCTCTGTTCCTCGTCGTCTCGGCGCCGTGTTTCCCGCAGGTCATGTCCGGCGCTAAAAGCGGGGCCGGCGGCTCTGATTACAATCACCCTAATATTGGCGTCTTCCCCACCGGAGGTAATGGCATCCGACAACGCGGCGATCATGTCGCTGGAGAGGGGATTGCGGCGCGCTGGCTGATTCAGCGTCAGCCACAGAATGCCGCCTTCAGCCTCTGCCAAAACCAAAGCGTCATTCATACATCCACACCTCTCAGCAGTTGTGCGCTGTTCATTTTCCTACGGGCCACTCCGCCCGATATCTGCGTGACAGGTTATCACGGGGCCAATCATCACCGCAGTGCGGCTTGATTGAAAAAATGCGCCGGCTAGCGCAGGCTGACGCACACAATAATGATTAAGAACTAAGGGTGGTCACATGAGAGTGCTATGTTTGCTGGGCGGGGTAGTTGTAATGGTCGCTTCGGTTGCACACGCAGTGGAATTTGAGGACTACGACTTCAGTCGGTATTCGCAGGAAGTCACCGAATGCGACCGCCTGGCTTCACACGGTCGCGACCCGGGTCATGTCGCGCCCGCGGTTAGCAGTAGCGGCATGGATAAACCCGCCGCGATTGCGGCCTGCCAGCAAGCGGTCGCTGCCGATCCCGATAACCCGAGGTTGAATTATCAGCTCGGACGGGCATTTGGCTATTCGGGTCGGGGCGAGGAGGCGATGCCGTACCGGTTGAAGGCGCTAGAAGCCGATTATCCTCAGTCGCTGTTCGTGATCGGCTACTTGCACTCCATCGGCCGCACCATCGAGCTCGATATTTGTAAAACCTATGACCTGTGGCAACGGGCCGCACGCTACCGCCGTCTTGCCGCATTGGTGGCACTGCCACGGCACAGCCTGCGCGGAGACTTTGAGGGCTGCGGACCGGTGATTCCCCCGGAGGATCTCCGCGCTTACCTGAGCGAAGCCAAGGCGCAATCGAGCGACTATTACGTGGGGATGCTGGTAGATGACCTGCTGGTCGAGGTGGATGAGCGCTATCCGACGCCGATTGGTATGACCGATGGCTAGTGCGTGGCATTGGGTCAGCATGGGCACCGCCGACATGGAGGCGGCGCTCGAATTCTGGGTGAGTCGGCTCGGATTTGAGTGTGTGGCCCGTGCGGAAGGGGATGACCCGGGTCTTCGCGAACACTGGGGCGTATCGGATCGCCAGATAGCGCGGCAGGCCATGGTGCGCTCAGCGGGGGCTGAGAATGGCGGTATGCATCTGGTGGAGTGGGATGCGGCCGCCGACTCCGTGCGCGCAGACGCGCAGGTTTTTGATCTCTGCCCCAAGAATCTCGATATCTACGTCGACGATCTGCCGATGCGGATGGCTCAGCTAACCGAGCAAGGCGTAGTGTTCCGCAATGAGCACTATAGCGAGGCGGTTTCGCCCGACGGGGTTCACTTTCGTGAAATCCATTTGGCCGGGCACGATGATATCAATATTGTGTTTCTCCAGGTGATCGGTAGTGACACGCCCATTCCCAATTCAGGTTTTTATGGTGTTGGTCCATTGGTATGTATTGTGCGGGACCCCGCAGAAGAGAAACATTTTATTGATGTGGTACTAGGCCTCTCGCTGTCTCATAACAATATACTCGAAGGCCCCGAGATTGAGGAAATGATTGGCCTACCGGCGGGTTGCGCGCTCGAGGTGAGTATCTGGGCTGAGCCCGGTCAGCCGCTGGGGGAGCTAGAGTTGGTGACGTACCAGGGCACCGATGGCGCAAATCGCTATCCGCGGGCCCAGCCCGGGGCAAGGGGGGTGACGCATCTCAACTGGTGGAGGGAGGATGTCGAGGCCTTTGCCGCGCACCTGAGGGCACAGGGGGTCCCGTACGAGTCATCCAAAGTGGAGAGCAGCCTGTTTCAGTCCTCATCCAGCCTGATATTCCACTCGCCCGCGGGGCTGAGGTTGGAAGTTCACGAGCGGGGCTGACGCATACAGAAATCGTCTGGAGTGTGGGGTTAAGCTCACCGAGCTCCGATGGCACCCGCATTTGGCTGAGAAAGCGCATATAGACCGCAAATTCGGCGGGGTTCGGCGGATTTTGGCGGATTTTGGCGGATTTTGGCGGATTTTGACGTAGAAAGGCGGACTCGACCCCCCCACCCCGGTGCCTTACTCAACCAATTCTCTCGGCGGTCAAAGAATGCGGCTCGGCATACCCTCTCTGGAGTAGCTGAAATGATTTCAATTGCGGGCCGGTATCGGTAGCATCAGCCGCGATTTCACGAGTCTCGGAGCGCCATCATGGCGGAGCAAAAAGCCTTATATATCGACGGTAACTGGGTCACCACTTCTGACACCGTCGTGAACACCAATCCCTCCGATACCCATGACGTGATCGGTGAATATGCCCAGGCCAGTTCGGAGCATGTGAACAACGCGCTGGCCGCCGCCAACCGCGGGGTGGGTGAGTGGGGGGGGGCACCCATGGAGACCCGCTACCAGGTGCTCATGGCCATCGGCAACGAGTTAATTGAGCGCAGTGCCGAACTTGGTGAGCTGCTGGCCCGCGAAGAGGGCAAAACCCGAGCAGAAGGTGTTGGCGAAGTCTATCGCTCCGGGCAGTTCTTCCACTATTTTGCCGCTGAGGTGCACCGCCAGATCGATGACCGGGCTGATTCGGTGCGCCCGGGGGTGGAGATTGAGACGCGACGTGAGCCGGTGGGTGTTGTCGCAATCATCAGCCCATGGAACTTTCCCATGGCGACCGCCGTATGGAAAATCGCGCCGGCGCTGGCCTTTGGTAACGCCGTGATCTTCAAGCCGGCCAACCTGGTGCCAGCCAGTGCCTGGGCGCTGACCGAGATCATTTCTCGGCAAGGCCTTCCCGATGGCACATTCAATCTCCTCATGGGCGGTGGTGGCACTGTGGGTGATCAAATTATTCACAGCGACCACATTGATGCGGTGTCATTTACGGGCTCGCTGCCGGTTGGCAAGCAGGTCGCGGCAGCGACTGCAGCGAATCTAGTGAAATGCCAGCTTGAGATGGGCTCCAAAAACGCCTTAATGGTGGCGGCTGATGCCGATCTGGATGTGGCGGTGAACGCCGCATATGTTGGCGCGTTCAGCGGCACGGGGCAAAAATGCACCGCGTCATCACGCTTAATTGTGGATGAAAGCGTGCACGACGCTTTTGTCGAAAAGTTGCAGGCCAAGCTGGCCTCGGTCACGGTGGGCCACGCCTTGGAAGAAGGGGTCGACATGGGGCCGGTCGCCTCCGAGGTGCAGCTTAATGAGAATTTGGCTTGGATCGAGCGGGGCGTGAAAGAGGGGGCGACCTTACTTTGCGGCGGCGAGCGACTCGATATGCCGACTCCGGGTTATTACATGTCCCCCGCGCTGTTTGTGGATACCGACAACAACATGGCTATCAACCGCGAAGAGCTCTTTGCGCCCATCGCCTGCGTGATACGTGCCAAAGACTACGAGCACGCGCTGTCGATACTCAACGATACGAACTTTGGCCTGACTGCCGGCATCGTGACGCAATCACTGGCGACGGCGTCTGATTTTAAAAAGCGTGCGGTGAGCGGCTGTGTGATGGTGAATTTGCCAACGGCGGGAACCGATTACCATGTGCCCTTTGGTGGGCGAAAGGACTCCAGCTTCGGCCCGCGCGAGCAAGGCCAGTACGCGCGAGAGTTCTACACCACGGTCAAAACGACCTACCTTCAGGCGTGACGCAGGAGCGCTTGTGAACCCAGACTGGACAGTCATCGACGGCTTGCAGTACTCGGCCTGGTCGCGCAAGATCTTCGAGCAGATGCACGAAGGGGGTCTCAATGCGGTGCACGTCACGATTGCCTATCACGAGAACACCCGCGAGACCCTGACCCGCTTCGGTGAATGGAATCAGCGTTTTGAGACTTATCCCGATCTGATACGACCCGTGTATGAGCCTGCGGACATTGACCGCGCCAAAGCGGAGGGCCGCATCGGCATTATTTTCGGTGCGCAGAACTGCTCACCTATCGAAGACGAGATCCGTCTGGTGGAGGTGATGCGTCGTCTTGGTCTCATGCTCATGCAGCTCACGTACAACAACCAGAGCCTGCTGGCCTGCGGTTGTTATGAGGAAGAGGACAGCGGACTGACCCGCTTTGGTCAGCAGGTCATCCGCGAGATGAACCGGGTTGGCATGGTGGTTGATATGTCGCACAGTGCCGAGCGTTCCACGCTGGAAGCGATCGACTATTCAGATCAGCCGGTCATTATTTCCCACGCGAACCCCAGCCATTTCCATCCGGCGCTCCGTAATAAATCCGACAAAGTATTGGATGCGGTTGCGGCGAATGAGGGACTGCTCGGTTTTTCGCTGTATCCCTTCCATCTCAAAGATGGGCCGCAGTGCACGTTGGAAAATTTTGCTGACATGGTCGCCTGGACCGCTGATCGGATGGGCGTGAATCGCATCGGCTTCGGCTCGGATCTTTGTCAGGGCCAACCGCAGTCGGTGCTCGAGTGGATGCGGGTTGGTCGCTGGTCCAAGGCCATGGATTACGGTGAGGGCTCCGCTAGCAACGCAGGTTGGCCCGAGCCGCTGAGCTGGTTTCGAGATAACAGAGACTTTCCCGGGATCGTCACCGCGCTCCGTAATAAAGGCTTTTCGGAGGAAGAGCTGGGTTTGATCATGGGCGGCAATTGGGTCGACCTGCTCGAGCGTGCTGCGCAGCCTTCATTTGCTTCATTGGAAAGCGGCGCCGAGCCATGACTCAGCTGATCCCAACTGTTGAAGACGCCACGCTGTCGCTCCGATCACCCGCGACTGTTATGGATCTTGAGCGGCTGGGGTCGTTTTCACCGACACGACTCAGCTTTGCGCGCCGTCTCACTCGCACGATGTTTGAGCAAAAATGGCAGGTGTCTTGCACGCGATTTGAGCTCGATGCGTCCGGCCATGGGTCTGCGGTATATCGTCTGCAAACGCCCACGCACCGTTACCACGTGGTGATCTTTTCCCAGCATCTCGAAGACGATCGCCGCACCGACAGGGTGATCGCCGAGGCCTGGGATGTAACCTTCTGTCTGGTGGAGGGTGAGGTCGACGCCGAGTTGATGACGGCGATGTCAGCCAACGTGCCGTTGCAGGAGGCGGGGCGGCAACAATCTCGACTCCTCGTCATCTCTCGAGCCAATAAGTCGATGCGTAATTTTGAGGCTTTTGTCTCTGCATTGGCATCGGGTCAACAGCCCGACATCGAATATCTCAGAGAGGCCGGGTACCTTTATCGAACCACGGCAGTCTACGGTAACGGCAAATTCGGGATCGCAGATTACGACCGTATCAAGGGGAGTGAGGATTTCCAGCAGCCTTTCTCCGCTCAAATGGCTGCGGTGTATGTCCTGCGAGAGTTTTCGGTCGATCAGGTCGAGCACATTGCGATGCAACGAGATCCCGGGCGCGCCGCCACCTTGAGCGCGGACACGCGACGCTACCTGGGCATTGGTAATTCCACAGGGCTTGGCATGGCGCCTTTTTTGATCAATCACCCGCAGTTGATCAGTCAGTGGGTTTTGGTTCGGGAGCGGGCGCTTGCTGTGGCGGTTGCACAAACGCCCGATGATAGCGATCGGGACAGGATGCTGGCCCTGTGTTGCCGGGCCGCGACCTACCTGGCCGACACCCTTGTTGAGGACGAATTCCAACGAGTGCGCAATGGTGAGGCGCACGAGGAACTCAAGCAGGTGATGTCCTGGTTGGAACAGGTGCCGCTCGATGACACCCTGTGGCAACAGCTGCTCGATTGGGCGCATACCCAGCTGTCACTCGAGACCCAAGAATTGCTCAATACGCTGCTGATTGAGCTTTATCCTCAGCAAGTCGACGCCTTGAACGACGAGATGGGCGCTAATGAAAATCTTGATTTGACCCCGGATATGCCGTTGATTCAGCTTAAGCAGATTCTGGAGACACACTTTGATTGGGCCATAGACGCTGACTACGAGTGTAAAGATGCTCGTTACTGGTTCTGGTACCAGTCGGCAGAAAAAGAGGAGCCGCGGCTCGGCGTGCGAGGTGAGGAGCTGGGAGAAGAAAAGGAGCTTGGCCTCGCGATTGGTCCGAGCGCGAAAGGTGTCTACCAAGATCTGGTCGAATTGTTGGATGCACAGCCGCGGGCGCTGACGATTGATTTGCTGATGGCTTTCCCGGAGCACATGCGGGTAATTCGTCGCATTCAGACCATGGCCGCCACCGTGTACGGAGAGATCAGGGCCAATTTGTGGCACCGCGACATGAAGCCCATGCATTTATTGCGCGCCAAGCTATCGTTTCTGGGTGCGCACCGATTTGATCCTCGGGGCGACCGTTGGGTTAGGGTGACATTTTTTCAGGGGGCGCCGCTACTGAGTGACTACGCAGATTCGTCGACACCGCTGGAAGTTTTTGATGACTGGGGTTTTCCGGTCACGCCCGGTGCGGAATTGACGGCAGCAATGCCATGAAAATCTCTCTCAATGAGTTGCAGTCGGTCTGCCGCAAAGCCTTCGCCGGGATGGGGTTTGCAGCAGGACATGCCGACGACGCCGCTGCGATGGTGGCCTGGATGCAGAGCTACGGGCTCGACGGCATGAAGGCGCTCAATGAGGGGCTTGAGTGTGTCGTGGCATCCGCGGCATCAAACAAACCCAATGTGATTTATCAGGACGCAGATCTAGCTGTTGTGGACGGGCAGCATATGAGTGTGCTGTCGTCAGGCAACCTGGCGCTAGAGCTGGCGTTTGCGAAAGCGCGCATTCGCGGCCTCGCAGTCATCAAGATTCGGCACTGTCGTCAGCGCCAACTCATCATGGGGTATCTGTCACGGCTGGCTGACCGAGGTATGAACGTGACGGCTTTTTGGCGCCACTCCCAGACGCCGCTTACTGAGCAGGTTGTGGGTTTTCGTGCCCGCTCGGCGGTGCCTTCTATTAGAGTGTTCGAGCTGGCTGATACGCCTGAGGACGATGTGCCCAATGATGGCGTCACGATTGTGATGGCAAATCATTTCGATCTGTTACCGACGATTCGCTCAGAGGATGAGTACACATTGCTGGCCCGTCACGATGAGTCCGACTTATTAGCTGCCCGGCATCAGGCATTAGCGGAGGGGTTCACCGTTGATCCGGAGGTATGGCAGCAGCTTAAAGACTTCGCTGGGAAAACGTTGGTCGAAGCGTCGGATCAATCTCGCTCCGGTGCGGGGCCTGCCGAGTGAACGTTATGATTGGGTTGGCAGTTAAAATAAGTGAGTTGCCTCGCAAACCCAGTGTCGTGGCGGGTATACCGACAACGCTTCAACGGCACCAAGGCCACTACCGACTGGTCGGCCTGTCGGGGAGCCAGCGGCTGCTGAATTACGGCCCGCTTATTTCTGAGGGGCGCATCTAGCCATGCCGTTCTCACTCTTGAAATTCGGTCTGAATAAAGACTTCCCCTTTGAGCAAATCGCCGATCTGCCGGGTCCCACTGACCTCAAGTCACATTACGACGTGGTGATCATCGGTGGCGGCGGTCACGGTGTGGCGACCGCGTATTACCTCGCCAAGTATCACGGCATCACGAACGTCGCGGTGCTGGAAAAAGCCTATTTGGGGGGCGGAAACACAGCGCGGAATACGGCGGTCATTCGCTCCAATTACCTCACCTCCGCGGGCGTTCGCTTTTACACCGAGTCGGTGAAGCTTTATGAGCGGCTGTCGAACGAGTTCGATTTCAACATTATGTATTCGCAGCGGGGCCAGCTGACGCTGGCGCATACCGATGCCACGGTCAGGGCGTTTCGGCAGCGGGCGGAGGTGAACAAGCATTTTGGTGGTCGCACTGAACTGATTGATCGCCAGGCGGTGGGCGAGTTGGTGCCCAGCCTCAATTTAGATCCCGCCGGCTTACCCATACTCGCGGGCCTCTGGCATCTCGATGGCGCCACCGCACGTCATGACGCGGTCGCCTGGGGTTACGCCAAGGGCGCCACCCAACGCGGTGTTGAACTGCATCAGCTGACCGAGGTCACGGGTGTCGACCTGGAAGCCGGGCGTGTCACCGGGGTGCAAACCAATCGCGGCAAGGTGTCTTGCGGCTGTGTGGTGCAGGCGGTTTCGGGCCTCAGCGCTGAAGTCTCCAGAATGGCGGGCTTTCCGCTGCCGATTGTGGCGTACCCGCTACAAGCGATGGTGACCCAACCGGTGAAGCCTTTTTTAGATCCACATGTGAGCTCTTCTGCGCTGCACTGTTATGTGCACCAAACCAGCCGCGGCGAGATTGTGATTGGTGGTGGGTCCGACCCTTATCCGCTCTATGGCACGCGTTCCACCCTCGAGCTGAAAGAGGGTCTGATTGCGTCTGCGGTCGAGATGTTCCCGTTTATGAGCGAGATGCGTCTCATGCGCCAGTGGGCGGGTATCACCGACATGACCAGCGACTACAGTCCGATCATGGGTTTGAGCCCGGTCGAGAACTATTACCTGGACGCGGGGTGGGGCACCTGGGGCTTCAAGGCGACCCCCATCTGCGGGGTCACCATGGCCGAACTGGTGGCATCCGGTGGCACGGTGCCGGACCTCATTGCGCCCTTTAGTCTCGATCGTTTCGATGCTTTCCGGCAGGTGAACGAAATGGGCGCGACGGCGGCGAGTCACTAGGGGGCGGTATGAAGATTCTCACTTGCCCCTTGAACGGCCCACGCAATATCGCCGAGTTCACCTATGGCGGTCAGGTAAAGCCCATGCCCAATCTGACCGAAGCCACCGATCAGGAGTGGGCGCATTACGTATTTTATGGTGACAACCACATCAGCGTGGTGCGCGAGTGGTGGATGCACACGCCCAGTAGCTACTGGTTCATCGTTGAACGCCATAACCAGACCGATGAAGTGATCCGCACCTATGATCCGGCAGAGCTGTTTGATGCCGGTGCCGCGCTCGCGGCCGAGCCAGCGGGGGGCGATTCGTGACAGAGCGCCTGCCACTGCCCTACGGAAGCCGCATCAAGCGGGATGCGCAGGTGAGCGCACGTTTTGACGGGCGCGAATTACCCGCCTTGGAAGGCGATACCGTTGCCTCTGCCCTGGTGGCCAGCGGCCAATGGGTAATCTCCCGGTCCTTTAAGTACCACCGCCCGCGAGGCCCGCTGACGATGGCGGGGCATGACGCTAACACCTTGGTGCAAACGCCGGCGGCACCTAATCGCCTCGCGGATGAATTACCCATTACCGATTACCCTGAGACCGCAGCCCAGAACATCTCGGGCAGCTTGATGGCGGATCGCAATGCCATCATCGACTGGTTCGGTCGATTCTTGCCGGTGGGGTTCTACTACCGCGCTTTTTACAAGCCTTTCGGTGTGTGGCACTGGTGGGAGCGAATGATCCGCAAAGCGGCGGGGCTTGGCGTGGCCAATTTGTCCGCCACGCCACGCTACCAAGACAAGCAGTATCTGTTTTGCGATGTGGCGGTAGTCGGTGCGGGGCCTGCTGGCCTTAGCGCTGCGCTAGAGGCCGCGGAGGGCGGTGCCTCGGTCTTGCTCATCGATGAACAGCCCGAGCTAGGCGGCTCCCTGACGTATCACCGTTTCGCCATTGAAAACGAGCCGGTGCGGGGCGAGGCGGAGGCCCTCATTGCCAACGTCGTATCGCATCCCCGTATCAAGGTGCTTACCCATGCCCTGTGTAACGGCTGGTTCACCGACCATTACCTGCCCGTTATTCAGGGGGATCGCTTATTCAAGGTGCGCGCCAAAAGCTGTGTGCTGGCAACGGGCAGCAGTGAGCAGCACGTGGTCTTTCGCAACAATGACCTGCCGGGTGTGGTGCTCTGCAGTGCGCTGGAGCGCCTGATCAATCATTACGCGGTGGCGCCGCAAGGAAAGCTGGTGGTGCTTGCCGGGAATGACCAGGCCTGGATGACCGCGTTCACGGCGGCAGACGCGGGTTTGTCTGTGTCGGCAGTAGCGGATCTCCGCGACGCACCGGATGACGAAGCGCTGCTGGCTGAGGCGAATGTGCGGGGCATGACTGTCCATATGGGTGCCACGGTTTACGCCGCGCGGCGTGACTCAGAGAGTCAGTCTTTGTGCAGTGTGGACATCCATCGCATCGACGCACAGGGCGAGGTGGGTGAGTTGCTCGCGCACACTGATTGCGCCGTGCTCGCCATGAGTGCGGGCTTTATGCCGGCCTACCAACTGGCGTGTCAGGCCGGGGCAAAACTCGACTATGACGACGACCGCGCGGCCTTTAGTTTGAGTGGATTGCCCGCAGGACTCCTGTTGGCCGGCAGTGTCAACAGCATGCACTCGCTGGATGCGGTATTAGCCGATGGTCGCAATGCGGCGCGCGCCGCGCTGCGGTGCATGGATATGACCGCGGACGAAGATGAGCCTGTTACCTGCGCCGCGCAGGTGAATCACCCCTGGCCCATCTTCCCGCATCCAAAGGGCAGGGAATTCGTCGATTTCGACGAGGACCTGCAAATCAAAGACATCGTGAACGCGACCAGACTGGGTTACCGCGATGTCCAGCTGGTCAAACGCTACTCGACGGTGGGCATGGGACCGTCGCAGGGCCGACATGCTGCGCTACCGACTGCGCGCTTGGTGGCAAAGGCCACTGACCGCACCGTGAGTGAAACCGGCGTCACCACTGCGCGGCCCCCTGTCAAGCCCGAGGCGCTGGGCCATATCGCCGGCAGACGTTTCCACCCCCATCGACATACGGCGATCGCTGACCGACATGATGCTGCCGGCGCGCAGTGGATGCCCGCGGGCCTCTGGGGTCGACCAGCGTTCTATGGTGAGCCCGATGACAAGCCGCGTTGCGTGGCTGAGGAAGTCACGGCGGTGAGAAATTGCGTCGGCGTGATCGACGTCAGTACCTTGGGGGGCATCGAACTGCGCGGTCCTGATGCCGCCGAGTTTATGAATCGCTTTTATACCTATGGGTTTCTCAAACAGCCCGTGGGACGCACCCGCTATGCCGTATTGGTCAGTGAGCAAGGCGTGGTGATTGATGATGGCGTCGCAGCGCGGCTCGCCGAGGATCATTTTTACGTCACGGCGACGACCGGCGGGGTCGACCGGGTGTATCGCGAGATGCTGCGCTGGAACGCCCAGTGGCGGTTATCCGTCGACATTGCCAACGTCACGGCGGCCTTCTCGGCTATCAATATCGCAGGGCCTCATTCCCGTGCCGTGCTTGAGGCGTTGGGCTGCTCGATTGATGTGAGTGCCGACGCTTTCCCTTATCTCGGTTGCAGGGAGGGTGACGTGGCGGGCATCCCGGCGCGCCTGATGCGGGTCGGGTTTGTGGGGGAGCTGGGCTACGAGCTCCACGTACCAAGTTTGTTTGCCGCCGCGTTGTGGGATGCAGTTATGAAGGCCGGCACGCAGTGGCACATCAAACCCTTTGGTGTCGAGGCGCAGCGTCTGCTGCGGCTAGAAAAGGGCCATGTCATTGTCGGGCAGGACACGGACGGCATGACACACCCCGGCGAGGTAGGGCTCGACTGGGCGATGAATCGCAGCAAGCCCGATTTCGTGGGGCGCCGCTCGGTGGATATTCTCGCGGCCTCCGCGCCTATCCGGCAGCTGGTCGGGTTTTCGCTAGACCTCACAGCGCCCAAACCATTGGAAGGGCACCTGGTGATCAAAGACGGCGACATTGTGGGTAACGTCACCTCCTGCGAGATCTCGCCCACGCTCAATCAGATCATCGGCCTAGCCTATGCGCACCCTGATAGTGCGAACCCGGGCGATCGCATTGCGATTCGTACCCAGGATGGTGTGCTCGTTCAGGCGCGGGTTGAAGCCCTGCCGTTTTACGACCCTGACAACGCGAGGCAAGCGTTATGAGCCTGCGGAGTCCGTTAGAAGGCTGCGGGGTGGTCGAGGGACCCGGCGGATTGTTGCTGCGTGATCTGTCACTTGCCCGTCGAGAGGGCGTGCGGGGTGCCGGTGCTCGGGCGTGGCTATTGAGTCAGGGGCATTCACTGCCAGATGCGCCGAACCAGATTGTTGCTGGCGGCCAGTCAGGCGCGGTGATGTCACTGAGTCATCGCGAGTTTTGGCTGTTAAAACCGGATAGCCAGGCCTCATCAGCCCGACCGGCATCTGAGGCCGTCGAGGCTGGCATATGGCCGCTGTATTGCCAGCATAGCCATGCGTGGCTGCAGTTAGCAGGAGAGCCACGGGTCGAGGTCATGGCGAAGCTCTGCGGCGTGGATCTCTCCGAGGCCGCCTTCCCGCTGGGGAGCGTCGCCCAGACGCAGGCCGCTCGGGTGTCGGTGATTATCGCCGCCCATCAGAATCACGATGGCCAACCCGTATTTTCGATTTTTGTAGACCAATCCCTCGCCCGTTACTTATGGGAAGCGATTGAAGATGCGATGGGAGAGTGGCTCGGGTAGCGCTAGCCGCCGGCCGCCAGCGTCTCGATGTGTTCTAGCAGCGTCTCCGGTACTTCAACGCCCTCGGCTTCATGCTTCACGCGCTCAGCCCCGCGGCGCGCGCCGGGGATTCGCACGTCGTTACCTTCGGTGAGCGCGCTGAACATGGTCTCCATGTGAGGAACAAACCCGTCTCCAAAAAAGGCTGGATCCATTGCGATGATGGTTTGACCGACATTAGGGGGGCCGCCTTCGGTGTTCGCGAACATCGAGGCCTCGTAGGAGCAGTTGCTGCCAGTGAGTACGCCGGCCAGCACATCCACCATTAAACCCAGACCAAAGCCTTTGGGTCCGCCCACAGGGAGTTGCGCGCCCTTCAATCCCGCTGCGGGATCCGTGGTGGGGTTGCCATCAGGGTCGATCGCGTGTCCAGGCTCAATCTCACGACCCTCCGCGGCGGCGCGCACCAGATTCACGCGAGCGGTCGAGGCAGTGGCCATATCGATCACCAGTGGCTCATCGCCGGCGCGCGGCGCGCCCATCGCAAAGGGATTGGTGCCAAAGAAGGGCACCTTGCCGCCGTGGGCCGCTACGGCCTTGGAGCTATTGGCGAACATTAATGACACTAAACCCTCGCGCGCGAGGCGTCGCACAAACCATCCCAGCACGCCCGCTGATGAAGACTGATGAATCGACATGAGCCCAACGCCTTGAGCGCAGGCTGTCTCGATCAGCCGTTCCTCGGCGATCACGTAGGCATGGTGGCAAAAGCCAAAATCGGCATCCACCA
>CBFHIW010000010.1:0-51733 GCA_965656065.1 Luminiphilus sp. | reverse complement strand
CGAATCTGCAGACAATTGAGGTGTCTCAGGGAACAGCTGATATCTCATCTCGCTCACTCGAGGCACTCGGCGGCACGCTTAATTACGTCACGTCTGACCCAACGTTGGACCAACGTGTCCGATTGGAATATGTGGGTGGTCAATACGACGCGCAGCGTCTTTATGCGCGCTATGACTCGGGTCTTGTTGGTTCATCGACTCGATTCTACATTTCTGCATCGCATCAGGAGGCCACCGACTGGATGGAAGGCTCCGCACAAAATGAGCGCGATCACTTGGCAGGTAAGTTGATCACAGGGAGCGACGAACTTCTTTTTACTGCTTACGTTTCCTACGACGATATTCATGAGGATAACTATCAGCGTGTTTATTCTGAAAGCGATTATGAAACCTATCCAGACTGGGACCAGTTGATTGGAAACTGGACTAACACACCGTATGTCAATCAGTCATATCGTCGAGGCTGGTCAACATTAAGAGAAAATTTGTTCGCTTACGGAAAACTGAATTGGGAAGCAAACGACGCTCTTGATGTCGAGGCCTCGGTTTATTACCACGACAATGAAGGCCGCGGCGATTGGATTCCGCCCTATCTGGTCGATGTAGTGGCCGATGGAGCGGGGAATCCGGAGAGTGAGTTTACAGGCACTCGGGTCTCTGGTGGGTCTGCTTTAGGGCGCCTCTATTTTGTTGACGGTAATGGGGTGGCGTTAGCGCCTCGAGAAGGCTGCGTATCATCGATTACGTTTCCATATGGTGGCGCCGGAGCCGCTTACGACCCCGCCTGTTACGACGCGGGCGCGATACCCGTTCAATCATACCGCCATTCACACTATGCCAAGGACCGCCTGGGCTTCACCTTCGACGTCAGCTGGGATACCTCTGAAAACAATACGGTCCGCGCCGGGATATGGTACGAGGATGGCAAGCGGGAAGAGTATCGTGACTGGCACAAATTGACAGACGCTCGCGTGGGTATTCCATTCGAGAACACGGCGTACTGGGTGCAGTACTCTCGCGAGTATCCGCAGGATATTCTCAAGTGGTACGTTGAGGACAATCTCACACTTGGCAACCTGACGATCAACATAGGCGCCAACCAGTTTCTGGTGGAAGTATCCCGCGACGATCTTTTCGGGGCTAGCCAAGATGTCACAGTAGACTCAGATTCGGATGTTTTACCCTCTGCCGGTTTTGTATTGGAGACTGGTTTGGATGGGTTGAGCCTCTTCGGCGGATACTCCGAGAACTTCAAGTCAATTTCTGACAGCATTTTGGAGCGCGAGTCCGCCGACCTAAGCAATATCGAGCCTGAAACCTCCGAAGTGATGGAGTTAGGCCTGCGATATGCCGGGGATCGTCTGTTTGCTACCGCGACCTATTTTGATTCGCAGTTTGAGAACAGAATTATTTTTCTAGCCCCGGGTAGCGCAGCCGGAAACGACTATCTGATCGGCACCAGTGGTACCTACTTCAATGCGGGCGGCATTGACTCCTCCGGCTTTGAGTTGGCCGCAACGTTTAACCTGAATAGCAATTTGTCACTGTACGGTGCATTTACTGCTCTCGATGCCGAATACAAGGGTACCGGTGATAGTGCTGTTGATGCCGAGAACGGCATTTTCGCCGGCAACGACGTAACGGGCATTGCCGAGACTATGGCTGTGCTGTCTCTGGATTATTCCACCGACAGGATTGATGCAGGAGTCAGCGTCAAAAATACCGGGGAGCGCGCTGTTAACATCAGCAATACTTGGTATACCGATGACTACACTCTGGTAGATGCATATTTGTCAGTATCGGGTGAGGCCATTTCAGACAATCTTGCAGGCTTTCGGCTGCACGCCCAAATCTTTAACGTGACCGACGAGCGTTATGAAGGCGTCGTGAGTTCCAACGCTATTTGGTTGGGCGCGCCGCGGACGGCGACGATTGGTTTGACCTTCGACTTTTAAGTTAGCCCGAAAATGGCGGAGGGCCGAGCCCTCTGCCACTCTCACGCAAACTGAAGCGAAGAACCGTTACGGTTAATGGACTCTCTATGAATGACGTCAATGCTGTATTGGCGGCTCTTTACTGTACTCATCGCAATATAGTCAGCTCGGCCCTCTGACGGTGTCAGGATTAGCCTCACGTAGCCTCGGTAAAGATTGGAGGTCCAGCGGATGTCAGGCGCATGTTGTGCAAGTGCCTCGTCAATTCTCTTTGCATTTACACGATCGAATCCCTGTTCGATGAAGTCGCCCGGGGAAGAAATCCCGGCGGTGCCAAGCTCCAATCCCATGCTTCCTCCGTCCTCAGCCGTGAGTTGATTAGCCCAGAAGCTGTGGCTGTCACCCGTCAGCACCAATAAATCCGATACGCCACATTGTCTGCAAAGCGAGTAAAACTGTTCCCGCGCCCAGGCGTAGCCATCCCACGTATCGGGATAAAGCGGCAAATTCCAGCGCCCTTTCCAGATAAGATCGGCGGAGATGCCTGGAGGCGCTGCTTGTTGACCAGGCATGGTGATGCCCATGCTCTCAAGGTCAGGAACGGGTGTTCTCGCCATGGGTATGGCGTTGCCGATGAGTCGCCACTGTTCGCCTTGAGCTTTTGAGCGACTCAGCTCGCTCGACAAAAAAGCCCCCATAGCGGGTGAGATCATGGTCCGGTCTGGCGCACCTAGCACGTTGCGTTTAAACGCCTTCGCGTCATCCATTGATTGAATGCGGTCAAGAAAGTCTCGGTAATCAATTTGTTCGCTGCGTCCAGTATGACGTGACTCCAGAGTGACCAGAGTCGCCAGATTGCCAAATTGATAGCGACGCCAAAAATTCTTGCGCTCTGCGCCCACGCTTGGTTCCCGGATCGGCATCCATTCGTAATAAGCGCGAATGGCATTATCTCGTCTGTCAATCCATCGACCCTCGTGCGCTGGCTGATGATTTTGAGCGCCGCCCACCCAGGGATTGTTTGTACTTTCGTGATCGTCCCATACCAAAAGAAGGGGTTTCGCCGCATGCATGCGTTGAGAGTCTGGGTCGGCTTTATACTGCGCGTGGCGTTCACGGTAATCTTGTAGCGACACAATTTCATTGATGGGGGTGTGCGCTCGATTCAGCGACAGTGCTGTTTCAGCACCCCATCCAGTAGCGCCGTACTCATATATGTAGTCACCCAGATGTAATACGAAGTCGATGGCTTCATCACGGGCGATTGCATCGTATGCGTTGAAATAACCGAACGCATGATTTGAACATGAGGCCAGTGCCAAGCCCAATTTGTCGAGCTGCCCTGTTGGAAGCGTGCGGGTCTTGCCCACAGGTGAACTGACCCCATCGCAAGCAAAGCGATAGCAGTAATCTCGACCTGAGTCGAGCCCTTTCGCGACAGCCTTTACCGTGTAGTCTTGGTGTTGGTTGGTGACCTCGACTCCAGAGCAAACCACCTGCTCAAAGTTGGCGTCGAGCGCGACCTGCCATGACACGGGTTGGCTTTTTTGAAGACCACTGACACGAGTCCAGATGACCACACTGTTGTTGTCTGGATCCCCGCTGGCCACGCCATGGGCATAGGTCGGTATGCCGCTCGCGGCCACCGCAGTTGAAGCCATCACAGGCAGGCTCGCAAAACCTTTTAACAGTCTGCGTCTTCTCATGATGTCGAACCTAGGAAACGTACTTTATTAAAAGGTTGCCACAGCCTTATGACATTTCGATCACAAAAATCACGTTGAAGTTGGCGTTAGACAGGGGGTTTATGGGGAAGTGCCATGGTGCCGTGTCACGCTTGATCGGGAACACGCAGTAGTCTTGTGGCCATAATTAATTGCGACGATCTCTTTCAGCCATTTTGAGCGGTCAAAACCACAGTGGCTCGAATCAAAAAGCCCGCTGAGAGCGGGCTTTTTGATTTTGTTGGAAGCAAATGTGGTCGGTTCAACTCAGGTATTTGTCGATGGTCTGGTGCAAATGCCGTATCCGGCTTTCCTGATAGCTGGCGAGAATGACCTTGCCGGTCGCTGAGTTTTTCATGCCTCTCTGTACCGCGGGAAGGTTGGCGTCGTCCTGATCAAAAACGCCGCCCAACGAACCCAGTGCTTCGTGGGACGCAAAGGGCTGGTCCGCCGGGATCACCGTGCAGGGCACTGTGGCTGGGCGCTCGCTACCTTTCGGGTGGCGTAGCAGAATGCGCACGTCGAAGATGCAGCTGTCCGGGTCATTACCATTGGGCAAGAAGCGATACACGATATTGCCGCCATAGCCGATCCACACTTGAAAGTTCGGGAACAGGCTGTAAAGAATCGCATCCTGAAGCTCGGCCATGGTGGGATCATCGAACTGCTCCCCGGCCGCTTCTTCAAACATCTCCCGGTTCATCTGCGCCACATACTCGCGCGCACTTTGGCCGTCTTGCATCTCGACGCCTTCATCACTGTCTGTTGCCATGCGGCCCGATAGCTTGAGGATGTCGCGGATGATGGTTTCTTCCGAAACATCGCTGAGGTGCGGGCTGGCCACGCCCATTGGTGTCACTGATCGACTGACGTTGTCACCCCAGCAGTCGTACTGCGAGTTGGCATCGCCGGTGAAGGTCAGAATCTGTTTGTGGGTCTCCACGGTATGCCAGGACTCCATGAAGGCCTCGGCACCCACTTTCCAGTTGCAGTTCATCACGCGTTGCACATGCACGCCCGTGAAGTACTCCTCCAGCGGAAACCGCTTGAAGTGATCGGGCAGGACTTCCATATAGTCCTCAAGGGGCGGTGCATCCTGATCAAAATTGATGAACACGAAACCACCCCATGTCGCGACTTTAACTTGTGGCAGGCTCATGTCGCGGCCTTCGATATGCTCGAAGTCCCACTGATTGGGGATGCCCTGGAACTGTCCTTCCAGATCCCAGGTGGCGCCGTGGAAGGGGCAGCGGAATTTATCAACAGAGCCCGACTCGTCGCGCAGGCATCGCCCACGATGTCGGCACGAATTAATGTAGCCTTTGATCTCACCTGAGGGTGTTCGCGTGACGATCACACTGCGGTCGATGATCCAATAGACGTGGTGGTCACCGGGCTCGGGGATCTCTTCCTCGCGACAGGCCATTTGCCAGACGCGGGGCCACATCTCTTCCTTTTCTTTGTTGAAGAACTCCTGGCTGATGTAGCGCTCGACCGAGAGATCCTCGTCGCCCATATCGGGATTATTCTGAATCCGCAGATATTCGGGGACATCGACGGTTTCCAGATCAAGCAGGTCCTGCCAGGTCGTGCCGACGAACCGGCCGCCATCTCCCTGTTGCTTTTGTTCTGCGTTTGCCATGGTTAATCCTTTTAAATTTCGCTGTGTTTAACGAAACGCGCGCTCAGCGCGCGAGAATATTCACGCCACTGATGCCCGGTGCACCGTACACGTGGGTGTAGCCGACTTTGGGCTCGTTCGGTACCTGTCGTGCACCGCCGTCACCCCGCAGTTGCACGCAAATTTCGTGGACCTGTCTGAGTCCCGATGCGCCAACGGGTTCGCCATTGGCGAGGCAGCCACCGTCGGTATTGACGGGCAGCCGCCCGCCGATTTCAGTTGCCCCATCGGCCAGCCATTGCTCTTGTTCGCCGTGATCACAAAAGCCGTTCTCGGCCATGTGCATGATTTCTGCCCCGACCTCAGTGTCTTGAAGCTGGGCCACATCGATATCTTCCGGCCCGACTCCGGCCAGCTCAAAAGCGGCCTGCGAGGCGGTCACCGTCGGCGAATCTGCAACCTTTGGCGGCTGAGCGGGACTGAAGACCTCAAAACTGCCATAGTTTCTGGACCGCACCACCGCGGTTTTCAAATAGACCGGCCGCGGATGAAACTCGTGAGCGATATCGGCGCGGCAGACGATCAATGCACAGCCGCCCTCAGCCGGCGAGCAAAACATATATTTGTTGAGCGGCTCACTGACCATGGGTGCATTGTCGAGTTCTTCCCACGACAGCGCTGTCTGGCGCCATGCGGTGGGGGTCAAAGAGCCGTTGCGGAAGGCTTTTTCGGCCACGCGGAGCAGTGTTTCTCGTGAGATGCCGTGGTCGTGCATGTAGCGCTGAATCTTCATGCCGAAATACTGGGTGGTGAGCATCAGGCCGGTTTCGCCATACCAGTCGTCTAGGCCCCAGTCGGCGGGTTGAGGGTTAAAAGCACCGCGGTCATGTTTGTCAAAGCCGACCACCAGGCCGACGCCATATTGGCCGCTTTTGATCGCAGAGTAGGCTGCGTTTAAAGAGCTACCGCCCGTCGCACATCCATTTGCCACGTTGGTGAACTGCAGTCCGGTTAGGCCTAGTAAATTGACCAGGGAGTCGGCGTTGCCGCTGTCCTGGCTGCCGCCGAAGGCAAATTCCATGCGTTTAAAATCGGTGCCCGCGTCGGCAAGTGCCGCCCGGACTGCCGCCGCACCTTGCTCGAGGCCGGACATGGTGGGGGTTCTTCCAAAGGGGTGCATACCCAGTCCAACAATTGCCACATCCATCAGTGTTGCTCCTCTGCCGCGCAGAACTGGAAGGTCAACAGCTCAGTACCTTCCTCATCTTTGCGCACGGTGATCATTTCCATTTTCATTGGCATGCCGATAGTGAGTTGCTCGGGCGTGTTCTCACGCAACCGGCTCTCTACTTTAAGACCGCAAGCCAGCTCGACATAGCCTACCCCGTAGGGTGTGAAAGTCTCGGGTGTCTCGTCGGTACGGTAAGGGGTTTTGGGCATAAACGACTGTATCGTCCAGGTCCACAGCGTGCCTTCATTGCCAAGATCAGCGGGGGCCATATTTTGTCCTGAGCAGGCGCGGCAGGCAGATTGACTGGGAAACGCGTGCTCTCCGCAGTCTAGGCAGCGGCTGCCGATCAGGCTGGGCGCTTCAGCCGGCCAGCTGAACAGCCCCTCATGGAGTGGTTTGGCGTTGGACATGGCTATACCCCGAAATACTGTGCGAGCCAGCTTATGAGGGGGCCGCGAGGCTGCCCGGGCTGGCCGCTTTATGAAAATCAGTCTAGGATACTGCCGATAAAAAAAGCAAGCCGGATTGTTTGCCACGAGCGCCGCACAGGCGAGGTGGCCAATGCGACCCAGTCGCTCCTGCAAGCAACGTGCATCTCACGGGGATCACCATGACAGCAACGAAAGCGGGTGGCACATCAGCTAGTTCGGCCAATGCCCGGCGAACCGGTGCTAAATCCCGCCGAAGCGCAGCGGGACGTGCTGGTGATGGTTGGCAGGCAGAGAAAAGCGCGCTGACACGTCAGGCCATTCTCGAAGCGGCGGTGCGTTGCTTTGTAGAGCATGGTTACGCCAACACCACGACTGCGATGATCGCCGGTGAAGCGAGCGTTTCTCGTGGCGCGATGATGCATCACTTCCCTTCTCGTTCAGCGGTGATGAGCGCTGTGGTGGGCTACTTGCATGTCAGAAGGCTGAACGAATACCGCGCGCTGATGACCGATATTGATTCTCCGGACCAGACGCTGACCCGTGCCGCGATTCGGGTGTCTGTGGAGAACGCCTGGAAGTACGTCAATCTGCCTTCCTTTATCGCTTATCAGGAGCTACTGGGCGCGGCGCGCACGGATCCGGAATTGGCCGAGGCCGTGGGTGAGGTGGAGCGTGATTTTGAAAGGGAGTTCTTGAAAACGGTTCGCTCGGTCTTTCCGCACTGGAAACAGGTGAAATCCCTGCAGGCGGCACATGATCTGGTGCAATTTGTGATGCAGGGCATGGGCGTGGCGCATCGCTCATCCAATCGGGAGCAGCGTGCCAGACGGGTGATCGAGACGGTGGCGGATCACCTTGAGCGGATTTATCTCGCTGATACGGGCGACGGTGAACTTTGAATCAACTGCGAGAGCCGCGCGCCCTCGGGCCGTGGATCGCTGTGAATAGTGTAACTAGGGGGTAAACATGGGAATGGTAGAGGGCAAGATCTGTCTGGTAACCGGCGGCGCATCTAACCCAGGGTTGGGCCATGCGATAGCGCACAAGCTGGCGAGTGAAGGTGCGACCGTCATCGTGACCGATGTCGATGGTGAGGGTGCCGAGCGCACGGCAGCAGAAATTCAGGAGGCGGGCGGGCAAGCCCAAGCATGGCAGCAGGATGTGACCGATGAGGCGGTCTGGGACAGCACCATGGCCCAGATCCGCGACGAGCATGGGCGATTGGATGCTCTGATTAACAATGCGGGTATCGCGATATTGAAAACGTTACCCGAACTCAGCTTGGCCGATTACAACCGACAAATGCTGGTCAACATGACCAGTGTTTTTCTCGGCACCCAGAAAGCCGTCGCATTGATGCGCGAGACGGGTGTCAAAGGATCCATCATTAATATGTCATCCGTGGCGGCTCTGGTGGGCGTGCCCGCTTGCAGCGCTTACGCGGCAGCGAAAGGGGGCGTGATCGGCTTTACCAAGACCATAGCCGCCGAGACAGCCGCTGAGGGTATTCGTTGCAATACGATCCACCCCGGGCTGATCGATACCAACATGCAGCGGCAATCGTCGGTGGATAACCCCGAGGAGTACGTGAAGCTGAATGCGGCAGTACCCATGGGATACATGGGGCCGCCGCACACTATTGCGGATGGAGCGCTGTTTTTGGTGTCTGATTTGTCTACTTACATGACGGGGGCCCAGATGGTGATCGATGGCGGTCTGATTAATCAATAAAACAGCGCGCAACGATTCAATTTCTCGCGCAACAAGGGGAGTATGGACGATGAGTGACCAGCATTTTGAGGACCAACAGGGCATTCGCGCTTTGCTGGAGCGATACTGTGAGGGCGTGAATCAGCGAGACGCGGACGTATGGGGGTCCACCTGGGCGGAGGATGCCGTGTGGGAACTGCCGCACCTCGACATGGACGGTCTTCAGGGTCGTGAAACCATTGTGGGCGCATGGCTTGAGGCCATGAAAATGTTTCCTTTCGTGAACATGATGGCAATGCCCGGTGTGATTTCCGTCGATGGTGAGCGCGCCACCATGCGCAGCTACACCGATGAGGTGGCAGTGATGCAGGACGGCACCGAGTTACGGCCCCGGGGTCAGTACGACGATGAATGCGTCAAGGTCGGCGGTGAGTGGAAGTTCAGTCGCCGCGTCTTCAAGGTCTTGCACGGCGAGTAGTGCTGACCGGGCGTCTCAGACGCCCGGCAGTCCGGCGGTGGAGCCACCATCTATGACGATCTCTGAGCCCGTCACAAACCGCGCGTCTTCAGAGGCGAGGTAAATCACCAGCGACACAATTTCTTCCATGCTGCCCAGGCGACCCATCGGCGCAATGCCCTCCAGCATGCCTCTGGCGGCAGCAGGGTCAGGCGCGCCATCGATAGCGCCTTGAATCAAAGGCGTTTCAATGACGCCGGGGTGGATCGAATTGCAGCGAATGCCCGTTTTGGTTTTCGCCAAATGCACAGCCGTCGACTTGGCCAAGAGCCGCAGCGCGCCTTTGGTGGTCGAGTAGGTGACATCCCCCGCCAACGCGAGCATGCCGTTAATGGAACTGTTCAGAATAATGGAACCGCCGCTTTCATCGGGGTTGCCCTTCATCAGTTCGATGCTCGCTTTGATCGCGAGCATCATGCCGGTCAGATTAATGTCCACAAGGTTTTTCCAGGCATCGACTTCGACCGTCTCGATGTCGCTATCACCCGTATTGGTGCCCGCATTGGAAAACGTGACGTCCAGCCGTCCATGTTGGTCGCGGATGGCGGCCTTGACCGTTTCCCAGCCCTCAACGTCCTGCACCGCGTGCTGGATGAAGGTTGCGCCGGTTTCGCTTGCGATCTGATGACCGGCGTCGGTGTTATTACCGGTAAACACCACTTTCGCACCTTCGCGGGTCATGCCCTCTACGGCGGCCTTGCCAATGCCGTTGGTGCCACCGGTGACGAGTGCAACTTTGTCCTGCAGCCTGTTACTCACTGATGCTCTCCTTCAGCCTGACTCGCGGGTGAGCGTCGGGACGACATGCCTGACGGCGCTGTTTTCTACCTTGTGATTGAGGTTTGGCCCCAGTCAAGGCAGTGGTGGCCCCCGCTCGATCTGTATCAATGACATCATTATTTTGGCTCTGCGATGCCGCTCAAGATTAGGTAGGGCGTTGTAAAAAAGCAAGCACGCTTGACTTTTTCTTTGCCGAAATCTAGGTTGGCGGCTGTGCAAAATCGTTGTTAAACCGGCGCTCGAGCACCGAGTCAGACGAATTATTTTGGGGGTCAAGATGAGCACAGTCAGCGTGATTGTTCGGATTCAGCTCAGTGCAGAGAGTGCGCCGGCTTATGCAGAAGCGGCCAAGGTCGTGGTGGCGGCAACCCGCGAGGAAGCGGGGTGCCAGTGGTATGGTATTGCCGTGGACGTCGCCGATCCTTGTGTCGTTTGGGTATCAGAGCAGTGGGCATCGCAGGCGGACCTGGACGCACACCTCAAGACGTCCCATGTGGCGGCCTTTTTGGAGGCCTGTGCCGCGCTTGAGATATTGGATATGGAAGTACGTCGCTACGAGGTTAGCTCAGTGGGTGATCTGGTGATGCCAGAATAACGGCAGACTGGGAAAGAAGAGAGAGAAACGATGACAGTAGACACCAAAATTCAATACAGCCGCATGGCGGGTCGTCTGATCGATCACGTGGCAAACGGCACAACGGATTGGGCGGAAGGCACCATGGAGGTGCCCTCTACGGAGTACACGGATGCCGAGCAGTGGCAGCGCGAGATGGATTGCATCTTCAAAAGCCTCCCGATACTGGTGGGGGTGACTCAGGAAATTCCCAACCCGGGCGATTTCCGCACGCTGGAAATTTTGGGTATCCCGCTATTGATTACTCGTCAGAAGGATGGCACCGCAAAGGTATTGATGAATGTGTGCACCCATCGCGGTATGCAACTCACCTCGGAGCCCTGTGGCAATCAAAAGTTATTCAGTTGCCCTTACCATGGCTGGACCTTCAAATCGGATGGCGCACTGCGCGCCATTGCCGATGCGCCGAAGTTCGGCGACGTGTGCGAGGGCGCCCGTGATCTGGTGCAGTTCCCTTGTCACGAGGAGGGTGGATTGATCTTCGCTGTGCTGGATGCCGACAGTGATGTCGATATTCGCGCCTACCTCGGCGCCATGATGGACGACGTGGCGAAGAAGGGCATGGACCAGTGGACCTATGTCGGTCACCGCATTATCCATGGGCCCAATTGGAAGGTTGCCTATGACGGCTATCTCGAGGGCTATCACTTCAAGGCTGCGCACCCCGAGACCATTGAGCCCAGAACGTTTACTAACGTGATGGAGTACGACGCACATGGCCCTCATCAGCTGGTCGGTTTTGCTGCAAAGAACGTGCTGGAGCTAGGTGAAGTCGATCGAAACGAGCTCTGGCAGCATGAAACCAAAGGTTATGATTTTATCCGTTTGTTCTTCCCGAACGTGTCGATCTTTATCGCGCCGGAAATCACGCAGGTAGCACAGATGATCCCCGGCCCCGGACCGATGGAAAACACGACTATTCTGCATTTCCTGCACCCAACGCCGCCCGAAAACGAGGAGGACGCCGCCGCGCGTATCGAGATGGCGGACTGGTTGCGCAACGTGGTGCAGGAGGAGGACTACAACGTCGGCCTGAAACTGCAGCAGGGCCTGGAGACCGGACTGATGAAGAGCGTGTTGTTTGGTCGCAATGAACGGGGCAACCAATATTTTCATCGCTGGGTGAAGTGGTACAGCGACGGCGATACCAGCGCCCCACAACCCGAGCTCTGAAAACGCTAGCCAATAAAAAGGGCCCTCATAGGGCCCTTTTTTGTTGCGTTGTTGAGGTACGCGCCGGCTGTCGCGCGAGCCGTCTTTACAGCTTCAGCATTAACTTGCCTTCGTTGCCGCCGGTGAATAGCAAATTGTAGGTATCGAGGCAGTTCTCGATGCCCTCATTGATGTGCTCGCGGAACTTGATCTTGTCGTCCTTGACCCATTCGCTAAGGGCCGCCTGTCCCTCCTCGATCCTGTGGTAGTGGTCGCTGACTAAGTAGCCTTTGACCGTGATGGTCCGCGCCAGAATCTGCCAGTAGTTGTAAGGCCCGGGTACGGGCTCCGTGGCGTTATAGGTGCTGATCGTGCCGCAGAACAGCAGCGTGGAGTCCTTGTTCATATTGAGTAACGCTGCATCAAGAATTTCACCACCCACATTATCGAAGTAAAAATCGACGCCCTCTGGGCAGGCGGTGCGGATCGCCGCTTCCATGTCGCCCGCGGTGCGGTAGTTGATGCAGTCATCAAAGCCCAGTTCGTCGACGACCCACTGGCACTTCTCCTCAGTGCCGGCGATGCCCACGACTCGCAAGCCCATGAGTTTTGCAATCTGTCCGCCGACAGAGCCTACGGCACCCGCGGCCGCACTCATGAGCATGGTTTGTCCGGCTTGTGCCTGTCCCACATCCGCGATGGCGAAGTAGGGTGTGAGCCCGACGGCACCGAGAATGTTGACGTAATAGTGAAGCGGGAAAGGATTGTCGTCGGGTACCTTGGTGCAGAACTCGACGGGGATGGTGCTGTGGGTTTCCCATCCGCCTAGGCCGAAGACATAGTCGCCGGCTTTGATGTTGTCGCTGCCGCTCTCCAGCACTTCACCGACTACCGTGGCGCGCACAGGATCGCCGAGCGGGATGGGCGGTAAATAATTGGGGATATCTGACATCCAGCCCCGAATCGCTGGGTCCAGAGAGATGTAGTGGTTCTTCACCAGTAGCATGCCCGCTCCGGTCTCAGGGATCGGTGCATCCTGGAGAACCACCTCGGATGAGTCCGGCATGCCCTCAGGGCGCTTTGCCAAAATCCATTGTTGTTTATTACCGTGGCTCATGCTGACCTCGCGGACGGAAACGACTGAGTCCGCGAGACTATCGGGGGCACCAAAAATAATCAAGCTGGATGGTTTTTTTCAGAAAGTGCGGTGCTAACATCTCGCGTTCGCGCGATGTTATGAGTCGCGCGTCACCAAATTGGGAGACTTTGTAGTGACGGATTTCCAGGCGGCGTTTCCTGAGGCAGAACTGTCTGACAACGATAGTCGCGCTGTGACCATCAGTGGCAGCAAGGTGCTGATTTGCCGCGCTGCAGGGGAGCTTTACGCGGTGGAGAACCGATGCACGCATCAGGAGGCCGAGCTTGAGGGCGGGCGCATCCGCGGTTGTTTTATCTCTTGCCCATTGCATGGCGTCAGGTTCGATTTACGTGACGGTACCCCCATGGGGCAGCTGACGCGCGAGGCACTGCCCACCTATGAGGTACGGGTTATCGACGGCATGATCGAGGTTGCTGTCGCATGAGTCGGGCGGTTGTGCTGGCAAGGCACCCCGAGCGCGCGGTGACTGAGCAGGATTTTGCCGTGGTGGAGGTGACCGATGCTAACCTGCCCAAGGGCTATTTCCGCACCCGCAACAAAGTGATCTCGCTCGACGCGGGGTTTCGGCAATGGATGGCAGAAGGCGCGGGTGACAACTATCTGACCGGTATGCAAATCGGTGACCCGGTGCAAAGTATTGTGCTGGGTGAAGTCGTGGAATCCGATCACGCCGATTACCCCGTGGGCACGCTAGTTAGCGCGCGCACTGCCTGGGAAGAGCAGAGCGTGCTGGATGGCAGCGATCTCTGCTCGCCCTTAGAGGTAGCCAGCGACGTCCCGCTTCACCAATACATGGGGATTCTTGGGCCTACAGGGATGACGGCCTGGATTGGACTGTTTGAGATCGGTCAACCGAAGCCTGGTGAGACCGTGGTGGTGAGCGCCGCAGGCGGGGCCGTAGGGACCGTCGTCGGGCAGTTGGCGAAAGCGGAAGGGTGTCGGGTCATCGGCTTAACTAGCACCCGTGCCAAAGCCGATTGGCTGGAAAACGAGGTAGGTTATGACGTGGTGATTGACCGCGAAACTCAGCCGGATCTCGGAAGCGCTTTGCGAGAGGCCTGCCCCGACGGCGTCGATATCTTTTTTGATAATGTGGGCGGCGAGGCGCTCGATACGGTCATGAGTCAACTGCGCGAGCAGGCGAGACTCGTGCTGTGCGGCGCCATTTCGCAATACGAATCAGCGGTGCAGCCGCTCAATAACAGTTGGGAACTGATTACCAAGCGCGCGCGCATGGAAGGTTTCATGTTCTCGGACTACTTTGAATCTTTTCCCAAGATCGCAGAGGATCTCCAGGGCCGGCTTCAGCGCGGCGCGCTGAAAAGCTTTGATGCCGTTTACGAGGGGATCGAAGCCACCCCCCGAGCCTTCTGCGACATGATGCATGGCGCTTCCCGTGGGAAGTGCCTCGTGACACTGGACTAAATAATGCCGACACAACTGAATCAGGTACCCGAGGCGCTACAAAGTGATTTCGACATTGTTGGGGACAGCGGATTTTTCGCCGATCCCCAGCAACTGTTTCTGGATTCACTGGTTAAAGACCCTCGGGACATCGTTTACACCCCTCACAATGGCGGCCACTGGCTGATCACCTCCCACGAATTGGCTCGGGAAGTCCTCAGCAATGCCGAATTGTTTGGCTCATTTCCGATCGGCATACCCGCCAACATGGAGCAGCGCCCGCGACTGATCCCGTTGGAGAGCGATGCCAATGAACACCGGCGTTATCGACGCCTGCTGCTCCCTATTTTTGAACCCACAGCCGTGGCGCGTCTGCAGACGGGTGCGGAGGCCCTCGCCGCTGAGGTGTTGGATGAGGTGTTGCCCACCGGAGAGTTCGACTTTTTATGGAAGGTCGCGAAGCCGATATCAATGGGGCTGTTTGTTCGCCAGCTGGGATTGGAACCTGAGCGTCTCGATGAATTTTATGCTTGGGAGACAGGCTTTTATCGGGCGCCAACGATGGAAGAGCGCATCGCCTGTGGGGAGAAGATTGGCGGTTACCTCTTTGAGGTGGTCACACAGCATGTTGATCATCCGAAGGACGACATTGTGGACATGCTGCTCAATGTCGATGTGGAGGGAGAAAAGCTCTCTTTGGAGGAGGTGCACGCGATTTGTTACCTGCTGTTCCTTGCCAGTATCGACACGGTGGCCACCATGCTCAGTTTTATTATTCGCCATCTGGCGCGGGACTCAGCGCTGTTTGACAGCCTCAAGGCGGATCGTAGCAAGATCGCTGACTCGGTCGATGAGTTCATGCGCATGCACGCTTTTATCAATCTGAATCGCATCTGTGAGCAGGACACGGAGTTTCACGGGGTTCAGTTTCGCGCCGGCGACAATATTGTGGTTCCCAGCTTTGTGACCGATCGCGACGAGCGAACATTTGCCGACCCCGACACCTTCAACCCGGATCGCAGTAAGAAAGAGCGCAATCAGCACCACGCGTTCGGTGCGGGTGCGCACAAATGCATCGGCTTGCACGTTGCCAAAATGGAAGTGCGGGTGGTGCTGGAAGCCTTCTTTGATCGTGTCGCTTCACTGGAATTGGTGTCGGAAGACGCTGTGACGGGCCACGGTGGCACCACCATGGGTCTCGACACTATCCCTATCAAGGTGACGCTAGGCTAGTGGCGCTGGCGTCACGACTACAACGCGACGATGGTCTTGCCGAAGTTCTCGCCCGCAAATAGATCCGCAAAGGCCTTGCCAACGTTCTCGATCCCCTCGAGGCGATGCTCAGGCGACTGAATGACACCGTCGCGTAACCACTGGGAGAGCTGTTCCCGGGCTTCGTCATAGCGATCGTGCCGAAAGTGGGTCATGAAACCCTCCACCTTGAGCTCTTTGGTGATGAGTTCAAACAGGTTATTCGGTCCGTGAGGTGTCACGCCGTAGCCCGAGATCGCGCCGCATAGGACTAGCCGACCGCGGTGATTCATATTGCTGATCACCGCTTCAAGGGTCTGCCCGCCGACATTATCGAAGAACACATCTACTCCGTCGGGGCAGGCTTCACTAATGGCCTCCGCTAGCGGTGTGTCCCCTGAGCGCACGACGGCCGCGTCGTAGCCTAGCGAGTCGCACAGCCACCCAGCTTTGGCCTGCGAGCCCACGATGCCCACCACTCGCGCCCCGGAGAGTTTTGCGATCTGGCCGGCAATGGTGCCCACCGCGCCGCCCGCGCCACTGATCAAGACGCAATCCTCGGCGGTGGGTCTGGCAATGTCGGTCATGCCGAAGTAGGCCGACATGCCGGTGTCGCCAAGCACCCCCATATAAGCACTGGGGTTGAACTCGAGTTCAGCGGGAAGTCTGGCAATAAAATCGCTCCCGTCGCTCAGACTGTGGGTCTGCCAGGCAAATCGGGCCATCAGCTTGTCGCCGACCGCATAGTCGGGATGTTTTGATTCCAGCACCTCGGCGAGCACCAAGCCCATCACGGGTTCGTCCAAGCCCATGGCGGGTAACACCTCGTCACCCGAGTCCTCATTCATCCAGTTGCGAAATCCGGCGTCCAGCGAGACGAAGGTGTTACGGGTAAGAAAAAACCCCTCACCCACCTCAGGCAGAGGGTCTTCCCGGACGGCAAAATCGGCCTCAACGGGGTTCCCCTGTGGCCTTCTGGCCAGTACGACGGAGTGCATCATCTCGGGTTCCTTTTTATTCACGTTATGCTGGAGGAGAGTGTCTGATCAGGCACAAAAAAGCCACCCGAAGGTGGCTTTTCATAAGCACTCGGTACTTAGAACTCGTACCCAATGGTCACACCGAGTGTGCGACGCGGTACCAGGCTCGCAAAGGCGAACGCGCCAGCGTCGAAGGGTCGCTCAATGCGGCCACCATCCTCAAGGATGTCAGTACCGTAGAGACGAATCATTGCAGTACCGTTACCCACTGGTAGCAGATAAGTCGCTGAGACGTCGAGCACCTTGAAGTCCTCTCTGAGAATCTCTGGGCCGTACTGGAAGTTGTAGGTGCCGAAATCAGAGCGTCCCCATGCCTCATCGGTGTACTTGTAGTTGGCGTTGATAATCCACTCTCCACCCAAGCCGTTGATGCGATATTCCCCGCCGATGTTGTAGGTCAGCTCGGGCGCCCAGACGACTTCAGCGCGGTCTGAAATATCGCCGATACCCGCGTAATCAAAGCGCGCGTAGTCGGCATCGAGCGTGCCCATGGCACCGCGCAGCGTCAGCCGGTCAGTGACCATGGCCATGACTTCGAGCTCAAGGCCGCTGGTATCGACTTCACCCGCGTTGAAGATAAACGTACAGGTCGGACCACCACAGTCCTCAGGCTGCCCATTGTAGATGTAGCTGCCGTCGCCAGCAGTGACCACCTGCTCCTGCTTGTCTTCATAGGAGGCGTCGAAGTAGGTCGCGTTGAAGGTCAGGCGGTTATCGAACCACTCGGAGCGGAACCCGATTTCCATCGAGTCAACGGTCTCTGAGGCATAGGGACCCACCGTATTTTGAGTCGTGCCGCGGGAGTTAAAGCCGCCAGACTTGAAGCCCGTAGAGTAAGAGCCGTAGATCATGCCGAAATCAAAGTTACGCTGCAGTACCAGGCGATAAGTCACTTCGTCATCTTCAAAATCGAAGTCCTTGCCGTTGGGGAAGGCACCCGCGATCACGAAAAAGTCTTTCTCTTCTTCCGTGTAACGCGCGCCAGCCGTGAGCTCCCAGGCATCGGTGATGTCCCAGTTGATCTCACCATAGATCGCTCGGGCTTCCAGGTCCTGCAGAGACTCGATGACCTGCACCGGGCCTGATTCGAAGGGTGCTTCACTCTCCATTGTGTAGATGCCCGCGACATAGTTGATTGGTCCGTCGAAATCAGAGGTGATCTGGATCTCGTTAGAGGACTGCTCGAATTCCTGCTCACGCAGCACCGGGAACAAACAGGGTGCATCGGAGGGGTTGTCCGGCGTGCCCGTACCAAACGGGAAGATGATGCCCGGAACAGGTGAGCCCCAGGAGCAGATATCCATGCGCTCTTTGGTGTCCATCATCGAGGTAATGAACTTCAGATCGTGGTTGCCAATGCGACCATCGATCGCCAGAGCGTAGTTGTTGCCCTGAATCGTGCTCATGAAGTTACCGCTGGAGTAGGTCGTGGTGTAGTCGTTGGCGCGTGAACGGTCCGCCGACTCTGCCTTGCCATGGAAGGGGGAAATCAGCGCGAAGCCGTTGGCGCCTTCGAAGTTAGGTCCACCGGTGGTGCTGATATTCAGCAGGTCGACCAGCTGGGTGTTGTCGTTGTAGTTGTCCCAGGTGAACTGCGCTGACCAGTCGTCGGAGAAGTCGTAACGCACGGCAACGCTGGCCGTGACCAGATCGCGGTTATCAGAGTTCTCACCTTTGGTGACGTTTTTGGCAAAGGATTCGCTTTGCAGAGAGCGGAGCGAGACCTTGATGCCACCGTTGGCGCCAAGCGGTGCATTCATGACCGCTTTAAAGTCCTGACGCTCAAATTCGTCAAACGTGGCCTGAAGGCGCAGGCCCGCCTCGCCGGTTGGCTTTGAGCGCTGAATGTTGATCACGCCACCGATGGTATTTCGACCAAACAGGGTGCCCTGTGGTCCGCGCAGGACTTCGATCGCTTCCACGTCGAATAGGTCGACATTCGCACCCGCCGTTGAGGAGTAGAAGACGCCGTCCACTGACACAGCGACCGTGGGCTCAAAGGTCTTTTCCAGATCATCCAGGCCAACACCGCGAATGGAGGCTGCCAGAGCGGAGCCGGCAAACGGCTGCGCAATCAGCTCGACGTTGGGGGCCATTTTGGCCACATCCACAACAGAATTCAGGTTGCCGCGCTCGATCATGCCGGCGGTCAGCGCAGTCACCGCAACGGGCACGTCCTGCAGTGATTCCGCGCGCTTCCGGGCGGTGACCACCACCTCTTCGAGGCCGGCAGCTGACTCGTCTTGCGCGATAGCGGGTACCGCGGTGAGTGCGCCGGCGGTCGTGGCAGCGAGCGCTGCGTGGATCGCGCGGCGGATCCAGATAGATGGGTGTTGGGATTGTGGCATGGTGACCTGTCCTCTCATTAATTTGTGGGCGCTTTTCCGGGATGGACCGTCTTGTTTGCGGAGCCTGTCCGGTCAAGTTGGTGAAGGCTGACATATGCTTGCTTTAGACGCAAACAATGCTGATTGTTTTTTTACACAATTCTCAGCGTGAGAGGAAAAATAGCTTAGGTAAGACAAAAGGTGGGAGAACGAATTTACATGTTAGACGGCTAAGGGGTGAAAAGAGTGCTTTAAAGGGCTCGGTTTTCACACTGAAAATGACGTCGACAGGGATCAATTATTGAGGCCAAACTCTTCTAGCCTGACATCCCTTTTTGCAACTGCAGATACCGGGTATCCGCACGGCATCGGCGGGATCCAGAGGGGCTTAGGCAGCCGGGTTTTGCTCGAAGCCGGGCGTCCTATCATCCGCTGGCAGCCAATCACGGGCCGTGCTGGTCCAGCAGGTGAAGTCTATTGAGAGCCAGCTGGTGTCCTCCATCCCCCCGGCTTTGATAAACATCTGGCCGGGGATCTCGTCGACGAAGGTGAACATCTGGCTGCCGCATGTGGGGCAAAACCCGCGGTTGACGTGGGAACCATCAAAACCGCGTGAGGCGTAGGTCTTGTACTCGCCCTCAATCTTGACGGCATCTTGGGGAAACATAATGACGGTGGCCTTGCCCGACCCGGTGACACGTTGGCAGTCTTTGCAGTGGCAATGGAGTTTCATCGCGGCCTGCGTCTCGTCAAATTCGTATTGGACGCTGCCGCACAAACAATGACCTTTTTGCATCATGCACTCCCACTGTGGTTTTGGCCTTCAAGAACTGTATCAGGCTGAATGCTCCGCACAAACCTGATAGCTCGGCGCCGAGAAGGGTGATTCAGTCGATGTAGGACATCAGCTCTCAATGCCGGCTAATCGTCGGATGGCCGCATAGCGTGTCGCCCAGATTCGTTGGCTCAATGCTGCCTGAGGCGCGAACAATTCGGAGGCGTGATAGGCGCCTGTCCACAGATGAAATTCCACCGGGACACCCGATGCAGAGAGCCGTTGCGCAATCAGAATGTCCTCGTCTCGGAACAGGTCAAGGTCGCCCACGTCGATATAGGTGGGCGGCAGCCCCGATAAATCCTCTGCTCTGGCAGGCGCTGCATAGGCGTCGGGTGCTGCATCGCCAAGATACCAGTTCCAGGCTTCAATAGAGCCCTCGCGATCCCAGATGCCGATGTCTACCACGGTTTTAGAGGAGGCTGTGTGATGCCGATCGTCGATCATAGGGTAGATGGGGAGTAGATACTTAAGCTGAGGTCCGTCACGATCGCGCAGCATCAATGCAGCGGCCAGCGCTAGGCCGCCACCAGCGGACGCCCCCATCAGACCGATGTTATGGGTGTCCATTCCCAGCGCTGAGGCGTTTTCAAACACCCAACAGATGCCGGCGTAGCAATCTTCTGGTGCGGCGGGGTAAGCGTGCTCAGGCGCCTTGCGATAATCAATAGAAGCAATCGGGATCCCCAGCTCAGAGGCGGTGATTTTCAAAACCTCATCCTGACTCTCGAGGTTGCCCATGATCATGCCGCCGCCGTGGATGTAGATGAGCCCGGGAGCCGGCGCGGTGGCGTTTTTCGGTTGATACAACCTCAGCGACAACTCACTTTCGGGCCCGGTATAGGTGTGGTCCGACACGTCTAGGTTGGGATACTCCCCTCTAGGGGCTGCGGCGCGGAAAGCCTCGTAGGCTGCGCGGCGCTGAACAATATCCGGGATGCCGTTCAGGCCACCGGGCAGTGCGCCCCAGAGGATTTCCAAAGCGGGTTTACTCTCTTCATCAATACGGTCCCACAAAGACATGGTGCGTTGCTCCCTCGTGACGAGCGCGGAGTGTACCGCTTATCGCCCGCAAATGGAGGGACTCAGTACAGTGTGGACATGGCCCTGGGTGAGTATTGTGTTCCCACAAAAAAAGGCGCACCGAGTGCGCCTTTTTTCAATAAGAGACCGCTCAGTCCCAGCTCAGTGCGCCGCCTGTCTGGTACTCAATAACACGGGTCTCGAAGAAGTTCTTTTCTTTCCGCAAGTCCATGATCTCGGACATCCACGGGAACGGGTTTTGTGCGCCCGGGAACTGCTCGGAGAGTCCCAGCTGGGTCAGGCGTCGGTTGGCGATGAAGTGCAGATACTCTTCCATCATCGCCGCGTTCATACCCAGCACGCCCCGCGGCATGGTGTCGCGCGCGTACTCGATCTCAAGTGCAGTGCCCTCGAGAATCATCTGGGTCACTTCTTCCTTGAACTCTTCCGTCCAAAGATGTGGGTTTTCCAGCTTAATCTGGTTGATCACGTCGATACCAAAGTTCAGGTGCATCGACTCGTCCCGGAGGATGTACTGGAACTGCTCTGCGACGCCCGTCATCTTGTTACGGCGACCCATCGACAGGATTTGCGTGAAGCCGCAATAGAAGAAGATGCCTTCTGTAACACCATAGAAGCCAATCAGGTTGCGCAGTAGCTGTTGATCAGCCTCGATAGTGCCGGTGCTGAAGTTGGGATCAGACAGCTCGTGGGTATGGCTGAGGGACCACGCGGCCTTCTTCGCTACCGACGGCACCTCGCGGTACATGTTGAAGATTTCACCTTCATCCATACCCAGGGATTCGATGCAATATTGGTAAGCGTGAGTATGGATGGCCTCTTCAAAGGCCTGTCGCAGTAAATACTGTCGGCACTCCGGGTTGGTGATTAAACGGTAGATGCCGAGCACCAGGTTATTGGCTACCAGAGAATCCGCTGTCGAGAAATATCCGAGAGAACGCATCACGATGCGGCGCTCGTCCTCACTCAGACCGTCGCTGCTCTTCCAGGTGGCGACATCGGCGGTCATGTTGATTTCCTGAGGCATCCAATGGTTGGCGCAGCCATCGAGGTATTTCTGCCAAGCCCAGTCGTACTTAAAGGGCACCAGCTGATTAAGGTCAGCGCGGCAGTTGATCATGGCTTTCTCGTCAACCGATAGGCGTGACGCGCCCATTTCAAGTTCTTCAACGCCGGCTGATGCGTCCATATTGGCGATGACGGCTTCCGCCGCTTGCATCGCCTCTGGTGAAGGTTCCACAGGTGCAGGCTCTTTAGCTGCGGGTTCAGGTGCGGTCACGACCTCCTGCGCCGCCGCGGCGGCCGCCACCACGGCGGGTTCGGGGGCTGCCGTCGCAGCCATACTGTCTTCCTGATTGTAGTCGTCCCAAGTCAACATACTCATTTTCTCCTATTGCAACGTGTGGCCCGCTCTTACTGGCAAGCTTCACAGTCTGGATCGTCCAGCGAACAGGCCTGAGGCACTGGCGCTGGCTGTGGGGTTTCGGTAGCGCTGGACACGGCGTTGAGATTGCCCGTATCTACCGTCGATTTTTCGGTGCCGGTGGCGGCCAGAGATCTCAAGTAATACGTCGTCTTGAGCCCGCTGAACCACGCCATGCGGTAGGTCACGTCCAGCTTCTTGCCGCTGGCATTGCTGATGTAAAGATTCAAAGACTGCGCCTGGTCAATCCACTTCTGACGACGGCTCGCGCTGTCTACTAACCAGCGGGGCTCGACCTCAAACGCGGTCGCGTACTTGGCTTTCAGGTCGGCTGGAATACGGTCGATGGTCTGTACGCTACCATCGAAGTATTTCAGATCGTTGACCATGACCTTGTCCCACAGATCGCGGCTCTTTAAATCATTGACAAGGTAGGGGTTCACGACAGTGAACTCACCGGACAGATTCGATTTCACATACAGGTTCTGATACGTGGGTTCGATGGACTGCGATACGCCGGTGATGTTGGCAATGGTCGCCGTTGGTGCGATCGCCATCACGTTTGAATTGCGCATGCCCGCGGAAGCAACCTTGGCCTTCAACGCGTCCCAATCGAGGGTCTTGTCACGATTGACGTCGATGTACTTTTCGCCACGCTGCTCAATCAGGATGTCCAGTGAGTCGAGCGGGAAGATACCGCGGCTCCACAGCGATCCCTCGTAGGAGGAGTAGCTGCCGCGCTCACTCGCGAGCTCACTCGACGCCTCGATGGCGAAGTAGCTGATGGCCTCCATGGACCGATCCGCGAAGGTGACCGCGTCCTCGGATCCGTAAGGCGCGTCTATCTTGTACAGCGCATCCTGGAAGCCCATGAGGCCAAGGCCAATCGGACGATGACGGAAGTTCGACGTCTCGGCCTGGGACACAGAGTAGTAATTGATGTCGATGACGTTGTCGAGCATGCGGATCGCCGTGCGCACGGTGCCCCTCAACTTGTCGAGATTCAATTCACCGTTCTCAATGTGCTGCGGCAAATTCACCGAGCCCAGATTACAGACGGCGATCTCTTCCGAGTTGGTGTTCAACGTGATCTCGGTGCAAAGATTGGACGAGTGCACCACGCCACAGTGCTGCTGGGGTGAGCGCAGGTTGCAGGGATCTTTGAAGGTCATCCAGGGGTGGCCTGTCTCAAAGATCATGCCCAGCATCTTGCGCCACAGGTTCTGTGCCTTCAGCGTTTTATGGAGTTTGAGTTCACCGTCCCGCGCCATCTGCTCATATTGCTCGTAGCGCTCTTCAAACGCGGTGCCGTACAGGTCATGCAAATCCGGCACGTCGTTAGGTGAGAACAGGGTCCAGTCGCCATCCTCGAAGACCCGCTTCATAAACAGATCGGGGATCCAGTTGGCGGTATTCATATCGTGGGTGCGGCGACGGTCATCTCCGGTGTTCTTGCGCAGGTCGAGAAATTCCTCGATGTCCATGTGCCAGGTCTCAAGGTAGGCGCACACCGCCCCCTTGCGCTTGCCGCCCTGATTCACCGCCACAGCGGTGTCATTGACGACTTTCAGAAAGGGCACGATGCCTTGGCTTTTGCCGTTGGTGCCCTTGATGTAGGCACCCAGCGCCCGCACCGGTGTCCAGTCATTGCCCAGACCGCCTGCAAACTTGGACAGCATGGCGTTGTCCTGGATCGCGCCGTAAATGCCAAACAGATCGTCGGGCACGGTCGTCAGATAACAGGAGCTCAGCTGCGGCCGCAGGGTGCCGGAGTTGAACAGTGTCGGTGTCGAGCTCATGTAGTCGAAGGACGACAGCAGCCGATAGAACTCGATCGCTCTCGCGTTGGGATTGTCTTCCCGCACGGAAAGCCCCATGGCAACACGCATAAAGAAGATCTGTGGCAGCTCGAAACGCACCTCATCGCTGTGGATAAAGTAGCGGTCATACAAGGTCTGCAACCCGAGATAGGTAAACTGCAGATCCCGCTCGGCGTCCAGCGCTTCGCCCAGCATGTCGAGGTCAAACTCGGCGAGGTTCGGTGCTAGCAGCTCCAGCTCAATACCGCGCTGGATAAACGCCTTGAGTGCCTGCGGGTAATACGTGTTCATCTCCGCCTGGGTGGCGCTCTCTGCAACCCCCATGAAGTTCAGGCCTTCCGCGCGCAGATCATCGAGCAGCAGTCTCGCTGCCGCGTAGCTGTAGTTCGGTTCCTGTTCAATCAGTGTGCGGGCTGTGATCACCAGCGAGGTGCTGCACTCTTTGGCTGACACGCCGTCGTAGAGATTGCGCAGTGCCTCATCAATGATCGCGGACTCGCTGACATCCTGTAGTCCGGAACAGGCTTCGGCGACGATGGTGCCAATGCGGTCGATATCCAGAGGCGCCTTGCTACCGTCTGGCTGGACAATGTTGATGCCCTTTGCCGCGGCCTGTGATTCGGGAGATAGCTCGACCTTGGCATCGCGTTCCTGGCGTCGCGCTTCTCGATAGATCACATAGTCACGTGCGATTTTGTGCTCGCCGCCGCGCATCAATTCCAGCTCGACCTGATCCTGAATGTCCTCGATGTGTAGCGTGCCGCCAGAGGGCATGCGGCGATTGAAGGTCGCGACGACCTGCGCAGTCAGGTTGGCAACCGTTTCATGAATGCGGCTGCTGGCGGCTGCGGTACCCCCTTCTACAGCCAAAAAAGCTTTGGTAATCGCAACCGTGATTTTGCTGTCCTCAAAGGGGACCACGGTGCCGTTGCGTTTGATGACCCGCAATTGGCCAGGCGCAGTGGCGGACAATCGTGTCGGGTTGGGGTTGTCTCGAGTCGCAGCTGGAGTGGACGCGACGCTTTCTTGTTCTATTGACTCACTGCCTGTTTGCATATCTTGGGCTGCCTCTGAAACGCCTATTTTTCGTGATGTGCTGGTCCTTTTTTCCGGAAACGGGCCTCCGTTGAGCTTTACTTGGTTTTTTGGCTCAACACCTATATGTGGGGGTTCACTGCTCCGGAAACCCCAAGATAGGCGGGTATGACCGACAATGCAAGCAGAGGATGCTGGGTCTTTTTTGTGGACATTCTGTGGGTAACGCATCGCGGCTGGTGGGCTTTGCGCGCTAAGTCACTGACTTTTAGATTGAAAACAGGCTTATCCCCGCGAATGCCGGGTGTGGAAGATTTTTATGATTGTTGCGGAAAAAAACGGTAATACCCACAGCCCTGGGCTCGGGCAGGGCAATCAAGCGCTGAGCAGTAATTCCATCAGTGCTTTTTGCGCATGCAAACGATTTTCTGCTTCTTGCCAGATGACCGAATCGGGTGCATCCATGAGTTCCGCCGTGATTTCCTCGCCGCGATGCGCGGGCAGGCAATGCATGTACAGAGCGTCAGCAGACGCGCGATCGAGTAGCGACCGATTCAGTTGGTAGGGTGCCAAGACAGCCTCGCGCGCCGCCTGCTCACTCTCCTGACCCATCGACGCCCAGACATCCGTCACTAGCAGGTGCGCTCCCTCCGCGGCGGTAGCGGGATCTCGGTCGATACGCGCATGCGCTCCGCACGCTGCCAGCAGCGCGGGGTCCGGGTCGTACCCCTCGGGGCACGCCACCACCAGTTCGAAGTCGAGTTGGCGGGCGGCATTCATCCAGGAGTGACAGACGTTGTTGCCGTCTCCTAACCAGCAGACCTTGCGCCCGCTGATATCTCCTCTGACTTCGAAGTAGGTCTGCAGATCCGCCAGTATTTGGCAGGGGTGGTAGTCGTCGGTCAGGCCGTTGATGACGGGCACGCTGGAGTGCGCGGCAAAATCTTCGACGTCGGCGTGGGCAAAGGTTCTGATCATCACTATGTCGACCATCGAGGAGACCACCCGGGCGCTGTCCTCAATCGGTTCACCGCGCCCCAGTTGGGTGTCTTGTCCTGATAGAAACAATGCGCTGCCGCCGAGCTGCGCCATGCCGGCCTCAAATGAGACGCGGGTGCGGGTCGAGGCTTTGGTGAAAATCATCGCCAACACCTTGCCCTCGAGGCTGCGCGGTGCAGTACCCTCGCGATGGTGTGCTTTCAATTCAATGGCACGCGCAATCAGCGCCCGGATTTCATCAGGCGCGAGATCCATCAGGGTGAGAAAGTGTCTTGGCGCAGTCATGGGTTGTCTTCCTGCTCGGCGACGTCGTTGAGAATGTGTGCGATGCCGGCGCCCAATTCGCCCGCTTGCTCGAGGGTCATCACGAGCGGCGGCAACACACGAATGGTATTGCCCCCCGCAATATTGAGCAGTAAACCTCTGTCCAGACCGCGCTTCACGATCTCATCGGTCGCAGTGCCGGGTTGAATACCGATCATGAGTCCCGTGCCCCGCACTTCGCTAATCAGCTTGGCATCACACAGGTTATCTTGCAGCGCGCCGACCAGCGCCTCGCGGATCAGGGTGGCCTGTTGCATCACACCGTCCTCGGCCAGCGCGGTCAGCACGGCTTGCGCTGCCGCACAGCATAGCGGGTTGCCGCCATACGTGGAGCCGTGATCGCCCGGGCCCAATTGCTCCGCCGCGACCCCCTTTGCCATGCACACACCTATAGGTAGGCCATTGCCCAGCCCCTTGGCCGTCAGCAAGACATCGGGTTCAACGCCCAGCTGCTCAAAGACATAGGTTGATCCGCAGCGACCGTTGCCGGTTTGCACCTCGTCAAATATCAATAGCCACTCGTGCTGATCGCACACTCTGCGCAGCCCCTGAAGAAAGTCTGCGGCCAGCGGCCTGATGCCGCCCTCGCCGAGAATCGGTTCTACCAGCACTGCAACGATATCCTGACGCTCAGCCGCCAGTGCTTCGACTGCCGGGAGGTCGTCTGGCGCGACGCGCTGGAATCCCTCAAGCAGCGGGCCAAATCCCTGACGGATTTTTTGGTTGCCGGTCGCGGACAGCGCGCCGAGAGTGCGGCCGTGAAAGGCGCCATCGAGTACCACGATCTGCGGTGATGCGATGCCTTTTTGATCGCCATAGCGGCGCGCGAGTTTGATGGCCGCCTCGTTCGCCTCTGCGCCCGAGTTGCAGAAGAACATGTTTTCCATGCCGGTCGCGGCGCGCAATTGTTCTGCGACAGCTTCCTGCAAGCCAATATGAAACAGATTAGAGGTATGAATGAGGCGACTCGCTTGCTCGGCAACTGCCTCGGTCACGCGCGGATACTGGTGTCCCAGGTTCGTCACCGCGATGCCTGACACACCATCGAGATAGGCGCGGTCGTTCGTGTCGTACAGCACAGCACCCTCTCCTCTGAAGAAGGTGACGGGCAGGCGACCGTATGTCGGCATGATGGCGGGCGACGCGTCTGGCATCGGGGTTCAGCCCTTGTATCCGCGGGGGAGCAAGAGTAGCGGAGCGTCCGCTTGAGTCAAATCCACAGTGTGTGCGGTTTTACATCCCTCGCCGCGCCTGCCGCGCCTTTGTCGTATTACAATAGCGCTCTTTGTGCCAGTCGAATCAAGGCTGATCGCCTTCAATACGGAGCAGTTTATGGACATCATGGAGACCATCCGCGAGCAAATAGAGGGTAACCGTATCATCCTCTACATGAAGGGCTCGCCCAACCAACCGCAGTGCGGCTTCTCTGCGCGTACCGTGCAAGCACTCATGTCCTGCGGGGAGAAATTCGCCTACGTCGACGTGCTGAGCAGCCCGGAGATCCGGGCAAATCTGCCCACCTATGCCAACTGGCCGACGTTCCCTCAGCTCTGGGTTGACGGTGAGCTGATCGGTGGCTGTGACATTGTGTGCGACATGGAAACCTCTGGTGAATTGAAAGAGCTCGTCTCGGCCGGTGCTGACGAGGGCGGCGACTGAGCCCTGCGGGGCCGGTACCTAAGACGATGGACGCTCAGGCGGTGATGACAGAGATGGGGCGATCGGCCCGCGCCGCTGCGCGGGTGTTGGCGTCATCGAGCGTCGAGCAGCGCAATGAGGCGTTGCTGCAGACTCGCGCCGCGATTGCCGCTGATCGGGACGCCATTCTGGCGGCGAATGAAATGGACCTGGAGCAGGCTCGCGTAAGTGGGCTCGAGGCCGCCTTGCTCGACCGGCTGGCGTTGACGCCCGCGCAACTTGATGTGCTGGAGCAGGGGCTCTCACAGGTGGCGGCGCTGCCCGATCCTATTGGCGCCGTGTCGGATATGCGTCCGATGCCATCGGGCATCAATGTTGGCACCATGCGCGTGCCCCTGGGCGTCATCGGCATGATTTATGAATCGCGACCGAACGTGACGATCGAAGCGGCGTCGCTGTGCCTGAAGGCGGGCAATGCGGTGATTTTGCGAGGCGGTTCGGAAGCCATCCACTGTAACAAGCGTTTGGGCGAATCGCTCGCTGCGGGGCTGGCGGCGGCCGGGTTACCGGTGGAGGCAGCGCAGGTTGTGCCGGTAGTGGATCGTGCGGCGGTGGGGCAATTGCTCACCATGCCCGAATACGTTGACATGGTGGTGCCCCGCGGTGGCAAGGGGTTGATCGAGCGGGTTGCTGCGGAGAGTAAAGTGCCGGTGCTGGCGCACCTGGACGGCATCTGTCACGTGTATATCGATAGAGATGCGGATCGGGATAAAGCCCAGCGCATTGCGTTCAATGCCAAAACCCAGCGTTACGGTACCTGCAACACCATGGAGACGTTGCTGGTGGCCAGAGCGCGGGCGGATATGCTGCCTGAGTTGGTCACCGCGTTGCAGTCAGAGGGTGTGGAGGTCAGAGGCTGCGAGGCTTCCCGGCAGGCCGCTCCTGATATCGTTGTTGATGCTGTGGAAGCAGATTGGTCAACCGAGTATCTGGCACCGATCCTCTCGATCAAGCTGGTGGAAGACGTGGACGAGGCCATGTCCCATATCGCGCGATACGGGTCGCATCACACCGAGAGTATTGTCACTGAGAACGCGAGCACGGCGGAGCGCTTCCTGCGCGAGGTGGATTCCGGATCGGTGATGCACAATGCCTCGACTCGATTCGCCGACGGTTTTGAATACGGCCTCGGCGCGGAAATTGGTATCTCCACCGGCAAGCTGCACGCGCGGGGTCCTGTTGGGCTGGAGGGGCTCACCTCCCGAAAATACATCGTGAAAGGGGACGGGCACATCCGCCAGTGAGTGCCAAAGCGATGAACAACCCGCATCCCCCCCTTGGATTTTTGGGCGGCGCTTTTGATCCGGTCCACATTGGTCACCTGCGCGGTGCGATGGCCGTGCGCGACACCCTGAATCTGGAGCGGGTCGACTTGATACCCGCCGCGCAATCTCCCCTGAAGGATCAAGCGACCGTCGACGCCGTCCATCGATTGGCGATGCTGGAGCGGGCGGTGGCGGACTTGCCCGGTATCGCCATAGATGCCCGTGAACTCGACAGACCGGGCCCGTCCTACACCGCCGATACGCTCGAGGATTTGCGGCGCGAGCACGGTGCTGAGCGCCCGCTGGTGTGGATTATCGGTGCCGATATTCTGGCGTCTTTGCCCCAGTGGTCCCGGTGGCGGGAGCTGTTGCACTTCGCCCACTTGGTGGTGATAGGCCGCCCTGATGCCGAGCCACATCCGCCAGAGGTGTCCGCTTGGCTGACAGAAAACAAGATCGATCTAGCTAGCCTGTTGGCGCAGCCTGCCGGCGGCGTGTTCACGCTGGCGCAGCCCTTATTGGATATTTCATCCAGCGAGATTAGGGCGATGCTGGCGGCAGGTCGTGACCCGAGGTTTCTGCTACCCGACGGCGTTATAGAGTATATTTCCAATCATGCACTGTTCAGTCGCGCCCTCCCATGACCACTGAAACCATCTCATCGGACGCAGCCGAAGGGGCTGACCTGCTTGCCACCGCGCAGCAGGCGCTGGAAGACCTCAAGGCGGTTGACCCGGTCGTACTTGACGTCCGCGAGCTCAGCGCCGTGATGGACTGGCTGGTGGTTGCCAGCGGCACATCGAGTCGACACGTCAAATCGCTGGCCGACAACGTCATGATGAAAGCGAAGGAGCAGGGCGTACGACCACTGGGCGTGGAGGGTGAAAGAGTGGGCGAGTGGGTGCTGGTCGACTTTGGTGATGTCGTGGTGCATGTCATGCAACCCGCCGCTCGCAGTTTCTACGACCTCGAGCGCCTGTGGTCAGTGCAGGCAGCCCAACCCGAGGGCAGCTGATGCGTCTCAGAGTGCTGGCAGTAGGACAGAAAATGCCGGCATGGGTGGATCAGGGAGTAGAGGAGTACGCGCGTCGCATGCCCCGGGAAGTGTCGGTTGAGTGGCTCGATATCCCGCCCGCAAAACGGGGCGCCGCGACGCCGGCGCAGTATCGCGAGCAGGAGGCAGAGGCGATCGAGGCGAGGCTCAAGGACAAGGATCACGTTGTCGCACTCGATATCGCGGGTAAAGCGGTCAGCACCGAGCTGATTGCCGAGCGCTTCGATCAATGGCAAATGCAGGGTGAGCAGGTCAGCATTGTCATCGGCGGTCCGGATGGACTTCACCCACAGATCCTCAAAGGTGCGAAGGAGCGCTGGTCTCTCGGACAGATCACCCTGCCACATCCACTGGTCAGGGTGATTCTCGCCGAGCAACTTTATCGGGCTTGGTCGGTTCAGGCCGGGCATCCCTACCACCGGGGTAACTGATGGCCCGAACCCTGGATGCCCTGCGTGACACCCGCCGGGAGTGGATGATCAATCGCTCTCGCCTGATCGCGTCAGTGGTGGCGATCACCGTTGTGCTGGGTGTGCTGGTCTATCGTTATTACTCGCTGCAGATTGTGCAGCACGACGATTTCATGACTCAGTCGGATCGAAACCGGATCCGAGTTGAGGTGATCCCGCCCACGCGCGGGCAGATTGTGGATCGCAAAGGGCGGCTGCTGGCGGCGAACAAACCGACTTTCGTCATCGGTGTGGTCCGGGAGCGCAGCGAGGATCCCGCCGCTTTGGTCGAGACCCTCACTGAGCGCCTATCGCTGACCGATCGCGAACTCAAGGCGTTTCAGGAACGCACCGAGCGTCGTCGACCCTTTGAAGCGGTGCCGATCAAACTGGGTCTCGACGACGCGGCGCTGGCGACGGTCGCAGTGGACTTGCATCAACTGCCCGGGGTTGTGGTCGACGCTCAACTGACCCGCGACTACCCCTACGGTGAGGCGCTCAGCCACGTGCTGGGCTATGTGGGTAGAGTGAGCGCTGAGGATTTGCTTGAGCTCGATACAGAGCGCTATCGAGGCACCTTGCATACCGGGAAGGTGGGTCTGGAAAAACGCTACGAGTCTTTGCTCCATGGCCAGCCCGGTTATCAGCATGTCGAGACCAATGCGCACGGGCGAGTCCTGCGTGTGCTGGAAAAGGAAGCACCGGTGCCGGGCAAGAATCTCCGCCTGTATCTCGATCTGGATTTGCAGCGGGAGGCGGTGGCGGCGCTGGGTGATCAACGGGGCGCGGTCGTAGCGCTTGATCCGCTAACCGGTGGCGTGCTGGCCATGGTGTCGAACCCCAGCTACGACGCCAACCTCTTTGTCGAAGGCATCAGCTACTCCGAATATGCAGAGCTCCGCGGCTCATTAGATACGCCACTCCTCAATCGCGCGGTTCAGGGGCAGTACCCACCCGGGTCCACGGTCAAGCCGCTGATCAGTCTTGGTGCGTTGGCCCGGGATTTCATCACCCCTGAGACGGAGATCCCCGACCCCGGCTGGTACCGGTTGCCCGGCGATGATCGCCGCTACCGGGACTGGACGCTGCGCGTTCGTGGCACCGGTCATGCCGAAACAGTGGATCTGAGAATGGCCATCGCAGAGTCCTGCGATACCTATTACTACGACCTCGCGCATCGCATGGGTATCGACGCCATGGCCGATGTGCTCGAGCCCTTTGGCCTAGGCCAGCGGACGGGAATCGATACCACCGGCGAGCAGGGCGGCATTCTGCCCAGCACTGATTGGAAACGCTCCGCTCTGGGTGAGCCCTGGTATCCGGGCGAAACGATCAGCGCCGGGATCGGTCAGGGGTACATGTTGGCGACCCCTTTACAGTTGGCGCAGGCAGCCATGGTGCTGGCCAATAAGGGCGAGAGCTTTGTCCCCTCGGTCGTGCATCGCGTCGATGATCTGACGGTCGGGGGCGTGCAGCGACCGCCCATACCGATGGATGAAGCTGACTGGCAGGCGGTCGTGGCGGGTATGGTGGATGTGGTCCACTCCCCTCGCGGGACCGCGGCGAGCATTGCGAGGGGTATCGCTTATCAGGTTGCCGGGAAGACCGGCACCTCGCAGGTGGTCAGCATCGCGCAGGACGCGATTTACGACGAGGACGCGATCAGCGAGCGCAACCGCAACCACGGACTGTTCGTCGCGTTTGCGCCGGTTGAAAATCCGCGCATTGTGGTCGCAGTCATCGCCGAAAACGGCGGGGGTAGTGGTGCGGCGTCGCCCGTTGCCCGGCGCATTATGGATGCCTGGTTGAGCGAGGCGGGCGATGTCTGAGTACACGCGATTTTTGGAGGGCTCTGAACGGGACTTCGCCCGAGCGCAAACACCCGCTGAGCGACTGCACCTCGACGTGGTGCTGCTGCTACCCATGCTGGCCATTATGACAACGGGCCTGTTTGTGCTTTTCAGCGCGTCTGACGGTGACTGGGACACCGTCAATCGGCAGATTCGGAATTTAGTCGTGGGCTTTGCAGTGTTGTTGGTGGTGGCCCAAATTCGACTCGATACCCTGCAGCGGTGGGCGCCCACGCTGTACCTTGGGGCCGTGCTTCTGCTTTTGCTTGTCCCCTTCTTCGGCGTGGGGGCAAAGGGCGCGCAGCGATGGCTGAGCGTGGGGTTTATCCGTTTTCAGCCGTCAGAGATCATGAAGATTGCCATGCCGTTAATGGTGGCAGCGTGGGTGGTGCGGCATGCCCTGCCGCCGCGCCCGAGCACGACCGTGACGGCACTTTTGATCATCGCGGTGCCGGCTGCCGCGATCGCGACCCAGCCGGATTTGGGCACGGCTATTTTGGTGGGCGCCAGCGGCGCGTTTGTGGTGTTTATGGCGGGCGTCAGCTGGTGGCAGCTTTTTTCCGGTGCGCTGGCGGCGCTGGCCTGCATCTGGCCGGCCTGGTTGTTTTTGCTTCGGGATTATCAAAAGCAGCGCATTCTGACGCTGTTCGACCCGGAAGCGGACCGGTTGGGCGCCGGGTGGAACATCATTCAATCCAAGACGGCCATTGGCTCGGGCGGCTGGTCCGGAAAGGGATACCTCCAGGGCACCCAGTCACATCTGGACTTCCTGCCCGAGAGTCAGACCGATTTCATCATCGCCGTACTGGCCGAGGAGTGGGGGTTACGCGGTGTGCTTTTATTGTTGCTCCTCTACGGCTTGGTGGTTGCCCGGGGCCTTTGGATTAGCTTCACGGCGCAGACCAGCTATGGGCGGTTACTCGCCAGCGCGATCACGCTCACGTTTGGAGTTTATGTGGTGGTGAACATGGGTATGGTCGCCGGGATTCTGCCGGTGGTGGGGGTGCCCCTGCCTTTTGTCAGCTTTGGCGGCACGTCGATTGTTACCTTGCTGCTGGGTTTCGGTATTCTCAGCGCCATCAGTACTGAAAAAAGGGTCCTGTCACGATGATCACGACAAACCGACTTCGGCGATGGGCGTCCTCGCGGGTGTGCCGCACGGTGTTTCTTTGCGCAGGTCTCAGCATGCCCTGTGTCGTTTCTGCGGGAGATTACAGCGACCGCGAGGCAGTGCAGCAGGTGATCGCTACCGCGCAGGAAGCGGGGGTGGATCCGGACTGGGCGCGGCAGTTGATCGATGCCGCGGAGCGGCAGCAGAGTATTCTCGATGCAATTTCAAGGCCCGCGGAAAAAACCAAGGCCTGGTATGAGTACCGAAAAATCTTTCTCACCGATCGCCGGATTCGCGAGGGCGTCACATTCTGGAGCGCGCATGCGGACACCCTGCAAACGGTGGCGGCGCGCACTGGTGTCCCCGCAGAGCTGATGGTGGCGATCATCGGCGTAGAGACCTACTACGGCCGCATCACGGGGAGCTATCGTGTGATTGATGCGCTGGCGACGCTGGCGTTTGATTATCCGCGACGCTCGCCGTTTTTCACCGGCGAGCTGGAGCAATTTCTGGTGCTGGCCTGGGAGTCGGGTAAGGATGCGCTGGCGTTGAAAGGCTCTTATGCGGGTGCTATGGGATACGGCCAGTTTATGCCATCGAGTTACCGCGCTTATGCGCGCAGTTACGAGGGCGAGGGTGCACCTGATATCTGGGACAACCCGGCGGACGCGATTGCCAGTGTGGGGAATTATCTCAAGGCTCACGGTTGGCGCGCGGGTGAGAGAGTTGTGACCGACGGTATCGCCAATGATCCGGACCCGGCCGTGTTCGAGGGTGGATTAAAGCCAAAGAAAACGGTGGCCGCGCTGGCACTGGCAGGGCTTGAGCCTACCGAGCCACTGAGCCCCGCAGAGCTGGCGACGCCGCTTCGGCTTGAGGAGGAAGACGGTCTGCGCTACTGGCTGGGACTACACAATTTCTATGTCATCACGCGCTACAACCACAGCGCGATGTATGCGATGTCGGTATGGGAGCTGAGTCAGGCAATCGCGGCGGCGCGCGCTGGCTCTTGAGACAGCTGCTGATCAACGCAGTGTGCTGCGCCGCGATGACTTTGACCGCATGCGCTACCCATCGCAATGCGCCCTACGAAGCGCAGGCAGACTTTGCGCCCTCCGCTTCTGATCGACCATCATGGCAGGACGCCACGCCTCGACCCGATCCCCTCCTGGCCGAGGGCAATCGAAGCCCGTATGAAGTGAACGGTGTGCGCTACACCGTGCGCGCCAGCGCGCAGGGTTACCGCGAGCGGGGCGTCGCCTCATGGTATGGCATGAAATTTCAGGGCCGACCTACCGCCAACGGCGAAATCTTTGATGTGTTTGGCGCCACCGCAGCGCACCGCTCACTGCCGATTCCCACCTATGTTCGCGTGACCAACCTGGGAACCGATCGCAGCGTGGTGTTGCGGGTCAACGACCGTGGCCCTTTCCACCCCGACCGGCTGATCGATCTGTCCTACGGTGCGGCTTTGCAGCTGGGCTTTGCCGAACAGGGCACCGCGACTGTCTTGGTCGAATCCCTCGATCTGGCGGGGGTCGATGATCGCCGCGAATTGGACGCGGCTACTTACCGCTATTTGCAGCTGGGTGCCTATACCTCGGAGACTGCCGCAGGTGAGCTGGGCAGCGAGATCAGACGTCGGTGGGATTATCCTGTCGTGGTCAGTGCCGTAGACGCCGATGGCCGGCGGCTCCATCGCGTTCGAGTAGGGCCCTTTTCCTCTTTGCCCGCGCTGGACCAGGCGCGCGCTGTATTGATCGAGGCGGGCTATCCCACACCGCAGCCAATTCCGTGATGCGATTTTCATCATGCCGCCCGCGGGCGTACACTGGCGCCGTCCCGGTATGACCTGAAGGAGAATGTGTTGATGACAGGAGCGAGAGCGAACATGAAGCGTTCAGTGTGGTATCTGATCACCATGTTGTGGCTGCCGCTGGCGGGATCGGCTAACTCGGCACTGGTGCCCACGCCGCCGGCCATTAACGCTGACTCTTACCTGCTTATCGACTTTGATACCGGGGCCGTGCTGGTCGAACACAATCCCGAACTGCAGCTACCGCCTGCCAGTCTGACCAAGCTCATGACCGCCTATATTCTCGCTCAGGAGGTCGAGCTGGGCCGGCTGAGCCTCGATGACGTGGTGCCGGTGAGTCGCAACGCCTGGTCGCAAAACCCGGTATTTCAGGGCTCGTCGCTGATGTGGATCGAGCCGGGCAAGCCTGTGACGGTGGCGGAGCTGGAGCGTGGCATTGTGATTTCATCTGGCAACGACGCGACGGTTGCGATTGCCGAGCATATTGCCGGCAGCGAGGCGGCGTTTGTTGATCTGATGAATCGCTACGCCGAGGAGATGGGGCTTACGGGCACCCACTTTGAAAACAGCCATGGCTTACCTCACCCCGACCATTTATCGACTGCCCGCGATCTCGCCGCGATGGCGGCCGCTGCGATTCGCGACCACCCTGAACGCTATGCGGTCTACAAAGAGCAGAGCTACACCTATAACGACATCACGCAGTACAACCGCAACCACTTGCTGCGCGAAGATGACTCCGTGGATGGGCTAAAGACCGGGTATACCAGCGTGGCAGGCTATGGTCTTGTCGCCTCGGCAAAGCGCGAGGGGATGCGTCTGATTTCAGTGGTGATGGGCAGCAGTTCTACATCGAGCCGGAAATCCGAAACCCGCAGCCTGTTGAACTACGGCTTCCGCTTTTATGAAACGGCGACACCCCTAATAGGCGGTGCAGAACTCGCGCAGGACCGGGTCTGGAAAGGTCAGGCGTCGCAGGTCGCTTTGGGCGTGATGACCGATGTGGTGCTGACGCTACCGAGAAGCGCCGCTGAGATTTCCCCGTCGGTTGAAATTGACGGCCCGCTGATTGCGCCATTGAAGGCAGGTGATGTGGTGGGCCGGGTAGTGCTGACCCGCGCCGGCGAATCTGTGGGGGAGGCACCGCTGGAGGTTTTGCAGGCGGTCGAGCCCGCCGGTTTTTTCGCACGGCTCTGGGACACCATCTTGCTCTGGTTTCAGCAGTTGCTTGGCTGATACGCAGTGAGCGAGGACCCGCCAAAGATCGTTTTTCCCTGTGAGTACCCCATCAAGGTATTGGGCAGAGCAGGCGCTGCATTCCAGCCTGCAGTGATGGCTGTCTTCAATCAGCATGCCGCCGGGTTTCCGGAGCAAGCTGTGCTGGTCAAAGACTCCCGCAAGGGCACCTTCCAGTCGATTACCGTTACCATCGAGGCGCAGAGCGAAGAGCAGTTGCGTTTGATTCATCAGGATCTGATGGATACCGGTCTGGTATCCATGGTGCTTTGACACCGTGTTGTGTCGGCGCTTGGGCACGGTCGACTTTGAGTCGACTTTTGACGCGATGAGGGCTTTTACCGCGTCGCGCACCCCCTACACCGAAGACGAAATTTGGCTGCTCCAGCACCCTTCCGTTTATACACAGGGTCTGTCGGGCAAGCCGGAGCACGTACTCGACCCCGGTGACGTGCCCATTATTCAGATCGATCGCGGTGGCCAGGTGACCTATCACGGCCCCGGCCAATGGGTCGCCTATGTGCTCTACGACCTGCGCCGAGCGAACGTCAATGTAAGGCAGCTGGTGAACCTGCTCGAGGCCGCAGTGGTGCAGGTTTTGGGCGAGTGGGGCATCAAGGCCTGCGGCGACCCGGATGCGCGGGGTGTGTATGTGGATGGCTGCAAAATCGCGGCCCTGGGCTTGAAGGTCAGTAAAGGGCGCAGCTATCACGGGTTGTCGCTCAACGTCGATATGGATCTCACCCCGTTTCGCGGCATCAATCCCTGCGGTTACGAGGGGCTTGAGGTCACCTCTATCGCCACTCTGATGGGGTCCGATTGCCCCGGTATGGATGAGGTCGGCGAAGTGTTGCTCAGACACCTCGAGGGGTTGTTGCCCGTGCCAGACTGACGCCAGTGGTATTGACTGGCATAATCGCGCCTCCTCCGAGGAGCCATCATGTCTGAACTACAGCGCGACATCGACGCGCGCCGCACCTTTGCCATTATTTCTCACCCGGATGCGGGTAAGACGACCATGACCGAGAAGCTGCTGCTGCTCGGTCAGGCGATTCAGGTGGCCGGCTCAGTGAAGGGTAAGCGCGGGCCCCATGCGACCTCCGACTGGATGGCGCTGGAACAGGAGCGCGGGATCTCTGTCACCTCTTCGGTGATGCAGTTCCCCTATAAAGAGCGCTGGGTGAATCTGCTGGACACGCCGGGCCACGAGGATTTCTCCGAGGACACCTACCGGACGCTGACAGCGGTTGATTCCGCCCTCATGGTCATCGATGGTGCCAAGGGCGTCGAGGATCGCACCATCAAGCTGATGAATGTCTGCCGCCTGCGCGATACGCCCATCATGACCTTCGTCAACAAGCTCGATCGTGACATTCGCGATCCGATCGAGTTGGTGGACGAGGTCGAGGAGGTGCTCGGTATTGCCGGCGCGCCTATTAACTGGCCGATCGGCATGGGCCGCGATTTCAGCGGCGTATACAACCTCTATACCGACACTATTCATCGGTATCAGCCGGGTGATGGCAGTACGCTGGCTGAAGAAGATGTGATTGAGGGTCTCGGCTCAGACGAGGCCAGAGCTGTACTGGCGGAGGACTACGACAGTTTTGTCGAGGAGATCGAGCTGGTTCGCGGCGCGTCTCATGAGTTCTCACTCGAGGACTTTCTGGCTGGCCAGCTGACCCCGGTCTTTTTCGGGACGGCGCTGGGCAACTTTGGCGTCAGGGAGATGCTCAATGACTTTGTTGAGTGGGCGCCTGCGCCTCAGCCCAGAGTCTCTTCAGAGCGGCTAATCGAGGCATCCCAGCCGGACTTCACCGGCTTTGTCTTCAAGATTCAGGCCAACATGGACCCCAAGCACCGGGACCGCATTGCCTTCATGCGGATTTGCTCGGGCCGCTACGACAAGGGGATGAAGATGCGTCACGTGCGCATCGACAAGGATGTGCGTATTGCAGATGCAGTGACCTTTCGCGCGGGGGATCGCACGCTGGTGGAGTCGGCGGTGGCAGGGGACATCATTGGCCTGCATAACCACGGCACGATTCAGATCGGTGACACTTTCACTACCGGTGAGGCGCTTCGTTTTACCGGCATACCCCACTTTGCCCCCGAGTTATTCCGCCGCATTCGTCTGACTGACCCCATGAAGGCCAAAGCCTTGCAAAAAGGGTTGCAACAGTTATCCGAGGAGGGCTCGACGCAGGTGTTCTCGCCGCTCAACAGCAGTGACCTCATTGTCGGTGCCGTGGGCCAGTTGCAGTTCGACGTGGTGGCCTATCGACTGGCCGACGAATATAAAGTGGAAGCACTTTACGAACCGGCCAATATCTACACGGCTCGCTGGATAGAAGCCGAGGATGAGCGCAAGCTGGACGAGTTCCGCAAGAAAGCGGCGGAGCACTTATCGGAGGACGGCGGGGGTTATCTCACCTATTTAGCGCCCACCCGTGTCAATCTGTCACTGATGGAAGAGCGCTGGCCCGATATTCGCTTCCGCGAGACGCGCGAGCACTGAGCCACATTAGAGCAGCGCTTCGATGTCGCTCGCGATGGCCTCGGGCTTGGTCGACGGCGCGTAGCGCTTGACCACTTCACCCTGCTGGTTGACCAGGAACTTTGTGAAATTCCATTTGATGCGCTTACTGCCCAGCACGCCGGGTGCCTTTTCTTTCAGGTGAGTGAACAGCGGGTGGCTGGCCGCGCCATTCACCTCAATTTTACTGAACAGCGGAAAGCTGGTTTGGTAATTCAGATCGCAGAAGGATTGGATCTCTTCCTCGTTGCCGGGCTCCTGGCCGCCAAATTGATTGCAGGGAAATGCCAGTACCGAGAAGCCGCGCTCGCCATAGGATTTTTGCAGCGACTCGAGGCCCTCATATTGTGGCGTAAACCCGCACTTGGAGGCGGTATTCACAATCAGTAACACCTTACCGCTGAATTCGCCGAGTTCGGTGTCGTCACCATTTGCCAGGGCGGCAGAAAAATCCAAAACAGTCGTCATAGCGTGCTCCAAAAAAGATGAGGTGAGAAGGGGGTCAGGCTGACAGGTAGGTTTCCAACTCAAAGTCCGTCACGCGGCGCTCAAATTCAGCAAGCTCCTGCTTTTTGACCTCGCTGAAGGCGAACTGGAATTCCCCCGAGAGTGTCTCGCGCACGTTGGCAGATTCAGAAAATCGCGTGATGGCCTCGGCCATGTGACCGGGCAGGCATACGTTGTCTGCGTCTTCTACCCACGCATTGCCGCTAATCGGCGCGGGCGCCTCACACTGTCGATCAATGCCCAGAGTGATCCCTGCGAGTAGCGCAGCCACAGCCAGGTACGGGTTGCTGTCCGCCCCGGCAACGCGGTGCTCAATGCGGGTGGCCGGACTCGGACTGGCGGGAATTCTCAGTGCAGTGGTGCGGTTGTCATAGCCCCAGTTGGGTTGCGTCGGCGCGTGATTCCCGGCCTGGAATCGACGGTAGGCGTTGTAGCTGGGCGCAAAAATCAGCTGCGTGTCCGCCATGAGTTCGAGGCATCCGGCGACGGCTTGCTGTAATAGCGGCGTGCCTTGGGTATCGCCGCTATCAAAAACATGCTTTCCCGAAGTGTTGAGCAGGCTGCAGTGCACGTGCATGCCATTGCCAGCCTGATTTTCCATGGGCTTGGGCATGAAGCTCGCCAGTGCACCGAATCGTTCGGCGACGGCGCGAATGCACCGCTGCATGCGAATAATCTGATCGCAATAGGCGACGGCGTCATCGGAGTAGGCAACATTGATTTCGTATTGGGCAGGGGCTGCTTCCTTCAAGATGCCCTCGTAGGGCAGACCCTGTGTCTCAAAACTGGCTTTCAGCGCCTCAAACAACGCCGCATGTTCATCGAGCGAGCTGAGTCCATAAAGATTGCCGCCGGTTTCATTCTCCGCAGGCAGCGCGTCCCGCAGTGTCTGGTTGTCATTCGGGCGCTTGAATAGGTTGAACTCGAGCTCAATGGCGACCCTGGGGACGAAGCCTTTTTGCTCAAGCTTGTCGACCACCTGTGCCAGCACCTGTCTGGGGTCTGATAGGAGGGGGGCGCCGTCGTCCTTGAACATGGTCAATACGACCTGCGCGCGGTCTACACCGGTGGCCGTCAATACCGGGACCAGCGAATCTGGCACCGCCTGACACCAGCCATCGAGATCCCCGTTGTCGAGCGCGATCCTGGGCACGTCGCGGCCCCAGGCGTCCTGCGCCACGGCTGACTTGGGGAATTTGATGCCGTCGCTGAGAAGCGCTGGTAGTTTTTCGATCGGCAACCACTTGCCGCGCGCGGCACCATTACAGTCCGTGATCAGGGCCTCTACCGTCTCGATGTCGGGGTTTTGGGCAAGCAGTGTGTCAGCGTTTGAGTGCATCTGGGGATTCTCTGTCGAGGAGGCGAGTTTACCCGCGCGGGCACAGCCTCACCAGTCGAGAGGCGCGGTACGCCAGCGGCTTTCCCAGGCCGCGCGCACCTTGTTGAGGTAGCGCGGGCTGCCGCTGGAACCGTTATAGGCAGCCAGCGCCCGGTTCAGATTCTGATTCTCCCGGTCCAGGTAAAAGCGCAGAATGTGACAGCCGTAACGAAGATTGGTGGGCGTGTGGGTCAGGTTGTCGTCGCTTCGCCCGATCTCATCTTTCCAGAACGGCATGACCTGCATCAGGCCCTGCGCACCGACGCGCGAGACGGCGTAGCGATCAAAGGTGCTCTCCACCTCGATCACCGACAATACCAACTCGGGTGGCAAATTGAGTTCGCTCGCTTGCTGATGAACGCGTGTTAACAGGTCGAGTCTTTCAGCGGGATCAGCAAGAAAGCGGGCGAGCCGCTGTTGCATATCGACCAGCCATACCTCGGCGGCGTAGCGATCTTCAAAGCCATCCTCGGCGGATAACGAACGGTTCAGATAAGCGGTGAGCGCGGCCCTGTCCTCTGCGGTCTCGGCTTTGAGTGCCGTGGCGGTCAGCAGCAGTAGTGAGAACAGGATCCCGATCTGAGTGGGGCGCACATCGATCAGCCGTCGGCAAGCAGCTGCTGCAAGCGGCCAATGATGTCGGTGGGCGAGATCATCTCGGTCTCGCCGTTGCGGCGCTGGGTGAGTTCAAGATGACCCTCGGCCAGCGACCGTTCTCCCACGGTTACCCTGAGCGGCATGCCCAAAAGCTCCATCTCCGCAAACTTGACCCCCGGCCGCTCCGACCGGTCGTCGAGCAACACGCTGAGGCCAGCATCCGCACAGGCGGTGTAGAGTTCTTCGGTGGTCTCGCGCACTGCATCCGACTTGTCCATGCCGAGCGGGACGATGGCTACGTCGAAAGGCGCCATGGCGGCGGGCCAGATGATGCCGTTGTCGTCATGATTTTGCTCAATGGCCGCCGCGACGATGCGCGTGATACCAATGCCATAACAGCCCATGACCATGGGCTGGCTGCGGCCCTGTTCGTCCAGCACCGTCGCATTCATGGACTCGGAGTACTTAGTCCCCAACTGAAAAATATGACCGACCTCGATACCCCGGCGAATCTCCAAAGTGCCCTCGCCGCAGGGGCTCTGGTCGCCGCTGACGATCTCTCGAATATCGGCAAACTCGGCATCGGGGACGTCGCGGTGCCAGGTAGCGCCCTTGACGTGGTAGCCGTCCTCATTGGCGCCACACACGAAGCTGGGCATTTGTGCCGCAGTGTGATCCACCACAACCCTGACGGGGGCACCCACAGGGCCCAGTGACCCAAAGCCGGCGCCCAGACAGGCTTTCACTTCCTCGGGCTCCGCCATCACCAGCGGCGACGCCATGCCCGGCAATTTGGCTGCCTTGACGGCATTCAGGCGATGGTCACCGCGAACGACCAGGGCCACCAGCTCGCCCTGCTCGTCTTTGGCGAGCAGGGTTTTGATCGACTGTTGTGCAGGAATCCCCAGCTGCTCGGCGAGCGCATCAATCGTGGTCATCCCGGGCGTCGCGAATTTCTCCAGCGCGGGCATTTCGCTGTCTTCGATGCCGCCACTAGCCGCTGGCAGGGCAGGTGCCAACTCCACGTTGGCTGCGTAGTCGCTGCCGGTTGAGAAGGCAATGGCGTCTTCGCCACTCTCTGCCAAAACATGGAACTCGTGGGAATGCGCCCCACCAATGGCGCCGGTATCGGCCTCCACCGCGCGGAAGTCGAGGCCCAGACGGGTAAAGATCGCGGTGTAAGCCTCGTGCATACGCCAGTAGGTTTGCTCCTGCGACGCTTGGTCAATATGAAAGGAGTACGCGTCTTTCATAATGAACTCTCTCGAGCGCATCACGCCAAAGCGCGGGCGAATTTCGTCGCGGAATTTGGTCTGGATCTGGAACAGATTGATCGGCAGCTGTTTGTAACTTTTGATCTCGCTCTTGGCGATCTGTGTAATGACCTCTTCGTGGGTGGGTCCAAGACAGAAGGGGCGCTGGTGGCGATCCTCCAGTCGACACAGCTCGGGCCCGTAGAGCTCCCACCGGCCAGATTCTTCCCACAGCTCGCCCGGTTGCACCACCGGCATGCTCAGCTCCAGCGCGCCGGCGCGCTCCATTTCCTCCCGCACGATGTGCTCAACTCTGCGCAGCACGCGAAGACCCAGTGGCATCCAGTTATAGATGCCGGCGGCGACCCGGCGGATCAACCCCGCCCGCAGCATCAGCTGATGGCTGACAACCTCGGCATCTGAGGGGGTCTCTTTCAGGGTCGACAGCAGGAACTCACTGGTTCGCATAACACACTCCACATCGGTGGCGGTCATTCTAAAGGGGCCGGGTGCAGGCCGTACAGTTCCGGGTGCAGGCCGCACATGTACAGCAACGTGAATCGTGGATGTGCCGGCGATGTCTTGATGCCGGTGTCGACGCAGATGATGCTGCGCATAGGGCTCAGCCCGTGAGAGGCCAACCATGGGAACCTATCTATGGTCGGTGCCTGGCCGGCTTGTCGGTGGCTGCCGGGTGTTGTTGAATCGTGTCCGTAGCCGCCGGGGCGATGCCGTCCCGGTTGGGGTAATTGCGCGAGGCAGGCCAATGGGAAAGAAGAAAACCGACAAGCAATCGAAAAAAGCGACTGTTGCAAAAAAAATGAAGCCGGTGAAAACCAAGCTCACCAAGTCGCAGGTGTTTGACGCGCTCGCCGAAGACAGTGGTATGGCCAAGTCGGAGGTGAAAAGAGTGTGGGGTTCCCTCGAGCGGCTCATCGAAGCGAGCATTTGTGATGAGGGCTATGGTCAGTTCACCCTGCCGGGGCTGATGAAAGTCACCACCGTGCGACGACCCGCGATCAAAGCGCGGCGAGGGATCAATCCCTTCACCAAGGAAGAGACCTGGTTCAAGGCCAAACCCGCGACCACCGGTGTCAGAATTCGCGCATTGAAAAAAATAAAGGACTTCGCAAACTGATCTGAGATGGCGGGCCGCCACAAGCTAGCGCATTGCCCCCCTTTGTAGCCGGTTTTAGGCCGAGAGGCTGAATGTTCACGCTCTGCGTATCTTTCACTGATTGAGGGTTTACGGTACGCTCCCCGCCCTTATAGAGAGACCCTGTGAATAGACCTTTAACCTCAGGTAGAGCCGGTTGAAATCGGACCCTGCTCGGGGAGAGCACTATGCCGATTTACGAATACAGTTGTCAGGAATGTGGACACTCGCTGGAGGCCATCCAAAAGTTGGCCGACGCGCCTTTGACTGACTGTCCCGAGTGCGGAAAAGCCGCTCTGAAGAAGCAGGTGAGTGCCCCCGCTTTCCGCTTGTCCGGCGGCGGCTGGTACGAGACCGACTTCAAAACGGGCGACAAAAAGAATATTGCCGGCGAGCGCGGTGACACCGCGGACAAGCCAGCCGCGAAAACGGAATCTGGCAGCACCTCGGGTGAGGGCGCCAAGAAAACCGAGTCGAAACCGGCTACCGCGGCCAAGACTGATACCTCGAAAGCCAGCTAACGGCGGGAAGCCACACCATGGAAACTGCGATGCGAACCCACTACTGCGGCCTGATCGATGAGCATCTGATTGATCAGACCGTGACGCTGTGTGGCTGGGTAGATCGTCGCCGGGACCATGGCGGTGTGATTTTCCTCGACATGCGCGACCGGGAAGGCGTAGTGCAGGTGGTGTTTGATCCTGACACCGAGGAGCACTTTCAGCGCGCCGACAGCGTGCGTAGCGAGTACGTGCTGCGCATCACAGGTCGCGTTCGCGCACGCTCGGCCGAGACGGTGAATCCGAATATGGCCTCCGGGAAGATAGAGGTGCTGGGTAAAACCCTTGAGATTCTCAACGCCGCACAAACGCCGCCCTTCCCGCTCGACGAACACCACTCGGTGGGTGAGGACGTCCGCTTGCGCTACCGCTTTATGGATCTGCGTCGGCCGGAGATGCAACAGAATCTGATTGCCCGAGCAAAGATCACCTCGAGCATTCGTCGCTACCTCGACGAGCAGGGTTTCTTGGATATCGAAACCCCGATTTTGACGCGGGCGACACCCGAGGGCGCGCGGGATTATCTGGTACCCAGCAGAACCCAGCCCGGCGCGTTTTTTGCGTTGCCCCAGTCCCCCCAGCTGTTCAAGCAGTTGCTGATGGTCTCCGGGTTCGATCGCTATTACCAAATCGCGCGTTGCTTCCGCGACGAAGATCTGCGGGCGGACCGGCAGCCAGAATTCACCCAGATCGATATCGAAACGGCGTTTCTCAATGCCGAAGAGGTGATGTCGATCACCGAGGGCATGGTCCGTAGCCTGTTCCAAGAGCAGCTCGAAGTGGACTTGGGCGCGTTCCCGCGCATGACCTGGGCAGATGCCATGGAGCGCTATGGTTCGGATAAACCGGATCTTCGGATCGCGTGGGAGCTGGTATCCATCGATGACTTGATGGCCGGGGTCGACTTTAAAGTCTTCAGTGGTCCCGCTAATGATGCGGGCAGCCGTGTGGCGGCACTCAAGGTACCGGGCGGGGCCTCTCTGTCGCGCAAAGAAATCGACGACTACACCGACTATGTGGGCGTTTATGGTGCCAAGGGCCTCGCCTGGATCAAGGTGAACGATCGGGCGGCGGGCATAGAGGGTCTGCAGTCGCCGATTATCAAGTTCATGCCTGATGAGACCGTGCTCGCGATGCTGGACCGGCTCGATGCCGCAGATGGCGACATTTTGTTCTTCGGCGCGGACAAGCGCTCGGTGGTCAATGAGTCTCTGGGTGCACTGCGCCTCAAAGTCGCTGCCGATATGGGCCAGATTGCCGAGGGATGGGCCCCGCTCTGGGTGGTCGACTTCCCCATGTTCGAGCGCGATGAACGCGGTGGAATGACGGCCTTACACCATCCCTTCACGGCGCCCGCTTGTTCGGTGGACGCACTGCAGGCAGAGCCCGAGGCGGCGCTGTCACAGGCCTACGATATGGTCCTGAACGGCAGCGAGATTGGCGGTGGCTCGGTTCGTATTCATGATCAGGCCATGCAGCAGGCCGTATTCGACCTGTTGGGTATCGAAGAGGCAGAAGCGGAATCCAAGTTCGGGTTCCTGTTGAGCGCGCTGCGTCATGGCGCACCGCCCCATGCCGGTCTCGCTTTCGGCCTAGATCGTCTCGTCATGCTGATGGTGGGTGGGCAGTCGATTCGTGACGTGATTGCCTTCCCTAAAACCCAGAGCGCCCAATGTGTGATGACCGAGGCGCCGGGTGAGGTCTCGGAGCAGCAACTGCGGGAGCTGTCTTTGCGCCCTCGCCGCACCGAGCAACCTGCCGCGGACTGATTCACGATGGCGGGCCATAGTAAATGGGCGAACATCAAGCATCGCAAGGCGGCGCAAGACGCCAAGCGGGGCAAGCTCTTTACCAAGTTGATCCGGGAACTGGTCGTGGCCGCGCGAGCCGGCGGTGCTGCCGTTGAGGACAACCCCCGACTCCGTGCAGCGTTAGACAAGGCGCTTGGCGCCAATATGAAGCGGGATACCATCGATAACGCCATCGCACGTGGCGCTGGCACCGGTGAAGCCGACAACATGGAGGAGCTGACCTACGAGGGTTATGCGCCGGGTGGGGTGGCAGTGCTCGTGGAAGTGATGACGGATAACCGCAATCGCACAGTCGCGGAGGTGCGGCACGCCTTTACCAAGCGCGGCGGTAATCTGGGTACAGACGGGTCGGTGGCCTATCTGTTTTCCCGCACCGGGCTCATTCAGTTTGCGCCGGGCGCTGATGAGGAAGCGGTGATGGAAGCTGCTTTGGAAGCGGGTGCTGACGATATCGTGGCAGCCAAGGATGGCAGCGTCGATGTGATGACGCCCTGGGAGTGCGTCACGGAGGTGCGGGATGCGCTGGTCGCAGCGGGGCTCGAACCCGTTCAGGCTGAGGTCACCATGCTGCCCAGCACAGAAGTGCAGTTGGATGCCGACACGGCCCCGAGCGTCATGGGGCTGATCGACATGCTCGAGGATCTCGATGACGTCCAGAACGTCTATTCCAATGCAGACATACCGGAAGACGTGCTCGCCACTTTGTAAGTCCTCATGAGTCGCGTCCGGCTCATGACCTTTTTGCCACAATCGTTCACACTACGCGCTGGTTTACGCTGGACGTCATTATGACTGTCATTCTTGGCATCGACCCTGGCTCCCGGAAGACGGGGTTTGGTGTCATCCGCGTTGAGCGAAATCAGGCCCAGTACGTTTCGAGCGGCACCATCCGGCTCCCGGTTAAGGAAGCGCTCGGTGCGCGTCTTCTGGTTCTGTTCGAGTCTCTCTCCGAGATCATTGATACTTACGAGCCCACAGTGGCGTCTATTGAGAGCGTCTTTATGGCCAAGAGTGCGGATTCTGCGCTCAAGCTGGGGCATGCCCGTGGTGCAGCGATGGTGGCCTGTGTCACTAACGATCTCGAGGTCTACGAGTATGCGGCGCGACAGATCAAGCAGTCGGTCGTGGGCACAGGTGCGGCGAACAAGCAGCAGGTGCAACACATGGTGACGGCCCTATTGGGTCTGTCCGGAGAGCCCGCGGAGGATGCGGCCGATGGCCTTGCCGCTGCGCTGTGTCACTGCCACACCCAGGGCCTCGCAGGCGCACTGGCTGCGAGCCGCTTCAGGGCAGGGCGTTTGAGGTAAAGTGGCGGCATGATTGGTCAAATTCGCGGCACATTGATTGCCCGTCAGGCACCCGAGATCCTGGTCGATGTCGGGGGCATTGGCTACGAGATTCAGGTGCCCATGACCACGCTGTATCAATTGCCCGAGCTCGGCCAACCCGTCACCTTGCTGACCCACTTTGTAGTGCGCGAGGACGCGCAGCAGCTTTTTGGTTTTGCGGAAGCCGCCGACCGACGTTTATTTAGAGAGCTCATTAAAGTTAGCGGCGTTGGCCCGCGGTTGGCGCTGACATTGCTTTCAGGGATGGATGCTGCCGACTTCGCACGCTGCCTGCAGCGCGATGACGTGGCCGCTCTGGTGGCACTGCCCGGCGTCGGCCGCAAGACCGCAGAGCGCCTGTTGGTAGAGATGCGCGACAAGGCGGGGGACTGGCTCGATGAGCTGTCCCCTGACTCAGCGGCGCAAGCCGAGACCGGCAAAGCCGGCGTTCAGAGCCATGACCAACGCGCGGAAGCCGAGCAGGCGCTCGTCGCCCTAGGATACAAACTGACAGATGCTGCGAAACTGATTGCCGCCGCCGATGCGGCACCAGGCACCTCCAGCGAGGAGTTGATCAGGCTGGCACTGCGTATTGCCGGAGGGGCGAGAGGATGACAGCAGTACAAGAGGAAGGGCGCCGGTGATTGAGACTGATCGTCTTGTCGCGGCCGACCCGGGTAATCATCGCGACCCTCGCGAAAATGCCATGGACCGTGCGATCCGACCGCGAAGGCTCGACGACTATATCGGGCAACGTGCGGTGCGGGAGCAAATGGAGATCTTCCTCTCGGCAGCGCGCGGCCGTGGGGAACCGCTCGACCATACCTTGATCTTCGGCCCGCCAGGCCTGGGCAAGACCACACTTGCGAGCATCATTGCAGAAGAGATGGGTGTACAGCTGAAGACCACCAGCGGACCCGTTCTTGAAAAGGCCGGTGACATTGCGGCCCTGATGACGAACCTCGAGCCTGGCGATGTGCTGTTTATCGACGAGATCCATCGCCTGAGTCCTTATGTCGAAGAAATTCTGTACCCCGCTATGGAGGATTACCAGCTCGATATCATGATTGGCGAGGGGCCTGCGGCGCGCTCGATTAAGCTCGACTTACCGCCGTTTACCCTGGTCGGTGCGACGACGCGCGCAGGACTGCTCACATCGCCGCTGCGTGATCGATTCGGCATTGTGCAGAGGCTTGAGTTTTACGATACCGCGGAGCTCACTGAAATCGTGAAACGCTCTGCGGGGATTTTAGAGATTCCCAGCGATGACGAGGGTGCAGTGTCAATTGCCAAGCGTTCCAGAGGCACGCCGCGTATCGCTAACCGCCTGCTGCGACGTGTTCGAGATTATGCAGAGGTAAAGGCCGATGGCGCGGTGACCGGCGGCACGGCCGAGGCGGCACTCGATTTGCTGTCCGTTGACGCCCAGGGTTTTGACCATTTGGATCGCCGGCTGCTACTCACCATGATTGAGAAGTTCGATGGTGGCCCCGTGGGGGTGGATAGTCTGGCCGCGGCACTGTCTGAGGAGCGGGGTACGATTGAGGATGTACTGGAGCCGTTTCTGATTCAGCAGGGCTTTATTTTGAGAACGCCGCGCGGTCGGATCGCGACCCGGCATGCTTATGCCCATTTCGGCATCGCCTTTCAGGGATCCGCGGCGGAAACCCTCAGCCTCGATCTGGATGAGTCGTCGTGACAGCGGAATTTTCGCTGCCGATTCGGGTCTATATCGAAGACACTGACGCCGGGGGCATTGTCTATTACGTCAATTACCTCAAGTACCTGGAGCGGGCGCGCACTGAGTTAATCCGAACCTTCGGTCTGGAGCGAGCGGCTGTCTCGGATGCGGGATGGAATTTTGTGGTGTCGGATGTGTCGCTCTCGTACCACCAACCTGCGCGCCTCGACGATCAAGTGCACGCCACCGCAGTGATATCGGGGGTGGGTGGCGCGACGGTCAGGTTCCGGCAGACCGTGCGCCGGGATAATGCGGTGCTGGTATCGGGGGAGATTCAGATCGCCTGCGTAGATCGCAGGACGGGTCGTCCCACGCGGCTGGATGCTGACCTGCGGAAACAAATAGAGGCGACACTGGCCGCCACGGAGGAGGTGACATGACGCAAGAGCTGGGTTTGATGGAGCTCATTTTCGGTGCCAGTGCGCTGGTACAGGTTGTGATGCTCATACTCGTGCTGGCCTCTCTGTCGTCGTGGTTCTTGATTGTGCAACGCGTGATGCTGATGCGGCGTGCCGATGATGAGTTACTGGTATTTGAGGAGCAGTTTTGGTCCGGCATCGATCTGGCCCAGCTTTACCGTGAAGGCAATCAGGCGGTTGCAGACGGCCAATTGCCCACCGGGGTTGAGAGTCTGTTCCGGGCCGGGTTCAAGGAGTTTTCCCGGCTGTCCCAACAAGCCGACATGGATGCCGATGCGATTCTCGAGGGGTCGCGGCGAGCCATGCGCGTGGCACTGATGCGTGAGACGGACCGCATCGAGCAACATCTCCCTTTCCTGGCCTCGGTCGGTTCCACCAGCCCTTACATCGGACTGCTGGGGACAGTGTGGGGCATCATGCATTCCTTTAGGGGGCTGGCCAATGCAACGCAAGCCACGCTGGCGACGGTGGCGCCGGGCATCTCGGAAGCCCTGATCGCGACGGCAATGGGACTATTCGCGGCGATTCCCGCCGTATTGGCCTACAACCGCCTTGCGGCGCGGAGCGACGCGCTCCTGAATCGGTATGAGACGTTTCTCGATGAGTTCTCGGGCATTCTGCAGCGCCAGACCTATGCGCTGAAAGCGAATCAATCTCAGAGACCCTGATCATGCGTCGGCGTCGGATGCTCGCAGAAATCAACGTCGTGCCCTACATCGACGTGATGTTGGTGCTGTTGGTGATCTTCATGGTGACGGCGCCCATGCTCATGCAGGGCGTCGAGGTGAACCTGCCCGATGCCGATGCGGCGCCGGTCAAAGATCAAGACGCCGAGCCGTTAATCATCTCGATCAACGAACGCGGTCAGCTGTTTCTCAATTTGGGTGCCGATGAAAAACAGGCGCTTGAGTTGGCGACGATTCGGCAACGGGTAGCCGCTGTGCTGAGGCGTACGCCCGACAAGCCAGTACTGGTGTGGGGCGATGAGAAGGTGGCCTACGGGGAGGTTGTGGTGGTGATGACAGCACTCCAGGAAGCCGGCGCACCCACCGTGGGATTGGTGACCGAGAGTCCGGCTGGGAACTGATGTCAGCTGATCGGGTGCTGTTCACGGGTCTGCCCGCCATCCTGACGCTGGCGCTACATGGGGGGCTGGTCTTGATGCTGCTGGTGCGCTGGACAGGCCCCAGTGAAGTGATCGCGGCGGCGCCTAGCATTCAGCCGATTCAAGCCAGCCTGATTCAGGCAGAGACGTTAAAGCCAAAACCCAAGCCGAAGCCTAAACCTAAACCGAAACTAGAGCCGAAGCCAAAACCAGAGCCTAAACCGAAGCCGAAGCCTGAGCCGAAACCAGAGCCAGCCCCGGAGCCCAAACCAGCGGAAGTGGAGAAGCCGGAGCCTGCACTGGATGCAGAACAGTTAGCGGCATTGACCCGCAACGAGCTCGATTCTCTCGTCGATGCTGAGATCGCGGCAGCGGGCGCCAATGAGCCAAGCTTGCGCGACGTGGTGGCAGCCACTATTCAGGCGTCGGTCATCAACCGCTGGACGCGGCCACCCAGTGCCCGTAACG
>CBFHIW010000009.1:0-54814 GCA_965656065.1 Luminiphilus sp. | reverse complement strand
CAGCAGAGGCGGTTGTTTTTATAGCTGCTCATTCGCAGTTCGGAAATCACGTAAGCGCCGCCTTCCCCCGCTGAAACAGCGCAGGGGAGCGCGGGCTTGTGAGACAGCTCGCCGGTCGCGGCCCACAACAGGAAAAAATTTTTCAGCGCTGCGGGCACCATGCCGTGCCACTCAGGTGCAATCACAACAAAGCCGTCGCAGGCGTCGAGCTCCGATTTGAGTTCGGGCATCATCGACCACTGAGGTCCATTGCTCCACAAGGTCTCGTCCCAGAGTGGTAAGGGGGTTTTACCGAGGTCCAGCGTCCAGGTGCTGACGCCGCTCGTCGCAGAGAGCGCCGAACTCAGAAACCGGCCGACTTTTGCGCTCTCGGATTCGGTGCGATGGCTCCCGACGATAACGCCGATTCTCACGGGAGCGCTCAGGCGGCGAGGGTATCGTTAAACAAGGTCAACGTGCGTTCTCTGGCCTGGCTTGCTGCGGTCGCGTCATAGGAGTCGCGCTGATCACAGTTGAAGCCGTGATCCGCGGCATAAACGTGCACCGGCAGGTCCGGCTGCTTTTCCTGGAAGGCAGCCACGGAATCCATGGGGATGTGCGCATCCTGCTCACCGAAGTGGAGAATGATCGGGCAGGAAGGTGTCATGTCCGCGTTATCTGGAATGCCGCCACCATAATAAGCGGAAGCCGCCGACACCTGATTCAGGTTGCAGCTCGACAGCCAGGTCAGCAAGCCGCCAAAGCAGTAGCCCACTACGCCGACCTTTCCATGATTCGCAGCGGCATCAATAGTGGCCTGCAGGTCGCCCAAAGTCTGGTTCATGTCCAACTTTTGAAAAGCGAGCTCAATGCCGGCAGTCATGTCGTCTTCGGTGTAGCCCAGCTGCACGTCTCGCTCCAGACGGTCAAAAATGGCCGGAGCGATTGCATAGAAACCCGCTTCAGCGTAGCCGTCGACAACGGAACGAATGTGCGAGTTGACGCCAAAGATTTCCTGAATGACCACGACAGCGCCCTTTGCCGTGCCCGAGGGGCTTGCCTCATAGGCGCCGAGTTCAAATCCGTCGCCGCAGGTAATGGTTGTGTTCGGCATAGCTATCTCCTCTGAGGTCCCGTAGGGATGTTGGTATCGAAGGCCGGCCATTGTGACCAAAGTCGACGGTGAATGAAAACCCCATGGCCGTCGTGCATCTTTGAATAGCGCAACTGTGGATGGAGCTCCTGTTCTCGCCACGCTGGCACAGCACTTCTGTTTTCCTTGTCTGTTTACCTTTGGTCTGGTTTTCAAGATCTAGAGCAGCTCATACAATTGTCGATCCCGATGACGGGGCCAGGCGAGTGACCGCCAGCGCGACGCAGGACGCAGGCTTCACGATCGTCACCTTATTCGTTTGCCCGCGAGCACCTGAAAATGTCTGATTCGAATACGTTCATATCGCCAGCAGCGCTGGCCTCGCAGCTGGAGAGCCCCGATGTCACGGTTGTTGACGCCTCCTGGTATCTGCCGACGGACGGTCGCGACCCGAAGGCGGAGTTTCTGGCGAGCCGCATCCCCGGCGCGCAGTTTTTTGATATTGAGACCGTGGCGGACCTGGCCCACGCCTGCCCCCATATGCTGCCCAGCGAGCCGGTATTCACCGACTGTGTTCAGGCGCTGGGTATCGACGCGAATAGCAGGGTGGTTATCTATGACGGCAAGGGGCTGTTTTCCGCGGCGCGAGCCTGGTGGATGTTTCGCGTATTTGGTCACGACAGGGTGCAGATCCTTGAGGGCGGGCTGCCGGGCTGGATTGCCGCGGGTTATGACACAGAGCAGGGAGAGCCCACCATGGCCGGGCCAGGGGCGGGTTTCGTAGCGGCACGTCAGTCAGCTTGGGTGACAGACGCAGAGGGTGTTAAGGCAGCGCTGTCATCGGGGAGTCACATTGTCGTCGACGCGCGTTCCGCTTCCCGGTTTGCCGGCGAAGAAGCCGAGCCGCGACCGGGAGTGCGTCCGGGGCATATCCCGGGCTCAAAAAATGTGCACTACGCCCAGATGCTGAGCGGCGAGCCCGCAAGCCTGAAATCGTTACCGGAGTTGGAAGCACTATTTGACGGGGTGGGGGCCGGCCGCGATGAGCAGGTCATGACCACCTGCGGGTCAGGTATTTCTGCCTGTCTGCTGGCGGTGGCCTTGCATGAGCTCGGGCGTTCTCCCGTTGCGGTGTACGACGGATCGTGGGCCGAGTGGGGTGCCCGAGCGGATTGCCCCGTCGAGAGGGGGTGAGAAGCATGCCGCTCTCTGTTATGGTCCGCCGCGTCCCCTATCACGCGTAGCTCATGACCAACCTTTATCTCATCGGCAACTGGAAGCAGCACGGTAGCCGCGCCGCGATTCAGGCTTTCTCCGAACAGTGGTCTTTTGACACCAATCCTGCGCTTCGCATTGCTATCGCGCCGCCATTTCCTTATCTGCAGGCCTTGGTAGAGGCGTTACCTGACTGTGGGTTGGCGGCACAGGACTGCTCCGTGCACGCTCAAGGGGCCTACACCGGTGAGGTGTCTGCCGATATGTTGGCGGACCTCGGCTGCCAGTTTGTCCTCGTCGGGCACTCCGAGCGGCGGCAGTATCACGACGAGACCGATGAACTGATCGCTCAGAAGTTGGCGGCGGCGCAATCGGCGGGGATGACCCCTGTGCTGTGCGTTGGGGAACAGCTACCCGCCCGAGAGGCGGGAGAGCATGAGAGTGTGGTGCGCGCGCAACTGCGGTCGGCATTGGCGACGTCTCAACCGAATCTGCTAATTGCTTATGAGCCCGTATGGGCTATTGGCACGGGCCTAACGGCGACGCCGGAGCAGGCCAATGACATGCACGCCATGATCAAACAGGAAGTCGAATCCTTGTTGGGAGCGACACACGCCACGCCCATTCTTTATGGTGGCAGTGTTAACGCAGAGAATGCTGATGCGCTCTTTGCCTGTCCGCACGTTGATGGTGCGTTGGTGGGTGGTGCTTCGCTGGAAGCGCCCTCCTTTGTGGCGATTGCACAAGCCGCGTCGAATAATCTGAGTCACTGAAATGTCCATTGATCCCAATACGCCTGTTTTGTTGGGCGCAGGCCAGTTTACCGAGCGTCTGGGCGAACAATTCGAAGGATTGAAGCCAGAGGATTTGGCGGCGCGCGCCTGCGAAGCCGCACTGGCCGATACCGGCGCAGAGGAGGCGCTGAGCCCGCTGATCGATCGTCTCGCTTGCGTGAGGATGTTTGCCCACTCGGTGCCGGATTTTATCGTGCCGGTTATCGCTCCCTTCGGGCGCAGCAGCAGTCCGCCTTTATCCATTCTGAGCCGACTGGCACTGCCGAATGCCTCGGCGATTTACTCTCGGGCCTGTGGCGATGAGCCCCAGCGATTGGTCTATGAGCTCGGTGATGCGCTGGTTCGCGGTGAGATCAACGGTGCGATCATCTGTGGCGCCGAGGCGTTGGCCACTTCCCGTCAGTTGCAGCGACAGGGTTTGTCGGCGGACTGGAGCGACGAGCCAGAGGGCGAAACCGACGATCGCGGCGCCTGCACGGAGCTCCTCTTCGATGCCGAGCTCAATCGGCACGGTGCCTGGAATCCCGTCGATATCTACCCACTGCAAGAGCAGGTGAGGCGGGGTGAGCTCGGACTCAGCAAATCCGAATATAGAGCGCAGTTAGCAGAGCTGATGGCGCGCTTTAACAGCGTGGCTGCGGCCAACCCTTATGCCATGTTTGACGAGGCCATGACTGCTGCCGAAATCGGCGAGGCGTCCAGCAGCAATCGTATGATGGGAGACCCTCACCTCAAATCGATGGTGGCCAAGGATGGTGTGAATCAGGCCTCAGCCCTGGTGCTTGCACGCTGGGAGACGGCGCAGTCCCTCGGAGTGGCGGATAGGGCGATTTTTCTTCACGGCCATGGCACCGGCTCAGAGCCGCAAGTCCTGAACCGACGCTCCGTAGGGGAGTCAGAGGCGATGGCCGCGGCCTATCGCAACGCACTCGCGGGTGCGAGCATTGATGCTGAGCAGATCGGTGCGGCCGATTTGTATTCCTGTTTTCCGATCGCGGTGTGGGTGGCGATGGATGCGCTGGGTATGACGCTTGATGACCCACGGCCCCTGACGTTGACCGGAGGGCTGCCGTTCTTTGGTGGGCCGGGCAACAACTACTCCACCCACGGGATCGCCGAGATGGTGCACTGGCTGCGAGCACAGCCTAAGCCGGCATACGGCGTTGTCGGGGCCAATGGCGGGTATCTTTCCAAGCACGCGGTGGGCGTTTATGCCAACATGCCCGCCGCGTTTCCCGAAGCGGTCCCGGAGTTCAAGGCCCCAGAGGTGGTCGAGGTTGTCTCTGACCCGGAGTCTGATGGGGTCATTGAGAGCTATACCTTTCAGCCGCAGAAGGGCGGTGCAAGGGCGGTTGTTGTCGGCCGGCAGTTGTCTGACGGCCGCCGCTGGGTCGGGGTGGCTGACCCGGAGGATGCCGAACTGCTTGCGTGGTTTGAAAGCGCAGACCCACTAGGTGAACAGATCGTGGTGTCTACCGGTGAGCGCAACATCGTGGGCCGGCGGGTCTGATGAACAGATATTAATTTGAGTGAGTAATAGGAGTTAACACATGGATATCAATGGAAAAGTTGCAGTCGTTACCGGCGGTGCCTCGGGTATCGGGCAAGCGGTCACACGTCGTATCGCCGCGGCCGGCGGCAAAGTGGTCGTTTTTGACCTTAATGAAGACGCGGGGCAGGCGATGGTCGCCGAGCTCGGCGCGGACAATTGCGTCTTCGCGAACGTGAACGTGGTGGATGAGGATTCCGCAAAAGCCGGTATCGAAGTAGCCGTGGCTGCCTTTGGCACCATCCATATCAATGTGAACTGTGCCGGTATCGGCAATGCCGCGAAAACCCTTGGCCGGGACGGCCCCTTTCCGATGGATGTCTGGAGCAAAGTCATTGCGGTGAACTTGACGGGCACCTTCAACGTGCTGAGGCTGTGTGCGGAAGTCATGGCCAAGCATGATCCCGTCACCGATGATGGCGCGCGCGGGGTGATCATCAACACCGCCTCTGTGGCCGCCTACGAGGGGCAGATGGGCCAGGCCGCCTACAGCGCCAGTAAGGGCGGCATTGTGGGCATGACGCTGCCAATCGCCCGGGATCTCTCAACTGTGGGTATTCGGGTGAACACGATTGTCCCCGGCCTGATCAACACGCCGTTGTTCAATGGCTTGACGCCGGAGTTTGTCGAGTCACTGTCGCAGTCGGTGCTGTATCCCAAGCGTCTGGGACGACCCGAGGAAATCGCACAGCTGGCAACGTCGATCATTGATAACGATTACATTAACGGTGAGTGCATCAGAATGGATGGCGGCATCCGGATGCAGCCGCGCTAACAAGGAGCGAAGTGATGTCAGACGAAGCAACAGTTTTAACTGACGAGGCCGATGGCGTCCTCGTCATCACCATCAACCGTCCAGAAGCGAAGAATGCGGTCAACCTGTCGGTCGCGCAGGGTGTCGCAGCAGCGCTTGAGCGCTTGGACAGCGATGATGCTTTGCGGGTGGGCGTGCTGACCGGTGCCGGCGGCACCTTCTGTGCCGGTATGGATCTAAAGGCCTTTGTCTCGGGAGAGTTCCCGCAGATTGAGGGTCGCGGATTCGGCGGCATGACCGAGCGCTCCGCCGACAAGCCGTTGATCGCAGCGGTAGAGGGCTACGCCCTTGCGGGTGGCTGCGAACTGGCGATTGCCTGCGATTTGATTGTTGCAGCGGAGAACGCCAAATTCGGGATCCCGGAAGTGAAGAGGGGTCTGGTTGCCGCCGCCGGTGGCCTCGTCAGGCTGCCGTCTCAAATCCCTTACCGGGTCGCGATGGAACTCGCACTGACGGGTGAATTTATGGGCGCAGATCGCGCCATGGCGATGGGCCTCATCAACGAGTTGACCGACCCCGGCTCTGCGCTGGATACGGCCAAGGCGCTGGCGCAACGGATCGCAGAGAACGGTCCGCTGGCCGTCAAAGTCAGCAAGGCCATTATTAAAGCGTCTCGTGACTGGACCGACGATGAGGCGTGGTCGAACCAGAACGCGCTGACGCAACCGGTGTTCACCAGTAAAGACGCGATTGAAGGTGCGACTGCGTTTGCAGAGAAGCGTAAGCCGGAGTGGAAGGGGCGCTAGTGGTTGCATTCAGCCACTGATCTCGTCACGCTGGGTTAGACGAGGCTACACACTGAACGCGCGGGGGGCGGCGGTATGAGTAGCGAAGACCTTAATGTCATCCGCAAGATGCTGGCGCACGACCTCATGCAGGTCTATGTGCGCCTGTTTTTGTTGCTGACCGTAGTATGGTTTTCGGTGGAGGTCTTTGCGCCGTTTCTGGCGCTGGCGCTCTGGTCGCTGATCCTTGCTGTGTCGCTCTATCCTTTAAACCACTGGCTGGCAGTGCGTTTGCACTTGAGCGAGGGTAAAGCGGCCGTCATCTTCATCTCTATGGCTTTTCTCATTATCGGCATCCCCGCAGGGCTCCTCGGGGCGTCGCTGGCGGAGCACGTGGGTGAGTGGGTGATGGCGCTTAGCGAGCAAGGGTTTTCCATCCCGGAGGCCGACCCCGCCGTTGCCGAATGGCCGGTGATTGGCGCGCCGCTGTATGAGTTATGGGAGCGTGCGCACGAAGATCTGGTCTCGGCGGCGCAGATGATTCAACCGCAGTTGATCGCGGGTGGGCGCTTCCTGCTCGCTGCCGCCGGCAATACGCTATTGGCACTGGTGCTCTTGTTCATTGCGCTGCTGATCGCCGGATTCATGATGGCCCATGCGACACCGGGGGGCCAGCAAATGCGTCGGTTGCTGATGACGTTCAGTGACCCCGCCCGTGGCGAGGAGATTCACGAGCTGGTGGTTGCCACGATTCGATCGGTATCCAACGGCGTGGTCGGCGTGGCCGTCCTGCAGGCTTTGGCACTGGGAGTGGGTTTCCTCGTTCTGGACGTGCCGGCGGCGGGCGTGCTCGCGCTGGTGGTGCTCTTTTTGGGGGTCATTCAGCTGCCGGCGTCGCTGGTGGTGCTCCCTGTGCTGGCATGGCTGTGGCTGGTGGCCGACGGGTCCACGGTGACACATGTTTTGGGAACTATCTATCTGTTTGCCGCGGGCGCGGCTGACAGTTTCCTGAAGCCGATATTGCTTGGCCGTGGTGTCGAGACTCCCATGCCCGTTGTGCTAGTGGGCGCACTCGGCGGGATGGCGGCAGAGGGGTTGATCGGGCTATTCGTCGGCGCGGTCATGCTTTCGGTGAGCTACAAGCTGCTGATGGTCTGGGTCGATCACAGCGTCGCCGATCTCGACGTGGACGACACGCCCGCCGCGAGCCCTGATCCCTAGTTCAGCGCGGCCCTCGGCCCGGTTATGGTCCGTGCCTTTCCTCAGATCGTATCTCATCACACATAATAGAGCGTACCCCTACACCATGAGAAATACCGTCCCAAGGCGCCTATGGGTTCTGTTGGCAGTGCTGTGCTGCGCTGCGTGCACGGTGCCCGACCCGGAGTCCGACCCGGAGCTAGAGATGGGCCTATCGGTGAGTACTTCGAGCGGCGTGGTGGCCGCGGAGGCGGGACCGGAAGGGTCGTTGATCTTCCGGGATATTCCCTTTGCTCAGCCGCCTGAAGGAGCTGGGCGGTGGGCTGCCCCCGGGAGGCTGGAAACGCCCGAACAGGTCATTTCATCCAAGCCGGCACCGGTGATGTGCCCGCAGCCGCAAAGCATGGCATCCGGTGACGCCGAGGGGGAATACTTGGGCTCGGAGGATTGTCTCTACCTCGATATTTACGCGCCCGGAAAGGCGGCGGCTGACCTGCCGGTCATGCTGTGGATTCATGGCGGCAGCAACCTCACGGGGCATAAAGGCACCTACGACTTCTCGCGATTCGCAGCGCGGCAGCAGGTGGTCGTGGTGGTCATTAACTATCGCCTCGGCCCGTTTGGATGGTTTGTCCACCCCGCCCTGAATGGCGCTGATTTGAAGACGACACCACTGGCCAATTTCGGCACGCTGGATATGGTGGAAGCGCTTCGCTGGACTCAGCGCAACATCACATCTTTTGGCGGTGATCGCGATAACGTGACGATTTTTGGTGAGAGTGCAGGAGGGCGAAATGTCTTCAGCCTGCTGGCCTCACCTGCCTCCGAGGGATTGTTTCATCGGGCTATCGCCCAATCAGGGCACGTGCGCAGCCTGACGGTCAGCGAGGCTTATAACGCCGGGCGGGAGCATCCCATGGTCGACCGGGGCAGCTGGGAGGTCGTTAGAGAGTTGGGTCTGAGTAATATGGCGGTTGATGCCGAGACGCTGCGCGCTGTAGCCATGGACGACCTACTGGCTGCCTATTTCGAGCTCGAAGAAGATCACATTCAGCCGGCCGTCATTCGCGACGGTGTGGTGATCCCGGAAGAGGGGGTGCTGGCCGCACTGGCCGATCCCCGTTATGCCAAGAACGTACCGGTCATGGCGGGCACAACGCGGGATGAAGTGACCCTGTGGCTGGGATTGAGCCGCTACTTTGTGGATGTCAGCTACCCGCTGTCCAAGGCCCTGCCTGCGAAGCTCCGGATCAAGGATCCGGCGCTCTATGCATTTTGGGTGGACATGCGCTCACGCGGCTGGAAATTGGGCGCTGTGGACGACCCCCTGTCGGGTATGCGCGAGGCGGGATATACCGAGTTGTATGCCTATCGGTATGACTGGGACGAGCAGCCCGACAACTACTTCGTGCCGTTCTCCGAGATCTTGGGCGCTGCGCACGCTAGTGAGATTGCCTTCATCATGGGGGCACCCATGTATGGCGTCATCGGCGATTACATGTATCCAGACACCGACTCGGCGGCAGAGATGACCGAGATCATGATGACAGCATGGGGTGCATTTGCGCGGGACGGCGCCCCGCGTCTGCCCGATGGCCGGGACTGGCCTCGGTACGATCCGGCGGCCCCCGCATTTATGCGGCTCGACGTGGGCGGGCAGTTAGGGCTCAGCGACGATGTTCCCAGTCGTGATGAATTACTCACTCGGGTGGCGGGCAGCGACGCACCCTCTGAGCTGGAGCGGTGCTTGTTGGTCTGGGAGTTACTGACTGCGGTGGGCGTGCCGAGCTACGACGCCTATGACGCCTGGGAAGAGGGACGTTGCGCGGCGGTAGACGCGCCTGGAGAAAAGCGCCGTATTCGCGAGGCGCTGGAGGCGGAATATGGCAGCGTTTATTTCTCCGGCTAGGCAAGCCCAATCTGCGTGGTCGAGTGAATAGTGCGTCGCGTCATTGCGATTGCAGGTGGTTCGGGAAGCGGCAAGTCCACGCTAGCGGCGGCTTTGCTGGAAGCCATGGGCGATGACAGTGTGGCGCTGCTGCCGATCGACGCCTATTACCATGACCTGTCTCATCTGGCGCCTGAAGCGCGTGAGGCGGTCAATTTTGACCATCCTGACGCGCTCGATCTCGATTTGTTTGCGGCGCATATTGATGCGCTTCGGTCAGGTCGAGCGGTTGAGTGTCCGACCTATGATTTCACCACGCACTGCCGACGGTCTGAGACCGTCAGTATCGCGCCGAGAGAGACCATTCTTCTAGAGGGTATTTTGGTCGCCTGCCGGGCTGACTTGCGGGCGCTGATTGATCGCTTGATTTTTGTGGCGACCGATGTCGCATTGCGGCGTAGCCGCAGGGTTCACCGTGATCAGCATGAGCGCGGTCGGGATCTGGCGTCGATCGAGCGCTTCTGGGCTCGAGCGGAAGGCACGTTTATAGAGTGGGGCGCTCTGGCCCAGGAGTCCGCCGATCTGGTTGTCGATGGCAGTGAGGACGTCGAGGCGATGACCCGAATAGTCGTTGACTATCTGAGCCATGAGCCTGATCTCTGAGTCATTTCCGTATTAAGGCGCTGGGCTGTTCGTAAGGCAGCTCAAGTAGCCTCACTGCTCCCGCTGCTTGGCCACCCATTCAAAATGTCTGGAGAGCACTTCGTCACCCGTGAGTGCTGCGAGCGAATTGAATTGGCGGGCCAATGTCATTTCGTCGTACTCCCGATGAATGCCGCGATGACATAACCGGCAGACAAGTACGCCGTGTTGCAGATCGGACTTTTTAAAGTGCCGTTTGAAATGCGCCCGGCGGTGCACTTTTTTGGGGATGAGATGGTGGAAGGTGAGCGGCACCCTGCGATGACAGCAAGCGCAGGGATCCGACATGGCCAACAGTCAGCTTTGTGCGGAGGGGAGCGCCGCCTCGATGGCGGCACGCATCTCTTCGCTGTCAGGCTTCACGCCGCTGGCGAAATGCTCCACGACTTCACCGGTGGGCGAGACCAGATACTTGTTGAAGTTCCAGCGCGGATAGCCCGCGGCCTCTCCCAAACCGCGGAAGACCGGGTTGGCATCCGAACCGCGCACCGCTGATGTGGCGATCACCGGGAAGGTCACGTCGTACTTCTCAAAGCAGACCTCGGCAGCGTCCCCTTCATCGTTGTCTTCCTGAAAAAAATCGTCGCTGGAGAATCCAAGTACGACCAGACCGTTGTCTGCGTAGGTTCGATGGACCTTCTCCAGGCTCTCAAACTGCGAGGTATAGCCGCAGTAGCTGGCGGTGTTCACGATCAAGAGTGTTTTGCCCTCGTAGGCCTCACAAAATTGAACAGTCTCCGTGGATGCCAGCTTGCGCATCGAGTGGTTCAGAAAATCCGGACAAGAGGCGAACACAGTGGTGCTGAACAGCGCTGACAGCGCGACCAGAGTCATTAAAAGGTGCTTCATAAGGCTGTATTCCTGCGAATGTGGGGTATGTACGTGAGACCCCGATTGCCAGATGCCTGCCAGCTACGAGCTGGGAGCTTGGTTCACCACAGATTCGACGAAGGCCGCTACGGTTTCCCTTGTCCAGTCAGGTCGGCAGGGGTGCGCTGCAACGTGAGTGCCCCATTCCTCCTTGCCATCGAGGCAGGCCTCTGCAACAGAAATGCTGGGTACCCGGGCTAGGGTGACACGGGGGTTGGTGTTCGCGAGCTCGTCGGCGAAAGGTGAGCGAGTGACCGGGTCTTCCCAGTCCTGCATCAGGAGGATGGGTAAGTCCAAGGCCTTGGCCATTGCCAGTGGACTGGTTTCACCGTGAGGCAGACCGTACCGGTAAATCGCCGCTCGCGCGGCGATGGAAAACAGTAGTGGCGGAAACCCGGTTTCAACCTCGCCGACTTCCTTCATGCTGTCCAGTACATCGAGTAACGGGTCGAGCAAAATCACGGCGTCGGCCTGGAGTCCATTTCTCATAGCGTGAATGACCGTACTGCCCCCCATCGAGGCGCCGAGGAGAATTCTCGGCCGATCACTGGGGTGGTGTTGATCCAGCCATTGTGCGGTGGCGACCACGTCTGGCCACTCTGCGAGTCCCATGCGTAACGTGCCGTCGGTGACCGGTGAATTGCCATGATTGCGAATGTCCATCGTCACGACAGAGATGTTCAGGTCGTGTAGCGTCCGATAGAAATCCAGCGAGCCGATGTACTGCGAAATACGATTGGAGCCCGCCCCATGTACAAAAATGAGATCAGCGATCGGCTGGGAGGCCGGTATCCACCAGCCCTCAAGCAGCAGGTCGCCACTCGGTATGGTGATGTCCTGATAATCGAGATTGCGGGTGGCGGGTGTTTGGTCAACCGGGTAGGGCGTGGTGGCAATCAGATGCGGGGGCGCCCAAAAAATCGAGAGCAGCAACCAGGCGAGAGTGAGGGTCAGTAGGGCCAGCAGTGTGGTGCGTATCATTCGCGTCAATGCCATGTGAGGTCAGGCAGACAGCAGGCGCCTCAGCCAGCTGTCCTGATGCCGCTCCTGCTCTCTCAGTAGCAGCAAAGTTTGAATCTCTTTTTCGATCGCTGTGGCGAACTGACGCCGCAGTGCGGTCAATTTTTGTGTCGACAGCGTTTGACCCTCGTACTCCGCCAAGTCAATCGGTGTCCCGATCGCAAAATACGTGGTCTTGGGTTTCGGTAGAGGCCCGCCCAGCATGCCTGCAGGGATGGGCGGTACCAGATCAGAGCGGAGATCCTTCGGCAGCACACCGGTTTTCATGAGCATTTTCACCGGTGCAGAGTTAAATAGGGCTTGAGAGGACATGGCGTGATCATAGTATTCGTCAGGGCCCACTGAGGCGACGGGCACCACGGTGTAGCCCGTCTTGGCAGCCAGCTTGACGAAGCCATATCGCTGCTTCCACTGTAGCTGATAGCGGGCCTCTAAGGGCTTTACCGATTCATAGGCCCCGCCCGGGTAAAGTAACAAGTCATCACCGCGTGCCATCAGTCGCTCAACGATGGGTGCCTGGCCCGAAACACCCCCCATCGCGTGGGCGATGGCCGCGTAGTGGGCATTGGCAAAAAGCGATTTGTCTCCCAAGCCCTTCACATAGCGCCCGTGGTCGTAATACAGATAGAGATGAAACAGTGCGGCATCAACGGCCATAAAGGCGTGATTGCCAATGAGCAGAGCGGGCTTGTCAGGCAGGTTGTCGAGGCCTACGAACTTCGGCTTGAACCACGCGCGAGCTAACCCCGCAGCAAGGGCCACCTGAGGCGCGGTGGGTATGCCGTACCGAGAAATGTACTCGACGTAGGCGTCCGGATCGGATTCTGGGGAGGGGGCTCGCTGAACCATTTTCTACACTCGTTGCGTACACCGAGCTTAGCAAAAGTTCTTCACGATTTTAGCGGCACTATTGCACCGTAGCGCGCAGGTTGGCTGCTGTGGATGATATGGCACAAAGCACTGTTAAACATTGGGCGCTCCTCGGATACCTCGTGTTGGTATGGGGCTTCGCCTTTGCATTGATTGCCGTCGCGCTGGAGTCGTTTCATCCGCTTTTCATTGTGTGGTGTCGTCTTTGGATGGGGGCGCTGGTGGTCTGGTGCGTATGGCGCTGGCGCCGACAGCGGTGGCGCCTCGGGCGGGAGTGGTGGCCAAGACTCACACTACTGAGTCTGACAGGCAATATTATTCCGTTCTCGCTCATCGCTTGGGCGGAGCAGTCAGTCCCTTCGGCTGAGGTGGGCATACTGATGGCCCTGATGCCGGTTGCGACATTGCTGCTCGCTCACTGGTTACTGGATCATGAGCCGCTCACCTGGCGACGCTTCGCAGGGGTGGTAATGGGGTTCGCCGGCGTTGCGCTCTTGGTGGGAGAGGACCTGCTCTCGGCCGGCGCCAGCGGCCAGTGGCCCGGTCAGGTTGCAGCATTGTTGGCGACAGTCAGCTACGCGTTCAATGGGGTCTATGCGAAGCGGCTCCCCGCCGAAAACCCTGTGGCGCTGTCTGTCGGTACCCTCGCGATCGGTAGCCTGCTACTGGCGGTGCCATCGCTGTGGGCTCAGCTCGCGGGCCCCGGTTTTGATGTCACGGCGGCAGCGTCAAGTGTCCTCGTGGTGCTCGGTGTGATGGCAACGGGTGTCGCCACCTGGTGCTATTTCGTGGTGGTGACAGAGAGGGGCCCCGGCTTTCTCTCTACAATCAACTATCTGATTCCCGCGGTGGCCTTTGCAGCGGGCACGGTTTTTCTGGCCGAGCCGTGGGGCTGGGAGCATCTCATCGCGTTGGGCATGATTTTAGTGGGCGTGAGCCTGATTCAGGTCAGGCAAGCGCGTTAGCGTCTACAGCTCGAAACGTTTGCGAAGAAAGCGCGCGACGCCGTCCTCATCGTGGTGTCCGATAATCTTGTCCGCAGCGTTGAGAATAACTGGGTCGGCATTGACCGGGGCGTAGCACTCGCTGGCACATTCGAACATGCTCAGGTCATTATCGCCGTCGCCAAAGGCGATGACGTGATCAATCGCCAATTCTTTTCGCAGATGGTTGATTCCGTTGCCTTTGCTGCCGAGGCTGTGGTGGATGTCGATCCAGTGCAGGGCGGGTTCCTTGGTCGCCTGCTCGCCCATTTCCCGCTCGTGAATCGCAATGCCTGAGTAGGCGACAAGGTGAGGTTCGTCGGCGATGCTCGCGCTGACGCGTTCCACCGCCTCGGCACTGCCCAAAGAAAACACATTGATCACACTGACTTCATCGGGCATCGCTGTCAGCGGCGCCAGTGGCAGCTCTCGTTCAGCCTCAAACAGGTCGGCGAGTTTGTGCTCGCTCTGGCTCTTCAGCGGCCCGTGATACAGCGCATGGCGCTGCCCGGGCTGCAGCGAGAAAACAAAGGGCGTGAGCTCATTGAGCGTGAACGCAGCCAGCACATGCCATACCTCCTCACGGGTCAGCAGGTGATGATGGCTGTAGCGCGCCTCCTCTGGTGACCAAATGATCGCGCCATTTTTGAGGATGAGCGGCAGCGTAAAGTGGTGATCCTTGAGGGGCCCCGTGGCGGCCTGCAATGTCCTGCCCGTTGCGACGGTGTAGGGAATGTTGCGGGCTCGCATCTTGGCAAGCGTCTCGGCGGTATAAGTCGATATCTTGGAGCCCTTGTCCAGCAAAGTGCCATCGAGATCGAAGACCACCAACGTCATACGTCAGATACCTCTCCGCGAGACCGCTGCGTTACCCACTGACCTGCCCTCAATGCTCGGTCAACACCAGATCGTTGGTGAGGGACTCGCGGATGGCGGCAGGGACCTCGTAGCGATCGATCGGATAGCTTGGATGGTCAACCCCGGCATACAGTATGGCGCCATCTTTCAGCGCGTTGACCTGCTCTGGTGTGACTTCAAAGCGCATGAAATGGACCGACGCGGTTTTGTCAGCCGTGGTGCGATCGAGGTCCTCGTCGGCTATCGGCACGATGCGATCGAGATCACCGACCTGCAACCACACCTGGTCTTCAATTCCGATCATCTCCCCAAGCCGAACGGCGCGCTGTGCCGGGTCGGGGATTTCAATCATGAATGTCGCCTTCCAGTTATGGCCGTCGGGAATGAGTGGGTTGTAGGCGCTGAGCTCCTCTTCAATACCCTCTGCCTCAAAGACTCGCTCAATGCGCAGCATTTCCTGAATCTGATAGCGAATAGTGGTGGCATCTTCGAAGTAGAGTCGGGCGTGTTCGCCCAGCGCCAACTGCCGGTTTTTCTTGTGAGCCATCACCTCGGCCCGAAAGTCTGAGCGCTTGGCGGCGTACTCCTCAAGGCTCCAAAGGTCATCACGAGTTAACTGTGTCATGTTCAATCCCTCGAATGTGTGGTCAATTGATATCTGTCAGTGTAGAGGATTACAGGCCATAGGCTTCGCGCAACAGCGTCATGGGGTGTTCCGCCTTGTCCACCTTGGCTGAGAGATGAGCAATATGCTCGCCCGCCATGGGACAGTCGCTGATGAACCGATCCGGCGCCTGCTCATCCACCTTGCGAACGGTGGGTCGTGCAATTTTCACCGATTTGTCGCGGGTCTCTTTTTTGACCGCGTAGGTGCCGTCATGACCCGAGCACCTTTCGTAGGCAGTCACGTCACTCTCGTTGACCAGATTCAATACGTCCCGGGTCTTCAATCCAATATTCTGCACGCGCTGGTGGCAGGCGACTTGGTACGCCACGCTGCCCAGCGCCTTTGTGAACTCTGTTTTTAGGGCGTCGCCTTTATGTCGCGCCCAGAGATACTCAAACGGGTCGTAGAACGCTTTTTGCACCTTGAGAACGTCCGGATCATCCGGGTACATCAAGGGCAGTTCCTGTTTGTACATCAGCACGCAGGAGGGAATCGGCGCCGTCAGGTCGTAACCCTCATCAACCAGTTTGGCCAGCACCGGTATATTGGCTCGCTTCAGTGCGTCCACGCTATCCAGATCCCCGAGCTCCAACTTTGGCATGCCGCAGCACTGTTCCTTGGGCACGATGTCGATGTGAATACCGTTGTGCTGAAACACCTTCACAAAATCTTCGCCCACCTCGGGGCTGTTGTAGTTGCCATAGCAGGTCGCATAGAGCGCCACCTTGCCGGTGGTGTCGCCTACGGGAGTCGGATCCTGGGGCTGGAGCAGCGGTTTGACGCGCTTGCGCAGGGTCTTGCTGTGCAGCTTGGGCAGCGGTGCCTCATGGTGAATATCCAGGCTGGCGGACAGCGCCTTTCTGAATACGCCCGTATTGTTGAGCGCGTTCACGGTCACATCAATGAGCGGGATAGAGGTTGTCGACAGCAGCTTGTCCGTGCTCGTTAACGTCCGATCCCTGAGTGATGCCCCCTGATTTTTGAATTTCTGTGCCTTTGCGCGCAGCATTAGGTGAGGAAAGTCGACGTTGAACTCGTGCGGTGGCACGTAGGGGCACTTGGTGAGGTAGCACAGATCGCAGAGGTAGCACTGCTCAGCGACCTTGTCATAGTCGGCTTTGTCGACGCCGTCGACTTCCATCGTGTCTGACTCGTCAATCAAGTCAAACAGAGTGGGGAAGGCGTCGCATAGGCTGACGCAACGGCGGCATCCGTGACAGACGTCAAAGACCCGCTCTAACTCCTCGTTGAGCGCGCTCTTATCCCAGAAATCCTCACTCTGCCAATCCAGCGGATGCCGAGTGGGTGCGTCAATACTGCCTTCTCTCATGACCTGTTGTGCTCTTGGTTACAGAAAAAGTGATTCATCCGGTTCCGGGTAAGCGGGTTACCCAGCGGACTGAATGTTAGGAGGGCGTGAGCTTGAAAAAACAGGGGGAGCACTTTGCTCCCCTTATTATGCTTAAGCGAGAGCCAGATTAGCCGTCGAGGTTGTCCAGCGCCTTCTGGAAGCGATTGGCGTGGCTGCGCTCGGCCTTGGCCAGAGTCTCGAACCAGTCTGCGATCTCGTCGAAGCCCTCGTCACGCGCGGTCTTGGCCATGCCCGGGTACATATCGGTGTACTCGTGAGTCTCACCGGCGATTGACGCCTCGAGATTCTTCTTGGTGTCGCCCATCGGCAGCCCGGTGGCGGGATCGCCGACTTCTTCCAGGTACTCAAGGTGACCGTGTGCATGTCCGGTCTCGCCTTCGGCTGTGGAGCGGAAGACGGCAGCCACGTCGTTGTAGCCCTCGACGTCCGCCTTTGAGGCGAAGTAGAGGTAACGGCGATTCGCCTGTGATTCACCCGCGAACGCGTCCTTCAGGTTTTGCTCTGTAGCACTGCCTTTCAGTTCCATGACTTACTCCTTGTGTGTTGCTTGTGGAATTACGGAGACAGCACAAAATGCGACTGTCATCAGCGTCTGATTAATATACCGAGGTTACTCAATTTTGGCTTACTGGAAATATAAAAAAACTCGATCGGAAAAACCGATTATTATCTGAGCCAGTCTTGGGAGGCGATGCCGGCGAGTCGCCGGTCGCTTCTTCCCAAATCGTTCCCGGCTTGCGGGGTCAATGTGTCCCGTAGTATTGGTCTGCAAGGAGAATGGTGGTGCGCCAACCGACGCTGAAACAGCTCCGTTACCTCTGTGCGGTCGCAGAGCACCAGCACTTTGGTCAGGCCGCCGCGGCCTGTCATGTGAGCCAAAGCACGCTAAGCGCCGGCGTGCTCGAGCTGGAAGAGACCCTCGGCGCGAGTCTGGTGGAGCGCAACAACCGCCGGGTGTTTCTGACCTCTTTGGGTTCAGAGGTGGTGGAGCGGGCCCGGGATTTATTGGTCGGCGTTGAGGACATGGTGAGCCTGTGTGCAGGTCAGGGGGTGCCTTTTCAGGGCCGGATGCGCATGGGGGTCATCCCGACGGTTGCGCCTTATCTGCTGCCGGGTTTGCTGGGGCAGATCCGATCGCAGTATCCCGAATTCAAGCTGTTCATCCGCGAGGACCTTAGTCAGCCGCTGGTTGATGCGCTCCTCGCTGGAGAGCTCGATGTGTTGTTACTTGCCTTGCCGTTTCCCGCCGAGCAGGTTGAGACCATGCCGCTGTTCGAGGACGACTTTCTGCTGGCCTGCCCGCCTGACCACCCACTCGCGAGCCGGACGCCGCTGCGCAGAGCAGATCTGAAAGGAGAGTCGCTGCTCCGTTTGGAGGAGGGGCACTGCCTACGGGACCACGCGCAGGAGGCGTGTAAGCTCAGAGACTCCCAGATTACCGTGCCGTATCAGGCCACGAGCTTAGCCACCATTGTGCAGATGGTCGCCAATGGCATCGGGGTCACGCTATTGCCGGGGATGGCCGTCGAAGCGGGCATTGCCAGCAACACGCCGCTCGCAGTGAAGCCATTTGATCAGGTCAACATTACGCGTCAGATCGGCTTGATGTGGCGGAAGAAGACGCCTCGACGGGTGGAGTTTCGCCAGTTGGGTGAGTTGATCGCGGCATCGATCGAGGAGTGATCTGGCGCCCGCTTAACGGCGCCGGCCTTTACCGCGATGCTCCCCGGTGTGCTGCGTGCGAAAGTTGCCGCCGCCCGGCTTTACCACCCGATGGCGTTTGGGCGGTTGCCGCGAGGGGACGAGATGCATTGAGCCGTTGCCGATGAGATCTCGCCGCCCCATCTGTTTCAGCGCTTTGCGCAGCAGTGGCCAGTTGTCGGGGTCGTGGTAGCGAAGAAAGGCCTTGTGTAAACGTCGCTGACTCAGTTTTTTCACAGTGCCCAGCGACTGACTGTCGCGTTTCACCCGCTGCAAGGGGTTCTTGCCCGTGTGATACATCGCCGTAGCGGTCGCCATCGGGGAAGGGTAGAAAGTCTGTACCTGATCAGCCCGAAAGCGGTGCTGCTTTAACCATAGCGCCAGGTGCATCATGTCTTCGTCGGTGGTCCCGGGATGCGCGGCGATAAAGTAGGGGATGAGGTACTGCTTTTTACCCGCTTCGCGCGAGAACCGCTCGAACATCTCGGCAAAGCGGTCATAGCTCCCCATCCCCGGCTTCATCATCTTGGAAAGGGGACCCGATTCAGTGTGTTCCGGCGCAATCTTCAGGTAGCCACCTACATGATGAGTCACCAGCTCCCGCACATATTCTGGGCTCTCCACCGCCAGGTCGTATCGAAGTCCCGAGGCGATCAATACCTTTTTGACGCCTTCGGTTTCCCGGGCTTTGCGATACAGATTGATCAGCGGGGTGTGGTCAGTATTCAGATTTTTGCAGATGCCGGGGTATACGCAGCTGAGCTTTCGGCAGGCCGCTTCGGTTTCCTTGTCCTTGCAGGCGATGCGCCACATATTGGCGGTCGGGCCGCCGAGGTCAGAGATCACGCCGGTGAAGGCGGGGCTGGTATCGCGAATGCGTTCCACCTCGCGCAGTACGGACGCTTCGGAGCGACTTTGGATAATGCGTCCCTCGTGCTCGGTAATCGAGCAAAAAGTACACCCGCCAAAGCAGCCCCGCATGATGTTGACGGAATGCTGGATCATCTCCATTGCAGGCACCGCTGCGCCACCGTAGCTTGGGTGGGGGAGTCGCTGGTAAGGGAGTTCGAATACCCAGTCCAGTTCATCGGTCTCTAGTGGGATCGGTGGTGGATTCAGCCAGACCTCGCGGTCGCCGTGGGCCTGAATAAGCGGCAGCGCATTGTGGGGATTGGTCTCCTTGTGGAATACCCGTGACGCGTGGGCGTAGAGCACCGGGTCTTCGGTGACGGCCTCGGCTGAGGGTAGTCGAATGGCATGGGTGTCCTGTTTTGAGCTGGCCATCAGGCGGACGGGCGCGGGCTCATTGTTGTCTTCATTCTGCCCCTCCGCGCAGGGTTCAGGCTCCATACCCTCATAAGGGTTCGGATGGACCTCGATCCGACCGGGTTCATCGACTGATGTCGAGTCGATCAGCGTGCGATTTGCAGGCGGGTGCCGCGTGACAAAGGCGGTGCCCCGGATGTCCGTTAAGTCGCTGACTTGCTCGCCGTTCGCCAGGCGGTGGGCAATGTCGACAATCGCGCGTTCGGCGTTGCCAAACACCAACAGGTCGGCCCGGCTGTCGAGCAGTACCGAACGTTTAACCCGGTCACTCCAGTAATCGTAGTGCGCAATGCGGCGCAAACTGGCCTCGATACCGCCAGCGATGATGGGCACATCGCGATAGGCCTCCTTCAGTCTCTGGCTGTAGACGGTGACGGCCCGGTCGGGGCGTTTGCCCGAAATGTTGCCCGGGGTATAGGCATCGTCATTGCGGCGTTTCCGGTCCGCTGTGTAGTGATTGATCATGGAGTCCATGTTTCCCGCGGTGACGCCGAAAAACAGGTTGGGGCGGCCGAGTGCGGTGAAGGGTTCAGCGGATTGCCAATCGGGCTGCGCGAGCATGCCCACCCTGAATCCCTGTGCCTCAAGCACGCGTCCGATGACTGCCATGCCGAAACTAGGGTGATCAACGTAGCCGTCTCCGGAGACGATAATGATGTCGCAGCTGTCCCACCCCAATTGCTCCATCTCGATTCGCGACATGGGCAGCCAGGGCGCCGGGCCAAGACATTCTGCCCAGTACTTGCGGTAGCCATAGAGTGATGTGGGTTGGTCAGGCATCTCGCTGCGCTCGCTCACGAATGTCGCTGGGAACGTCGAGTTCCGCACCACAATGCTGGCAGAACACTGCCGCCACAGCATGCCCCTGCTTCGCGCAGACCGGGCAGTTCCAGGGCAGTGTCGGTTGCGCCGCCCGTTGCTCGTTGATGCGCTCCCAGAGCTTGCGCGTGATGATAGCGGTGGGCACGGCGATGATGGAGTAGCCCACCAGCATGCCGAAGCTTGCCACGAATCGGCCGGCTGCGGTCTGAGGCACTAAATCACCGTAGCCGACGGTGGTGATGGTGACCACTGCCCAGTAGATACTCAGGGGAATGCTGGTGAACCCGTGCGCCGGACCCTCGATGACATAAATGATGCAGGCAAAGACCACGACGACCAGCATCACCATCACCAGGAAAACAAAAATCGATCTGGAGGTGCTGCGCAGGACCGCGAGAATTTCATTGAGCTCTGCAAACAGAGTCACCAGTCGGAAAACCCGGAAAACCCTGAGCACCCGCAATAACCGGATGACCACCAGCGGCGCCGCTTCGGGAAATAGAAAAGCGATGTAGGTGGGCACAATCGCCAACAGGTCGACAATGCCCCAAAAACTCAGGACATAGGCTGGTCGATTATGCGTGCACCAAACGCGCGTGACGTACTCGAGGGTAAATAAGCCGGTGAAGCAGAGTTCCGCATACCAGAAGCCGGCGCCCACTGCCGCGTCCAGCTCCGGCACCGAATCCAGTACGACCACCGCAACGCTCAGCAGAATGGCCGCAATCAACGTCATGTCGAAACGGCGGCCCGCGAGGGTCCCGGTGCCGAAAATAATGATTTCCAACCTGCGTTGTAGTGCGCTTTGCCCCGGTTCAGGGTGTTCATTCAGCGGGCTGGGCTGCCTGATCACAGGAGCCCCTCAAGGCTTGACCATACCGCGTCAAGTATCAGCGGTTGCGCTGCCGCGGTGGGATGAATGCCGTCGGCTTGCATGAGTTCGGGCCGCAGTGCGACCGATGCCAGCGGAAAATCAGCCAATGTGGCGTTGGTTTGTTCGGCGGCCTGCGCAAACGTGGCGCGAAAGGCATCGGTATAGAACTTGCCAAGATTAGGGGGAATCTCCATCGGTAAGACGAGCGCCGCTGCGCCGGCGGCCTCACTCAACTCGATCATAGTGATCAGGTTGTCTTTAAGTTGTCCCACGGGGTAGCCCCGCAACCCATCATTCCCCCCCAGTTCGATGATCACAATGCGGGGTTCATGGGTCGCGAGGAGTGCGGGCAGCCTGCGCAAGCCACCCGCAGAGGTATCCCCTGATATACTCGCGTTTACGGTGTGGTATGGCCTGTCCTCGTTCTCCAATCGCGATTCCAGTAGCGCCACCCAGCCCTGTTCCAGTGACAGTCCGTAGGCAGCACTGATGCTGTCGCCAAGGACAAGGATGGGTCGGGTCGGCTGTGCAGCGACTACGCTGGCAAGAACAAGCATCAGCAATCCGAGCAAAGCCGAGACTCGTAAGCGTTGTGCGAGGACACGCAGTATGATCAAAGTCAGTCAGCTCCTAAAAACGGTTCCCACCGCCGATGGTGATCTCACCATATTGCACGGCGTTGACCTGGAGATTGTAGCGGGTGCATCCGCCGCGATTGTCGGTGCTTCCGGTTCCGGTAAGTCTACCTTGCTGGGCTTGCTCGCGGGTATGGATGTGGCATCCGCAGGAGAGGTGTGGCTCGACGGGGTGAACCTCAGCGTGTTGGACGAGGACGCGCGCGCGCGGCTCCGCGCTGAGAAGGTAGGTTTTGTCTTTCAAAACTTCCAATTACTTCCTGCGCTGACCGCAAAAGAGAACGTCATGCTGCCGCTGGAGCTGGCGGGCATTGATGAGGCGGGCAGCATCGCTGAGCGTTTTCTTGGGGAGGTCGGGCTGCAGGATAGGCTGGGGCATTACCCCACCACGCTATCGGGGGGTGAGCAGCAGCGGGTCGCCATTGCGCGCGCTTTTGCAACGGAGCCGGCGGTGCTCTTTGCCGATGAGCCGACCGGAAATCTCGATACGCGCACCGGCGAGCGCATTATCGATTTGCTGTTTGAACTCAATGCCCGTGCTAGCACCACCCTTGTGCTCGTCACACATGATGAGCGCCTCGCCGAGCGGTGTGATCAACGTTTCTCGATGTCGGCAGGGGAGTTGTCCGGGCCGTGAAGCAGGCGCTCACCTGGAGGTTACTCGCGCGCGAGTGGCGGAGCGGCGAGCTGGGCATCCTGCTGATGGCGCTGGTGCTCGCCGTATCGGTGGTGGTGGGCGTCAGCAGTTTCGTCACCCGATTACAGTCAGCGTTACTGTCTGAGAGCGCGCGCTTTTTAGCCGCCGATATGGTCGTTGTCAGTCGATCGCCGATACCAGAGTCCTGGACATCCGCGGCTCGTGAGCAGCAGCTTCAGCCCACCGAGATCGTGGGTTTCCCCTCAATGGCGGTGGCCGATATCGATCACATGGCACTGTCATCGATCAAGGCGGTGTCACCGGGGTACCCGCTGCGGGGTGAGTTGCTGTGGTCTTCGGAGCCCTATGGTGAGGTCCGTGATACGGGGGCCATTCCCGAGCCGGGCCAGGTCTGGTTGGCGCCAAGACTGTTCTCACTCCTCGATGTCGAACCCGGAGACGCGATCTTCGTCGGGGAGCAACCCTTGCGGATCAGCGGCGCGGTCCGGGGTGAGCCCGACGCGACCACCGCGGTCTTCGGTTTTGGGCCTCGCCTGTTGATGAACACCGCTGATATTCCTGCCACCGGTGTGATTCAGCCGGGTAGCCGTGTCGAATATCGACTGTTGTTGAGTGGCACGTCCGATGCGATCACGACATTTACAGAGTGGGTCGAGCCCCAATTAGGACAGGGCCAGCGGTTGGATTCGGTTGAAGGTGCACAGCCCAGCATCGGTGAAACGCTGGACAGGGCGCAGGGATTTTTACTGCTGGCCGGTTCTCTGGCGGTCGTGCTGGCGGCGGCGGCGATCACGTTGGCCAGTCGACGTTTTGGCGAACGGCATACGCAGTACGTCGCCATTCTGAAAAGTCTGGGTGCACAGTCTCCGGAAATCGGCAGTCTGTATGGCCGGAGTCTGTTCTGGATCGGGCTGTGTGGCACGCTCGCGGGCTGCGCGTTGGGCTGGGTACTGCAAGAGACCTTCATTCGGGTGCTGGGTAGCCTATTGCCGGTTGAGCCCGGCGCTGCCGGGTTGAAACCGGTATTGATTGGTGGGGTGACCGCAGCGGTGTGCTTGATGTTTTTCGCGTGGCCGCCCCTCAGACGTCTGGGGCAGGCGTCACCGCTGCGAGTGCTTCGTGCCGATATGGGGGTTGCCGAGGCGCAGCGTTCCCGTGACTTTGTTCTCGGTGGTGTGGCAATCGTCGCGCTCATGTGGTGGTACAGCGGCAGCGCGCTGGTGACCAGCGCCGTCATCGCGGGGTTATGTGTCGTGATGGGGCTGGGTTATCTGGCCGCCAGCGTCTTGCTTTCCGGCAGCCGGTCTGTGGGTGGATTCGCGGGCAGTCTGTGGCGCGTGGCATTGGCGGGGCTGCAGCGTCGCGGTCGCGCCAACGCGCTGCAAATGGTGATTTTCGCCATGGCGATCATGCTGATGTTGCTCCTGTCGGTGGTGCGAACGTCGCTCATCGGTCAGTGGCAGGCGCAGTTGCCACCTGACGCCCCGAATCACTTCCTCATGAATCTGGCGCCCGAGGAGCGACCGGCGCTGCAAACCTTTTTCGCGGACAACGAGATTCTGTCAGAGACGCTTTACCCGATGACCCGGGGGAGGGTGGTCAGTGTGAACGACGCGGCACGTCCCCGCTGGGAAGAGCTCGAGGAGGACGGTGCCCCGCGGCAGCGGGAGGCAAATTTCACCTGGTCAGATCAGATCCCCACGGGCAATGCATTACTGGATGGGGAATGGTGGCCAGCGGATACCGATCGGGCATGGGTGTCGCTTGAAGAAGAATTTGCCAGTGACATCGGCGCGACCCTGGGAGATCGGTTGTCCTTGCGCATTGGCGCAGACGCGCTTGAGGTGACGGTGCTGAACATTCGCGCTGTGGATTGGCAGTCCATGCGCCCCAATTTTTTTATGGTGTTTCCGCGCAAGGTGCTCGAGGCGTTTCCGGGAATGTATATGACAAGCTTCCGATTGCTGCCCGAGCAGAAGTCGTTGCTCAATCAACTCGTGGGGATTTTGCCCACGGTAACCGTGATCGAGCTCGATATTGTGATTCGTGAAATGCGGGTGGTGATCGATCAGGTTGCCCGTGCGTTGGAGCTCGTGCTCGGCGTGATTTTGCTGGCGGGGGGCTTGGTGCTGATCTCCGGGGTTCGCTCGAGCTTGGATGGCCGTTTGCGCGAGAGCGCGTTACTACGCGCTGTGGGCGCGCGGAGGGGCGTGGTATTGGGCGCGCTCTGGGTTGAGTTCCTGGTGTTGGGTGGACTCGCCGGCGCGCTAGCCAGTGTCGGTGCGGAGGTGGCGGCCTGGGGTCTGCAGACGCAGGTCTTTGAGATGAGCTGGACACCGACGCCGCTGATGTGGGTCCTCGGGCCCACTCTCGGCGCCGTGATCGTGGGCGCGTTGGGTGTCTGGTCGTGCCGACGGGTTGTCAACGTCCCGCCGGTGGTGATTCTTCGAGAGGTCTGAGCAGGGGCACTGGCGGCTGATTGCCACGCCTCACCCCCGGGCCATGCTTAGCCTAAAAGATGGGCTACCGCATCCCGCTCTTCAGTCAGTTCCTGCGCGGTAGCGTCCATTTTTTCCCGGCTGAACGCGGAGATCTCGAGACCCTGCACGATCTCCCAGTCTCCGCCGCTGCAGCGGCAGGGGAAAGAATAAATGAGTCCGGGCTCGATGCCGTAGGAGCCGTCGGAAAAGACCCCCATGGAAACCCAATCGTCCCCTGGTGTCCCCAGCGCCCAGCTTCGCATATGATCCACGGCGGCATTGGCGGCTGAGGCGGCGGAAGAGGCGCCCCGGGCTTCAATAATGGCCGCACCCCGTTGTTGCACCGTGGGGATGAAGGTGTCGCCGTACCAGTCCATGTCCAGGCCGCTCATGGCCGACTCGCCAGACACCAACGCGTGGTGAAGGTCGGGATATTGCGTGGCGGAGTGATTGCCCCAGATCGTCATTTGACGAATGTCGTTCACGGTCGTCCCGGTTTTCTGTGCGAGCTGGGTTTGCGCGCGATTGTGGTCGAGCCGCGTCATGGCAGTGAACTGACGAGGATCGATATCTGGCGCGTTGCGCTGAGTGATCAGTGCGTTGGTATTGGCGGGGTTGCCTACCACCAGCACCTTGATGTCCCTGCTGGCGACGGCGTTGATCGCCTTGCCCTGTACGCCAAAGATCGCTGCGTTCGCCTCGAGCAGGTCTTTGCGCTCCATGCTGGGACCGCGGGGACGCGCGCCGACCAGCAGCGCGTAATCCGAATCTTTGAACGCTACCTCCGGGTCGTCGGTGCAGATCACGTCTGCCAGTAGCGGAAACGCACAGTCATCGAGCTCCATCTTGACGCCACCGAGCGCGTCCATCGCCGGCGTGATGTCGAGCAGTTGCAGAATGACAGGTTGGTCATCACCCAGCATCGACCCCGAAGCGATGCGAAAGAGCAGGGCGTAACCGATTTGTCCTGCGGCTCCGGTGACAGTAACGCGTACGGGTGCTTTCATGATGGGGATCCTTGCTTGTCGGCAATCTGTAGTGGGTTGGAAGCGGCACGGATTGTCCTGTCAGACGGGCGAAAACTCAAGTCACTGGCTAAAACGTCCCATCAATCGCTTTTGCGCCGCGCAGTGGTCTCTCATATCATTCACAGCACATCGCACAGCACATCGCACAGCACCTCGCACGGCACCGCTCGCAGCACCTGTCGCAGTACAGGGCGCGCGCAGGACGCTCACGGCGCGGGAGCATGGCAGGAAGAAAAGATGTCGCAGACAGATCAGCACAACGCCCCGGTCAGTGACGGCAGGGACACCCGTAAGGACCGGCTTGAGTTCAACAAGCTGCGCAAGCGATTGCGCCGGCAGACGGGCAAGGCCATCGCTGATTTCAACATGATCGAGGCGGGTGATCGCATCATGGTCTGTATTTCTGGCGGCAAAGACTCCCACGCCATGCTCGAGCTACTGATCTCGCTGCGATCCAGTGCGCCGATCGACTTTGAGATTGTGGCTGTGACGCTGGATCAAAAGCAGCCTGGTTATCCCGAGGACGTCTTGCCCGACTATCTGGAAACGCTGGGCGTGCCCTTCTACATACTGGAGAAGGACACCTACAGCGTTGTGCGCAGCATCATTCCCGAAGGCAAGACGACCTGTGGGCTGTGCTCGCGGTTGCGCCGGGGCACGCTCTACGGTTTTGCGGAGCAAATTGGCGCGACCAAAATTGCCCTGGGCCATCATCGTGACGACATTGTGGAAACCCTGTTTCTCAATCTGTTTTTTGGGGGCAAGCTCAAGGCCATGCCGCCCAAACTAAAGAGCGATGATGGACGGCATGTCGTGATCCGGCCACTGGCGTACTGTCGCGAATCGGATATCGCCGATTACGCGCACGCCATGCAGTTTCCGATCATTCCCTGCAATCTCTGTGGGACTCAGGAGAACCTCCAGCGACAGGAGATCAAGAGCATGCTGACGGATTGGGAGCGGCAGTACCCGGGAAGAACAGAGACCATCTTCAGGGCGCTCGGTAATGTCGCGCCTTCGCATCTGCTCGATCAGAGCCTGTTTGATTTTCAGGGTCTCAAGGTTGAAGTGGATGACAGCCTGGGCCTGCCCGATATCCGCGTTGTGAACCTCTGATGCTGCTCGAAGTCACTCAGGTTGCGATTGAGCGGGGAGACCGGAGGCTGCTGAGTGGTGTTGATCTAAATGTAAAAGGCGGTGAAATCTGGCAGCTGGTGGGCGCCAACGGCGTGGGCAAGACCAGCCTGCTGAGGGGCTTGGCGGGCGTGGCCAGACTGGGCGTGACCGGCGAGATCCGCCATGCGAGCACTTTTCTCTATCTGGGGCACGCCTCTGCGCTCAAGTTAGGCCTCAGCGCGGTGGACAATCTTCGGTGGCATCCGGCCAGCGACGTCACAGCCTCCGCGAGCCAGATTTGCGAGGCGCTGGCAGCGGTGACTCTGGCAGGTTATGAGTACCGCCCCGTGGGCGCCTTGTCGGCGGGACAGCAGCGGCGGGTGGCGTTAGCGAGACTGCTGCTGAGTGATGCACCGTTATGGTTATTGGATGAGCCCTTTACGGCGCTCGACGTGGCCGGATGCGAGTGGCTTGAGGCGCGCGTTCGCGACCACGTAAACGAGGGGGGCGCGACGGTCTTTACCAGTCACCAGCCGAGCCGGTTCGGGGCGCTGCAACACGATCTGGATTTGGGTCAGTATGTCGTCTGATCGACTGCTATTGTCCCTCGGGACCGTCTTCCTGCGGCAGTTTCTACGCCACGGGCGGAGCATCATGACGAGCCCTGCGGATGTCGCCAACCCGCTGCTATTTTTCTTCATGGTCATCACGCTGTTTCCGCTCGGGCTAGGGCCCGACCCGGCCCGATTAGCGACCCTTGCCCCGGGCATCCTTTGGGTGGTGGCCTTGTTGGCCAGCCTGATGGTGAGCGCCAAGCTGTTTGCATCCGATTTCGAGGATGGCAGTCTGGAGCAATTGGCGCTGGCGCCTTATCCACTCGCGGTCACGGCGCTCGCCGAAGTCTCGGCCCACTGGCTCTCGACGGGATTTTTGCTGGCATTGGTGTCACCGCTCTTTGGTGTGATGTTGGGGCTGCCGGAGGCGGGGTTGCTCACGCTCTTGGTCAGCCTTTTATTGGGAACCATTTGCCTCACGCTGATTGGTGCGCTGGGCGGCGCGCTCACGGTCAACATTCGTCGCGGCGGCCTGCTGCTGTCCCTGCTGATTATTCCGCTGAACGTGCCGGTGTTGATCTTCGGTACTACGGCGGTTCGGGAGGCGGTGCTAGGGGGTAACCCGGAGAGTTGGTTGGCGCTGCTGGGCGGCTTGGCGCTCGGGTCACTGGTCGTGGTGCCGCTGGCGATTGGTGCCGCGCTACGGGTCTCACTCGACAGCTGATCTCGCCTCCAGCAATGGATTTGAGCGCCAGTCGAAGGCGTCACTGAGGGCGGTTAGGCGCTATACTACGGGTATGTGGACGTTCATTCACAAATTGGGTTCGCCGCCCTGGTTTTTTGGGTTCAGTGGCACCCTTGTCCGGTGGTTATTGCCCATTACCGTGACCCTACTGCTAATCGGGTCCATCTGGGGTTTGTTGGTGGCGCCGCCGGATTTCCGTCAGGGGAATTCTTACCGGATTATCTATATTCACGTGCCCGCTGCGGTAGTGGCCCTCGCCGGTTATTACGTGATGGCGTTTGCGGGTGCGGTCAGCCTGATCTGGCGGATCAAGATGGCCGACGTCACGATGCGTGCCGCGGCCCCGGTAGGGGCGGTCCTCACGGCGATCGCGCTGGTGACCGGTGCGATTTGGGGTAAGCCGACCTGGGGAACATGGTGGGTTTGGGATGCTCGCATCACCTCCATGTTGATATTGTTTTTTCTCTATCTGGGTGTGGTGGCGCTGTTTGAGGCCTACGAAAACAAAACCGCAGCCGCACGGGCCTGCGCCGTGCTCAGCCTCGTGGGCATGGTCAATATTCCGATCATCTACAAGTCGGTTGATTGGTGGTACTCGCTCCATCAACCCGCATCGATTAAATTTACCGGGGAGTCGGCGATCGATTCGAGCATGCTCTACCCATTACTGCTGATGATCGTGGCTTTTTATTGTCTGTTTACGGTGACTCTGTTGCTGAATATGCGCGCTGAGCTGGTCTGGACCCACAGGGAGTCCGGCTGGTTGAAGCAACTGGTAGGGGATAGCTAATGTATTTTGAGTCCCTCGCCGACGTGTGGCAGATGGACGGCCATGGCTTCTACGTGTGGTTGGCCTACGCCCTCACGGCACTGCCTCTCGTGATCATGGTATGGCTGCCTGTAAAGCGCATGCGTCAGCACTGGCGTTGGCTTCAGGCGGAGCAGCGCCGCGCTGCGACAGCAACTCAAACACCGGCGATGGGGTCTGACGTCTGATGCACCCAGTTCGAAAGCAGCGATTGATTCTGGTCAGTCTCGTGGTGGTGTTGTCGAGTGCCGCCATCGGTCTGGTGACATTCGCACTCCGCGACAACATCAATTTGTTCTATCCGCCTGCCGACGTCGTGGCGGGCAAAGCCCCCACAGATCGGAGCATCCGGCTGGGTGGCATGGTGGTTGAGGGAAGCATTGAGCGCAGCGAAACGGATCTCGATACCACGTTTTGGGTGACCGACTACGAGGCATCGGTGCCAGTGCGTTACAGCGGCATCCTGCCCGATCTCTTTGCCGAGGGTGAGGGCGTTGTGGCCGAGGGTACCTTGGATGAGTCCGGAATGTTGTTGGCCACACAGGTATTGGCCAAGCACGACGAGAACTATATGCCCCCAGAGGTCGCTGCCGCGCTCGAGGGCAAGGCTGCACCGCAAGGGCAACCCGTCTTACCGTGATCCCCGAGCTTGGCCATGTCGCGCTGATCATTGCCTTTGTGCTGGCGATTGGGCTGGCCGTGGTGCCGATGTGGGGCGCGATGCGGCGCGATGTCGCCGCCATGAATATGGCGCCCTCGTTGGCCGTAGGTGTGACGGTCTTTGTTGCTGTGGCCTTTGCGATGCTGGCCATTAGCTTCTTGCAAGACGATTTTTCGGTGGCCGTGGTGGCCGCCAACTCCAACAGCCTGCTGCCGCCCATCTTCAAATTTTCGGCCGTGTGGGGAAACCACGAGGGCTCGCTCTTGCTGTGGGTGCTCATTCTGTCCGGCTGGATGACCGCGGTGGCGGCGTTCAGCCGCGGCCTCCCACTGGTGATGGTCGCGCGGGTGCTGAGCGTGATGGGCATGGTGGCCGTGGGTTTTCTGGCCTTCTCGCTGCTGACATCGAATCCTTTTGAGCGGTTGCTTCCCAATACACCCCTCGATGGCAATGACTTGAATCCGCTGCTGCAGGATCCCGGACTGATTATCCATCCGCCGCTGTTGTATATGGGTTATGTCGGTTTATCCGTACCATTTGCTTTTGCCATCGCCGCCTTGATGGGCGGTCGGCTCGATGCGTCGTGGGCGCGATGGTCGAGGCCCTGGACTAATGTGGCCTGGGGCTTCCTCTCTCTGGGCATCATGCTCGGTAGCTGGTGGGCCTACTACGAGCTGGGATGGGGTGGCTGGTGGTTCTGGGATCCGGTCGAAAACGCATCGTTTATGCCCTGGCTGATGGGCACCGCCTTGGTGCACAGCTTGGCCGTCACAGAAAAACGGGGCGTGTTTCGCTCGTGGACTGTACTGCTCGCCATTTTCGCTTTTTCTCTGTCGCTACTCGGGACGTTTCTGGTGCGCTCCGGCGTGCTTACGAGTGTTCATGCCTTCGCGGCTGACCCCGAGCGCGGGTTATTCATTCTGATCTTTCTGGCTCTGGTGGTGGGCGGATCACTGTTGCTCTACGCGCTGCGCGCGCCGTCCGTTGCCAGCCGAGTGAGTTACGCCGGTGTCTCCCGTGAGTCGCTCCTCATGATCAACAATCTGGTGTTCACGGTATCGACGATTGTTGTGCTCTTGGGCACATTGTTTCCGCTCATTATGGACGCCTTCTCCCTGGGCAAATACTCCGTTGGTCCCCCATACTTCAATGCCGTTTTTGTGCCGTTGATGGCGCTGATCATGCCGTTTATGGCTGTGGGGCCGCTATCCCGCTGGCGAGAAGACACCACCCGCCGCTGGTTGCATGAGCTGCTTGTGCCCGGGCTTGGCATGTTGGTCGTGGCAATCGTGCTCGCTTTTTTGGGAAGTGACGGTTTCAACCTCTGGATCGCGCTCGCCGTATTGCTCGCGGGCTGGGTGGCCCTGGGCGTGTTCAAGGATCTCTCGCGGCGTATCGCGACCGGCGCTGAGGGTGGTCTTAAGTGGCGCCGATTAACGCCGAGTTTTTTGGGAATGGCATTGGCGCACCTCGGGTTCGCGGCGGTGGTCTTGGGCGCGGTGGTCGTGTCCCAGGAAAACCAGGAGCGGGACTTGAGGATGGCGGTGGGGGATGTTGAGACGCTGGGGGCTTATCGCTTTGAACTCATGAGTCTGGGGCAGCAGCCGGGCCCCAATTATCTGGCCGATCAGGCGGTCTTCGAGGTGAGGCGTGATCAGGAGCTGATCGCGGTGCTGGTACCGGAGAAGCGTCGCTACTTTGCCAGCGGACAGATCATGACGGAAGCCGCCATCGATGCGAGCTTGTGGCGGGATCTCTACATCGCGTTAGGCGAGCCAATTGGTGAGCAGGCATGGGCGGTGCGCCTGCAGTACAAGCCGATGGTGCGTTGGTTGTGGTTGGGGGCGTTGATGATTGGTCTGGGAGCGCTGGTCACTGCCCTCGACCGTCGATACCGGTCTCAGCGATCTACTGCGTCGGCAGCCGAACCGGGAGCGGCGACCGTTGCAGGTTAAAAAATTCATTCCGCTCATTGCCTTTGCGGTGCTTGCCGGCCTGCTCTTTCGTGGCTTGTCGATTGACCCCAGCGAGCTACCCGCGGCGCGGTTAGGCCAACCTTTCCCCGACTTTGCTCAACTTGAATTGACCAGCGGCCGCCCGATTTCGGTGTCAGCGCTCGCGGAGCGGCCCGCGCTGGTGAATGTATGGGCAACATGGTGCTACTCCTGCCGCGTGGAGCACCCGTATTTGTTGACCCTTGCCGAGCAGGGAGTCCCGATTTATGGCCTCAATTACAAAGACGAACCGGTCAAGGCCAGAGAGTGGTTGACACAATTGGGCGACCCCTATCAGCTCAACGTGGCGGACATAGAGGGCTCGGTCGGACTGGATCTCGGCGTCTATGGCGCGCCGGAAACCTATGTGCTCGATGCATCGGGACACATTGCGCATCGGCATGTGGGCGTTTTGGATGAGGCAGTCTTTCAGCGTGATTTCAGCCGCTGGTTCCCGGCAGTGGCGTCGCCTGCGGTTGCTGCGGGCTCGGAGGGCGGCCGGTGAGGTCCGCGTTGAAAATGCTGATGAGCGCCATGATCTGTGGCCATTTCTGGCTGGCGCCGGTAGCTCTGGCAGTGATCGAGACCTACGAGTTCTCGGCTCCTGATCTTGAAGTGCGCTACCACCAGCTGAGCCAGGAGCTGAGGTGCCCCAAGTGTCAGAATCAAAATATCGCTGACTCCAATGCGCCGATCGCTCGGGATCTCCGCGTGGTGCTCTACGAGCAGTTGGAGCAGGGCGCGACCGATGACGAAATCTTGGCGTATATGGTGGCTCGATATGGCGAGTTTGTCCGCTATCGCCCCGGTGTAGACCGCAATACGGCTCTGTTATGGGCTGCACCCGGTCTGTTGCTGATACTCGGGGCTGCCGGTCTGCTATTTCATTTCAGGCAGCGCCCGGAAGCCCCTGCTGGCGAACTGACTGAGGCAGAGCAGGCGGAAATCGCGCGATTGCTCGGAGAACCCCGAGATTGAATAGCGCCTTTCCTGTTTTTGCGCTGCTGCTCTGGGCCGCCGCCTCAGCTTTGGTGATTTGGCTGCCCCGCATCTGGCATCGCGGCGATGCTCCCGAGACGAACGAGGACTGGCTGCGCCTTCGCCAGCGCGAGCTGGCGGGAGAGGCAGAGGCGGCGCAGCTGCGCGAAGAAGCCGCGCTGCGCTTGCTCGAGGATCAGGCTGGAGAGGTCCCCCCGGAGATCAGTCTGCGTCCCTCGTATTCTGTACTGACGCAGCTTGTTGGCGTAGCGGTCGTCGCGCTCTCGGCCTGGCTGCTGTATCGGCTGCTGGGCGGTTGGGAGGATGTCCAGATTGCTGAACAGCTTGGGCAGATCGAGCAGTCGCAGCCTGAGGACGTGTTAGCGCTTATTGACCGGATTGCGGTTCGCGCTGAGGCGCGCCCAAAAAACGCTGACTATGCACTGTTGCTGGGTGAGTACTATCTGTCGGGTAACGAACCCGCCGAGGCCTTACGATATTACGAGCGGTTGATTGAAGCGGGTGCCACGGCGCCCGAGATTCTGGGTAAAGCGGCTCAATCTGAATTTCTCTCCTCGGGGCGGGTGCTGAGTCGTCGGGCACGCGCGCGCGCAGAGCAGGCTTTGGCGGTCGACCCGTTGCAGGCAGCCGCTTTGGCCACCATGGGAATGGCGGCTTTTGAAGAGGCGGACTACCGGCAGGCGATTGTTTACTGGCAGCGACTGCGCGAGTTTGAGCCGCCAGGCTCACCCGGGTACGACATGCTCGGCCAAATTATCGAACGCGCCCGTCAGGAGCTGGGCGAGCCTCTGCCTAAGCCCGTTGCCACCGCAGGCGTCGAAGTAGAGATCTTACTATCGCCGGATCAACCGTTACCGGCTAATGCCGTGCTGTTTGTGCTCGCGCGCCCGGAAGGGGCGGAGGCAGGTATGCCGATCGCCGTGGTGCGACAAACGCCCTCAAGCTGGCCCCTGACCGTGCGGCTCGATGACAGCGCCTCCATGGCAGGCCAGCAAATTTCGAGTTTCAGCGCGGTATCGATTGAGGTGCAGTTGTCCGCTAATGGGCAACCGGGGCGCGACAACGCCCTTGCTTGGAGCGCTCGTCCGTCCGTGCCGGTTGGCTTTGGGGAGCCCGTTAAAATCCGTCTTCAGGTCGAATAGTCGACGAATTTCACCATCAAACATAGTGTTGTTGGCCGGAAGTCGATACACTACATCTTGTGTTTTTGAGTGCTAGCGGCCCAAAGCGGGACGACAGCGCGAGTGACGGGTAACCAGAGTCAATAATGCGCCTGAAATCCATCAAACTGGCCGGTTTTAAGTCTTTTGTCGATCCCACCACTGTTCAGTTTCCCGGCAACATGTGCGCGGTGGTCGGCCCCAACGGCTGCGGCAAGTCCAATATTATCGATGCCGTTAGATGGGTAATGGGCGAGAGCTCCGCGAAGACCCTGCGCGGCGAGTCGATGACCGATGTCATTTTTAACGGCACCACCAGTCGTCAGCCCGTCAGTCAGGCGTCTATTGAGCTGGTATTCGATAACGCCCAGGGCAAAGTCGCCGGTGAGTTTGCGGCTTACAACGAAATTTCAGTGCGCCGGGTGGTCACCCGGCAGGCGCAGTCGGAGTACTACCTCAACGGGGCGAAGTGCCGGCGACGCGACATTACGGATTTGTTTCTTGGCACGGGTCTGGGCCCTCGTAGCTACGCGATTATCGAGCAGGGCGTGGTGTCGCGTTTGATCGAGTCGAAGCCGGAAGAGCTGCGCGTTTTCATTGAAGAGGCGGCCGGCATTTCCAAATACAAGGAACGTCGGCGCGAGACCGAGAGTCGTATGCGTCGCACCACGGAAAATCTGGAGCGCCTGACCGACTTGCGCGACGAACTGCAGCGCAACTTGTCACATCTGGACCGTCAGGCCAGGGCGGCGGAAAAATACGCCGAGCTGAAAGCCGAAGAGCGGCTGGTGCAGAGTGAACTGTTTGCGATTCAATGGCGCAATTTGAGTGCCTCGCGAGGCGAAGTCGCCGGTGAAATCGGCGCGCTCGACGTGAAGCGAGAGGCGGCCAAGGCAGAGGTCACGCACACCCTCAGTGAGTTAGAAGCCACGCGCTCACAGCAAAGCGAGGCCGGCGATGCACTCAATGCGGCACAGGAACAGTTCTACGCGATTGGCGGCGAGGTGACTCGGGTTGAGCAGGCGCTGCGTTTTGCCCAGGAGCGCCGGGGAGAGCTTCAGCGCGATCTCGAACAAACCCGAAGTAGCCTCGAGCAGACCCGGCAACTCTTGGGCAGTGATCGGCAGCGGCTTCGTGACTGGGAGGGCGAGCTGGAGCGCTCCGAGCCTGCGTTGACAGAATTCAGAGCGCAGGCGCGCCTTGCCTCAGAGGCGCTATCCGCTGCGGACACCGCGATGCAGCAGTGGTCGCAAAATTGGGATGGCTTTAACGAACGAGCGCGCGAACCCAGTCAGGCGGCGGAGGTTCAGCAAAGCCGGATTGCTTATCTGGAGCAGGTGCTGACCAAGCTTCAGGAGCGTTCGCAGCAACATCAGGCAGAGTGGGAGACGCTGTCTGCCGAGCCCACAGACGAGGCGGTATCGCCGCTTTCGGCCAAGATTGAGCAGGCGGATCGTGAAATCGAAGGTCGCGACACTGAAATGGCCGAGCTCAGGAGCCAGCTGACAGATTCCCAGACACAGATAGAACAATCGCGGCAGCAGCAGGACGATATCAGGGCTGCGCTTCAGGAGACGCGGGGACACATTGCATCGCTGACCGCTTTACAGGAGGCGGCTTCCGATGACCGGGAGCGGGCTGCACTGGGGGACTGGATAGAAACTGAAGCACTACAGTCTGACGGCACGGTGTATGCCTCCCTCGAGGTCGACGCGGGCTGGGAAACGGCGATTGAGCAAGTCTTGGGCGAAGCACTATCGGCGCAGTTGCTTGCGGAAGTCGATGTCAGAGGCTTGTCGGGGATCGCTGCGCTGCCATCGGGCGCGTTTGTGGTGGACAACAAGCTGGAACTGGCAGGGAATGTCGGGGGGACTCTGGCGGCCTACGTGAGAGGACCAGCGCGTGTGAGGAGCTGGCTGCAAGCGGTGTTTGTGGCTCAAGATCTTGATGAGGCGCAGCGGCTTTGCCGGGATTTGTCCCCCGGGCAGTCGGTGGTGACGCCCGATGGCCATTGGCTGGGTACAGGGTGGCACCGGCGCCGGTCGGAGTCGGATACGGCGGCGGGCATGCTCGCGCGGCAGAGCCAGCTTGAGGCACTGCAATCTGACTTTGAAGGTAAACGATCGGAAGCTGACGATCTCGAGAAGCACATCAGCGGGCTACTTAAGGCGCGGGTCGAGCTGGAAAAGCAGGTCACCCAGACGCAACAGGCGCAGCAACAGGCAGTCAATGAGCGGGCGGAGCTTGTGGCGGAGCAGCGTGCTGCTGCAACTAAGGTTGAACAGGTAGCGCAGCGCCGCAACCGGCTGAAGGCGGAAATTGAAGAGACGCAGCGCCAGTATGAGCAGGAGCAGTCGAATCTGGCTAACGCGCGCAAGCAGTTGTCTGAATCGCTGGACCAAATGGAGCTGGACCGGGTCGAGCGCGAACGCCTGCAGGCCGAGAGAACCACGCTGACCGAGCAGTTGACGCGGCAGCGAGAGGCGTCACGGGAAGCATCCGATGCTCTGATGCGCGGAGAATTACAAAATCAGAATCTCGATGCCCAGGTGACGACGCTTAAAGAAGGGATCGGGCGGATGGAATCGCAGCTCCGCGAGCTGGAATCCCGCGAGACTGAACTCACGGGCACCTTGCCTCAGAGCGATGACCCGGACGCGGAGAACAAGGCGCGACTGGCTGAGTTATTGGAGCAGCGTTTGGTCGCAGAGGGCGAGCTGAACAGTCAGCGCACGCGGGTGGGCGAGATCGACAATTCGCTCCGGGAGCTCGAGGCGTCGCGAATGAAACAGGAACAGGCGGTGCAGGGCATCCAGAGCGATATCGAGCGCCTGCGTCTGCAGGAAACCGAAACCTCGGTGCGCCTGGAAACCCTGGCTGAGGAAATTACCAAGCGCGACGCTGTCCCCCAGGAGATTGCCTCGGCACTGCCTGAAGAAGCCAGCGAGGCGGAATGGCAGGAAAAGGTAGACCGGGCCGCGGCCCGCATCAATCGCCTTGGCCCCATTAACCTCGCCGCTATCGATGAGCATGCCAAGGCGTCTGAGCGAAAGCAGTACCTCGATGCGCAGAATGATGACCTTGAGGCGGCGCTGGAGACGCTGCAGTCGGCGATTCGAAAAATCGACAAGGAGACCCGACAGCGCTTCAAGGACACCTTCGATCAAATCAATAGCGGTTTTGCCGAGCTGTTCCCGCGCGTGTTCGGGGGCGGTACTGCTTGTCTTGAGATGACGGGGGACGACTTGCTCGACACCGGGGTTGCGATTTTTGCCAGACCTCCCGGCAAGAAAAATTCCACGATTCACTTGCTGTCGGGTGGCGAGAAAGCCATGACGGCGATCGCGCTGGTGTTTTCTATCTTCCAGCTCAATCCGGCGCCGTTCTGTATGCTTGATGAGGTCGACGCGCCGCTCGATGACGCCAACGTGGGCCGCTACGCCAGGATGGTCAGGGAGATGTCAGAGAAGGTGCAGTTTGTCTTCATCACACACAACAAGATCACCATGGAGGCCGCTGACCAGCTGATGGGGGTTACCATGCAGGAACCGGGCGTGTCCCGTCTGGTAACCGTAGACGTCGAAGAGGCCGCGCAGTTGGCCGCCAGCTAGGGATTACCCTATGGAGCAGTTGTCGATAAGAGACTGGATGATCCTCATCGGGGGGATGATGATCGCCGCGGTGTTGATCGACGCGGTCCGTCGATACTGGCGTGAGCGACGGGCGGAAATCAAACTGAATGCGCGCATTGAGCGTGCGTCGCCGCTGTCTGACGACGATGATGCTTTCAACTTGCTGACAGAGCTGCCTAATGGCGGTGCGCGGATCGTGCAGCGAGACGATCTGCAAATTGACCCGCGGACGGCGGCGCGGACCGGGGCCGCTGAAAGCAACCGGGCGACTTCCCCCGCGCGAGAAGTGCCCGCGCCGGATCCGATGCCAGATCCAATAGACGTGGCGGTGGCAGCTCAGCTTGCCGAAACCGAGAACACTGAGCCTGAAAAAGACTCACTCGTTCAAGCGGCACCCGCCAGTGCCGATTCAACGCCGAGTGAGTCCGATGCGGTCGAGCCGGAGGCTGGCAATGTGAGGGCCGAGACGCCCGCTGACCCAACTGCCCTGGAAGCAGACGCAGGAGGGCTAGAAGAGACGGTATCGGCGGTGCGGACGGTGACGCGAGAGGCGGCTCCCGAATCTCCTGCGGTAGCACAGGCGGAGACGGCCTCGCGAAGAAGAACCGTCAAGCCGGCGCCCGAGACAACTGACCCCGAGACCGGCAAGCCCGGCACGGCCGAAGCCGAGCGCGCGCCGGCTGACGACGCTGGTGCATCGGGCACCGTCGATTGGCTCGATGCCCTTGAGCCCGAGGAGCCGATGGAGCCTGACTCCCCTGAGCATGGGCGGTTGCCTCGAGGCGCGAATACCCACGTCTTTATACTGTATTTGGTGGCGCAGGCGGAGGAGGGTTTCTCGGGAACCGATATTCTGGAGACCCTACTGGCCTGTGATCTGCGTTTTGGCGATATGGACTTTTTCCATCGCCATGAGCGCGCGTCGGGACGCGGGCCGATCGAGTTCAGCGTCGCCAATATGATGAAACCAGGCGTGTTCGATATCGACAACATGGAGCCGTTGCAGACGCGGGGTTTGATGTTCTTTGTCACGCTGCCGGGCCCCGCTGACATGTTGAAGGCCTTTGACTATATGTACGAGACGGTCAAGGTCGCGGCCAAAAGTCTTGGGGGCGACATTCAGGATGAGACGCGGAGTGTGATCACCCGTCAGAGTCTCGAGCATATGCGTCAGCAGATCCGGGAACTCGAAAGACGTCTGCTCGTTCGTCGGAACTGATCCATGACGACCTCACCGGCTGAAGAAGCCGCTGCGCTAAGGGTTAAGCTTCTTGGTTGGGCGGAAGCCTACTTCGAGCGCGATGCGCCGCTGGTGCCAGACGCGGATTACGATCAGGCCATGAAGCGGCTTGAGGCGCTCGAGCGCGAATTCCCGGATTTGGCGACGCCTGATTCACCGACCCAACGCGTTGGCTCCGCGCCATTGAGTGAGTTTGAGTCCGTCGAGCACCGGCTGCCGATGCTCTCTCTTGACAATGCGTTTTCCGTCGAAGACATGGACGACTTCCACCGTCGTGTCACAGAGCGGCTGGGTGATGATGACGTGGCCTACTGCTGCGAGCCCAAGCTCGATGGGGTAGCCGTGAGTATCGTCTACGAGCGCGGCGTGCTGGTACTGGCGGCGACCCGGGGTGACGGTACCCGCGGCGAGAACATCACGGCGAATGTCCGTACGATCAGCAACGTACCGCTAATGCTGAACGGCGGGGACGTGCCGCCGTACCTTGAGGTGAGGGGTGAGGTCGTGATTCCGCGCGAGGCCTTCGAGCGAATGAATGCGCAGGCCAAAGCGGCGGACGAGAAAGTATTCGTCAATCCGCGAAACGCCGCCGCAGGGAGCCTCCGTCAGCTGGATTCGCGCATCACCGCGAGGCGGCCTCTGGCCTTCACCGCCTATTCAGTAGGCGTGGTGGAGGGGGACCTGCCCGGGGCCCACGACGCCATTCTGCAGCGCCTTAGCGAATGGGGGCTGCCTATCTCAGAGTATATGCAGACGGTCAGCGGCATAGCTGCTTGCGACGACTACTACGAGGCGCTCGCCCGGCAGCGCGACACGTTGCCTTTTGACATCGATGGCATTGTTTTCAAGGTCAACGGCATGGCCGAGCAGGAAAAGCTGGGCTTTGTCTCACGAGCTCCCCGCTGGGCGACTGCCCGCAAGTTTCCGGCTCAGGAGGTGAGCACTCAACTGTTGGGCGTCGACTTTCAGGTCGGTCGCACGGGCGCGATTACGCCGGTTGCCCGCCTGCAGCCTGTGTTTGTGGGGGGCGTGACCGTTAGTAATGCCACGCTCCATAATGCAGATGAGATTGAGCGCCTTGGCGTTCAGGTGGGGGACACGGTTGTCGTGCGCAGAGCAGGTGACGTGATTCCCCAGATCGTGTCAGTCGTTGAGGGCAGCGCGTCTGATTCGAGCAAGGCTCGTGCGCCGATTGTCTTCCCCGGTCAGTGTCCCGACTGTGGGTCCGATGTCGCGCGCGAGGAGGGTGAGGCGGTAATCCGCTGCGTTGGCGGTATGGCCTGTGGCGCCCAACTAAAGGCAGTGATTCGCCATTTTGCGTCGCGCAAAGCCATGGATATTGAGGGCTTGGGCGACAAGCTGATCGACCAGCTGGTCGATGACGGTCTTGTCAGTAGCGTTGCCGACATCTTTCGCCTGAGCCAGCCGCAATTGGCGGCGCTTGAGCGCATGGGCGAAAAATCCAGCGATAATTTGCTGGCATCGATCGAGCAATCGCGATCAACGACCTTGCCGAAGTTTATTTATGCCCTCGGTATTCGTGAGGTCGGCGAGGCAACCGCGCGCGCTTTGGCAAACCATTTTCTGGAACTGGACGCGTTGCTGACAGCTTCGACCGATGTATTGGAAGGGGTCGATGACGTGGGGCCCATTGTGGCGCGACATATTCGCGGGTTTGCCGGCGATGAACGCAACCAGAATGTGATTACGGATTTAGTGACCCTTGGAGTCAATTGGCCGCCCGTTACGGTGGCCAGCGGCGAGGGGCCACTCGCTGGCACGATCTGGGTGGTGACCGGCAAGTTGGAGTCGATGAGCCGTGGGGACGCTGAGCAGCGGCTGCGCGCGCTGGGCGCGAAAACCGCGAGCAGCGTCTCTGCAAAGACCAGCACGGTGCTGGCGGGGCCGGGAGCGGGTAGCAAGCGAAAGAAAGCCGAGGAGCTGGGTATATCGATTGTGGATGAGACCGAGTGGCTCGCAATGCTGGAGGAAATGGAATGAAATCAGCCAATCGATCGCGACACATCGTTGTAGCGCTCGCGCTATTGATGATGGTGGGCTGTGCGACGTCACCGCCCGAGCAGGTCGACAACGTCTGTGACATTTTCAGAGAGAAATCTGGGTGGTACAGCGACGCCAAAGAGTCCCGGGCGCGATGGGGAGTGCCCATATCTGTGTCGATGGCATTCATGTACCAGGAGTCCCGCTTTGTTGCGACAGCTAAGCCGCCGAGAAAGAAGATCTTTGGTGTGATCCCGGGTCCGCGTCCATCCGACTCCTATGGATATTCACAGGCCAAGGAGAGCACCTGGGATTGGTATCAGCGCAGCACCGGTAACTACGGCGCTGACCGGGACGATTTTGGCGATGCCATCGACTTCATCGGCTGGTACAACAACGTGTCCCATAATGAGCTGGGGATCAGCAAGCAGGATGCCTTTCGCTTGTACCTCGCCTACCACGAAGGTCACGGTGGTTACCGAAAGCAAAGCTATCGCAGCAAGGATTGGTTGATTGATGTGGCGAGAAAAGTGGATCGACAGGCTCAGCAATACAATGCCCAACTGCAGGGATGTGCGGAGGAGTTGGAGCCCCGGGGCTGGTTCGATTGGTGGTAGGTGGCCGCGCATAAAGCGCGCTGTCACGGGAATGTCACATTACTGACATGTAATAGGGGGCCCTAGGCTCAAGCCCAATACGGAGGCGATATGTCAGCAAAAAAAGTGCTGGTAGTCGATGACGAGGCCGGTATCCGCGAGATGCTCAGGTTGGCCCTGCAAATTTCCGATTTTGAGTGTCTCGAGGCCGCCGACATTCACGAAGCGTATCGGCTGATCACCGACGAATCACCTGACATGGTGCTGCTGGACTGGATGCTGCCCGGCGGCAGCGGTATCGAGCTCCTTCGGCGCCTCAAAAAGGAGGAGGCGACCCAGACGCTGCCCGTGATCATGCTGACTGCCAAGACCCACGAAGATAACGTCGTCCAGGGTCTGGAAGTCGGTGCGGATGATTACATCACCAAGCCGTTTGCGCCCAAAGAGCTCATTGCCCGGATGAAGGCAATACTCCGACGCTCGTCGAGCGAGGAGGGTGGTAGCGAGCTGCGCGTTGGCGAGCTCGTGCTCGAAATTGACAGTCGCCGTGTGATGCTCAGTCAAAAAGCGCTCGAAATGGGACCGACAGAATTCAAGTTGCTACATTTCTTTATGGCCCATCCGGAGCGGGCGTATTCCCGCGCACAATTGCTGGACCGAGTCTGGGGTGCGAATGTTTATGTAGAAGAGCGCACGGTCGACGTGCATATTCGTCGCCTACGAAAAGCGCTACAGGCGGGTGATCCTATCTATGCAGATTTGATCCAGACGGTGAGGGGCACGGGTTATCGTTTCTCACCCCGCGATCTGGCGGTGGCGTGACCACGCCGGGTTTTTTTGTTCTCGAATCGCGCCGACTGTTAGCGGCATTGTTCGCCGCTGGTGCGTTGTGGTTGGCGACGCAGGACTGGAAGTTGGCTTTGATGGCATTGGCGCTGGTTTTAGCGATTTGCTGGGGATGGCAGCTGATAAAGGTCTACCGCTGGTTCGCTGATCCCGAGCAGGTGCCCCCCATTTCAAACTCGGGCCTTGGGGGTGTGCTTCGCGATGTCTATGCGCTCCGCAGCCGTGACACGGTGGCAGCCAAGACGCCTGCACGTTCTCAGTCATATCTCACAGACTCCTTGGCGTCCATGCGGGACGCAGCGCTGATCATCAATTCAGATGGGCGACTGGTGTGGTGCAATGACGCGGCCGAATATTTGCTGGATATCACGCTTGAAGAAGAGCAGGGCAAGCTATTCTCTGACGTTGCACCTGGCAAGTCGCTAAAGCGCTACATGCGGGAGGAGAATTTTCAAAAACCATTGCGGATCAAGCCGGGCCCGGACCCGGAGTATTGCTTGCAGCTAGAGTTCTCGCGTTTTGGCGCCAACGACCGCCTTGTGTTCATCAAAGATGTCACCGAGCAAGACAAGCTGGAGCGTATGCGGCGTGATTTCGTCGGCAACGTGTCCCACGAACTGCGTACTCCCTTGACGGTGATCAAAGGTTACATTGAAACACTCCAGTCCCTGATGCCTGAATCTGACGAGCGACTTAAAAAGTCGCTGGGTTCGATGGATGTCCAGACAGCTCGCATGGAGAACTTGATCTCGGATCTACTGTGGCTGTCGAGAATAGAGAGTGTGGAGGGAGAGCGTAAGGATGATCAGCTTGATTTGGTCGACCTTCTTACCCATCTGTGTGATGAGCTGATGGCTGCATGGCCTGGTCGGAAAATTGAACTGGTCACGCAATCAAAGTTCCGTGTGCTGGGTAACGCAGCGGAGTTACGCAGTGCCGTTAGTAATCTGATTGTGAATGCACTGAAGTACAGCGATGGGCCTGTCTCGGTGAAATGGTCAGATACGGTTGTCGGCCCTGAATTACTCGTTGCAGATCAGGGCCCCGGTATCGACCCGAAGCATATTCCGCGCCTCACCGAACGGTTTTATCGCGTCGATAAGAGTCGCAGTCAGGCAACGGGGGGGACCGGTTTGGGATTGGCAATCGTCAAGCATGTAGCGGTATCCCATGACGCAAAGTTGTTTGTCGACAGCGAATTGGGCAAAGGCAGTACGTTCAGGTTGCTTTTCCCCAGCGATCGAGCCGTGTCCTTTGACGTCTGCTCAACAGAGAGCGGAAGAGCCGGCGCCGGTCAGTGAGCCACGGCATCAACCTGACTTTGGGCGGGGTAACAGTTAGCATTGCGAGCGCCTGACGTCGGAGTACAGCGATGAGTCGGTTCTGGTTAGACAAAATAGCGGACCTTGAGCCATACGTGCCGGGGGAGCAGCCTGCCTCTGACACGCTGATCAAACTTAATACCAATGAGCACGCCTTGCCACCGGCGGATGCTGTGCTCACTGCTGTTCGCGACATCACCGGTGACCAGCTGCGGCGCTACCCCGATCCCACTGCAAAGGGACTGCGAGGTGCTATTGCAGCCGCCGAGTCGGTGTCACCGGAGCAGGTATTTGTGGGTAACGGCTCTGACGAGGTGCTGGCGCATCTCTGGTTTGCCTTCCTGAAAGGCCGGCGGGTTCAGACGCCGGATACGACCTACGGCTTCTATCCAGTCTGGGCGGCACTCTATGATGCCGACCTCACAGAAGTGCCGGTGCTGGATGATTTCTCGGTAGACCTCGAGGCGCTAAAACAAGATGACGCTGCGGTCGTGCTGGCTAACCCGAACGCACCGACGGGGCGTGCGCTGACGCGGGACGACATTGCCGCGCTGGTTGAATCGAACCGCGATCGCTTGGTGGTCGTTGATGAGGCCTACTTTGGTTTTGGCGCAGAAACTGCTGTGCCCCTGGTTGCAAGCCATGACAACCTCATTGTGACCCGCAGTCTCTCCAAGAGTCATGGGTTGGCCGGCATGCGTGTGGGCTATGCGATCGCGCAGGCGGAGCTCATCGAAGGTCTGAACCGGGTCAAAGATTCCTTTAATTCCTATCCTCTGGACGCGGTTGCTCAGGCAGCGGCCACAGCGGCGATCGAAGACCGGCAGTGGCTTGAGGAGGCTTCGCAGAGCGTGCGTGAGGTCCGCGAGGTCATGACCAAAGGTCTGGAGGCGATCGGGTTTGAGGTGCTCCCTTCGCAGGCGAACTTCATTTTCATTCAGCACAATACGCTCCCCGGCAAACACATCTTCGACGCCTTGCGGGCCCGCGACATTCTGGTGAGGCGCTGGGATAAGCAGCGTATCGAGAACTGGATGCGCGTCTCAGTAGGGACGGCTACGCAAGCTGAGCAACTGTTAGCGGTGATGCGGGAGATTGTCTCCGCGGTGACTGCCTGAACCCGCCTAGCGACGGCGGAGCACAATAGAGCCGATGCTGTAGCCCGCACCGAACGAGCACAGTACAGCGAGGTCGCCACTCGTTAGATCCGCGCTGTGTTTGTTGAAGGCGATAATCGAGCCCGCTGAGGAAGTATTGGCGTACTCATCGAGGATTGTCGGGGACTCTTCCTCAGACGGTGCACGACCAAAAACCTTCTGAGCGATCAGGTCGTTCATGTTTTGATTCGCCTGGTGCAGCCAAATCCGTTTCAGGTCGTCGGCCGCAATATTCATGTCGGCGAGTTGGCTCGTGATTTGTTCGGCGACTGCAGGGCAGACCTCCTTGAACACCTTGCGGCCTTCCTGGATGAACAGCTTGTCGGTTTGACCGATGCCGCGCTCGTCGGCGCGATTCAAGAAGCCGAAGTTATTTCGGATGTTGTTGGAGAACAGCGTCTGCAGACGCGTATCCAGAATATCCCAGCCGATTCCACTGGCCGCTGTGGCATCACTCTCGACAACGACTGCCGTGGCGACGTCCCCAAAAATAAAGTGGGAGTCGCGGTCGCGGAAGTTGAGATGACCCGTACAGATCTCCGGATTGACAACTAGCACACGCGCGGCGCTGCCGGATTTCACTGCGTCGCTGGCCTGTTGAATGCCAAACGTCGCAGAGGAGCAGGCAACATTCATGTCAAAGGCGAACCCGCTGGCGCCGAGGGCTGACTGGACCTCGATGGCCATGGCGGGATAGGCGCGCTGCATGTTAGAGGCCGCCACAATAACGGCGTCCAGATCCGAGGCGCCAACGCCTGCTTCGTCCATGGCTTGCTCGGCTGCCCGACAGGCGATTTCGCACATCACCGATGGTTCGTCGTTATGCCGCTCCGGAATCTCGGGCACCATCCGCTCGGGATCAAGGATGCCGGCTTTATTAATGACGTAGCGAGACTTGATGCCCGAGGCTTTTTCGATGAAGTCGGCAGAGGAGTGGGTTTTGGCCTCTAGGTCACCCGATGCGATCGCGTCGCGGTTGTCAGCGTTGTAAAGATCAACCCAGGCGTTGAACGAGGCAACCAGTTCCTCATTACTAATGCTCTCAGCCGGCGTGAACAGCCCCGAGCCTGTGATCACTGCAGAGGCCGTCATGGATCGACTTACCGCTTATCCAGCGGGACAAAATCTCTTTGGGTCTCACCGGTGTATAGCTGACGCGGTCGCCCGATGCGATAAGCACCGCTAATCATCTCGTTCCAGTGTGCGATCCAGCCTACTGTTCTGCCAATGGCAAAGATCACCGTGAACATCGATGTCGGAATACCCAATGCTTTGAGGATGATGCCGGAGTAAAAGTCGACGTTAGGATAGAGCTTTTTCTCGATGAAATATTCGTCTTTGAGCGCGATTTCTTCGAGTCGTTTGGCAATTTCGAGGTTCTCGTCCTCGATGCCGAGTTCCGCCAGGACCTCGTCGGCCGCTTGTTTCATGACCTTGGCTCTGGGATCAAAGTTTTTGTAGACCCGATGTCCGAATCCCATTAGGCGGAACGGATCGTCTTTGTCTTTTGCTTTGGCAATGTATTCGTCGATTCGATCCACCGTGCCGATTTCTTCAAGCATTTTCACCACGGCTTCATTGGCGCCCCCATGTGATGGGCCCCAGAGTGCCGCGATTCCCGCCGCAATGCAGGCAAAGGGGTTGGCTTGCGAAGAGCCCGCAAGGCGCACGGTAGAGGTTGAGGCGTTCTGCTCGTGGTCGGCATGGAGCAGGAAGATGCGATCCATGGCGCGAGCGATGGTGGGCGACACCTTTGTCGGCTCGCAGGGATTGCCGAACATCATGTGCAGGAAGTTAGCCGCGTAATCGAGGCTGTTATCCGGGTACATAAAGGGTTGCCCAATAGAGAACTTGTAACTCATGGCCGCAATAGTGGGCATCTTGGCAATCAATCTGAATGCCGCCACCTCACGATGCCACGGGTCGGAGATATCGGTGGAGTCGTGATAGAAGGCGGAGAGCGCTCCGACCACGCCACACATGATGGCCATGGGGTGCGCATCACGTCGGAAGCCGTTAAAGAAGGTCCGAATTTGCTCGTGCACCATGGTGTGACGGGTCATGATGCCGACGAACTCTGCTTTCTGCTCGGCGGTCGGCAACTCGCCGTTGAGCAGTAGGTAGCAGGTTTCGAGGTAGTCTGAATGCTCCGCCAACTGCTCGATCGGGTACCCCCGGTGTAGCAACACCCCTTTCTCGCCATCGATAAACGTAATTTGCGATTCGCAGGCTGCGGTGGAGGTAAAGCCGGGGTCGTAGGTAAAGTAGCCGTTGGCGGTCAGCTTGCCGACATCGACCACATCGGGGCCCAATGTGCCCGAGTGCACGCTCAGATCAATGGCCTGCTCAGTTCCATCCTCATGGGTGAGGTTCAGGGTGGCGTGTTTGTCGGGCATGGAGGTTTCTACCGCGTGAAATAAGAGGGTGCCAAACTAATGCCGAGCGCCTGACATGTCAATTTGAAACGCGCTGAAGGGATCAGATTGTCCGTCGACTCGCCGCCCGGCGCGCTAAAATTGTAATCAATTGTGAGCCCACCTATACTCCCGACCGCGGACGATGTCGGGTCACCGAATGTATCCTCCGCCGCAACTGCAACTACTCTGAGATTTAATGTGAGACCAACTTCAAGAGACACGCGTCCTGTCAATTTGGACCTTGGCACCATCGATTTGCCGGTGACCGCTTACGCCTCCATCACGCACCGCGTGACCGGGGTGTTGATGTTTTTTTCCAGCTTCCTGATGTTGTGGGCGCTCGACCAGAGCCTGGCCTCTGAACCTTCTTTTAACGCGGTAGCGGCGGTGTTGTCCTCACCGTTAGCCAAGGTGATCAGTTGGGGGATCGCATCGGTACTGACTTACCACGCGCTTGCTGGCATCAAGCACCTCATTATGGACGCGGGTATCGGTGAGACGATGCGCGGCGGTGTAGTGGGTGCGCGCATCGTATTTGTGCTGGCGGCTGCGGCCGCAGCGCTGTGGGGGGCACTGATATGGTGACCTCTGTCACGAGCTTTAGCAGAACAGGGCTGTCCGACTGGCTGATTCAGCGCGTCACCTCCCTCGTGTTGCTCGCATATTTTGTTGTGATCGCCTACCAGTTACTGGGTTCAGTTGACTACACTTCATGGCGTTCGTTGTTCGATCAGACATGGATGAAGGTGTTCACCCTGATGGCGGCGCTGTCTTTGGCTGCGCATAGCTGGATTGGTTTGTGGTCTGTATTTACGGATTACCTGACCGAGCGCATGCTGGGACCGAAGGGCAACGTCATTAGACTGCTCTGCCAACTAGGCGCGTCGCTTGCGTTGGTGGGCTACGTCATTTGGGTGATTGTCATTATTTGGAGCTGAGGCGTCGTTAATCAGCTGTAACCAAGGGGAGCGGTTCTGAAATGAGCTCCCGGGATAAACGTGAGAGTTATGAGAACGATTTCTTTTGATGGGGTCATTGTAGGCGGGGGCGGCGCTGGAATGCGCGCGGCATTACAGCTGGCTCAGTCCGGTTACAAAACGGCCGTGATCTCCAAGGTATTCCCCACGCGTTCACACACCGTATCCGCGCAGGGCGGTATCACCTGTGCAATCGCCAGTGCTGACCCTCAGGACGATTGGCGGTGGCATATGTACGACACTGTGAAAGGCTCTGACTATATCGGCGATCAAGACGCGATTGAGTACATGTGCTCGGTCGGTCCCGAGGCGATCTTTGAGTTGGAGCACATGGGCCTGCCCTTTTCGCGTACCGAGGAGGGCCGCATTTATCAGCGACCTTTCGGTGGACAATCGAAAAATTTCGGTGAGGGCGGTCAGGCAGCCCGCACTTGCGCAGCTGCCGACCGCACGGGCCACGCGCTGTTGCACACGCTCTATCAGAACAACATCAAAAACGAGACGGTCTTTTTCAATGAGTGGTTCGCCGTTGATCTGGTGAAGAACCAGGATGGTGCGGTGGTGGGTGTGATCGCCATCTGCATCGAAACGGGTGAGACCGTCTACGTGAAGTCTAAGGCGACGGTCTTCGCGACCGGCGGTGCGGGCAGAATCTATGCTTCCACCACAAATGCCCACATCAACACCGGTGATGGTATGGGCATGGCCCTCCGCGCCGGGGTGCCCGCGCAGGATATGGAGATGTGGCAGTTCCACCCGACCGGGATCTACGGTGCCGGCACATTGGTGACCGAGGGTTGTCGCGGTGAGGGCGGTTACTTGATCAATAAGGATGGCGAGCGCTTCATGGAGCGTTACGCGCCTAACGCGAAGGATTTGGCGGGTAGAGACGTGGTAGCGCGTTCGATGGTGCTCGAGATTCTCGAGGGCCGGGGTTGTGGCCCCAACGGCGATCACGTCAAACTCAAGCTGGATCACCTCGGTGAGGAGGTGTTGGAATCCCGACTCCCTGGGATCTGCGAGTTGAGCCGCACCTTTGCTCACGTCGACCCAGTCAAAGAACCCATTCCGGTTGTTCCCACTTGCCACTACATGATGGGTGGTATCCCCACCAACGTGCACGGTCAGGCACTGACCGTCGATGCGCAGGGTAACGACACGGTCATCCCGGGGCTGTATGCCTGTGGCGAAGTCGCCTGCGTTTCGGTGCACGGCGCCAATCGACTCGGCGGTAACTCGCTGCTCGATCTCGTCGTCTTTGGTCGCGCCTCGGGTCTGTTTATCGAGAAGTCGCTGCGCGAGGGGATTGAGCTCCGGGAAGCATCGCAAACGGATATCGAAGCCGCCGGTGCTCGACTGCAGGCACTTAACGATCGAGCGAATGGCGAGCAGTCATCGCCTTTGCGGCATGAGTTGCAAGAAATCATGCAAAACCACTTTGGCGTGTTCCGCACCGGTGAGTTCATGCGTGAGGGGATTGCCAAGTTGGCTGACCTGCGAGAGCGCGTCGAGAATGTTGCGCTTGCCGATCGCTCCAATGCATTTAACACGTCGCGTATCGAATGCCTTGAGTTGCAGAATTTGTTTGAAACCGCCGAAGCCACGGCGGTGGTTGCCGATGCCCGTGATGAGAGTCGCGGTGCTCACGCGCGAGAAGACTTTACCGAAAGAGATGACGAGAACTGGCTGTGCCACTCCCTCTATCACAGTGAGGGCAAGAAAGTGTCCAAGCGTAGCGTCAACTTTACCCCGCAAACTGTTGAGACCTTCCAGCCGAAGGCGAGAAGTTACTGAGTTTTTCAGGAGCGATATCAGATGTTACAGGTCAGCCTATACCGTTATAACCCCGAGACCGACGACGCCCCGTACATGCAGGATTTTTCGGTCGATACCGGCGGCCGCGATCTGATGGTGCTGGATGTGCTGGAGCTCATTAAGGCCGATCACGATGGTAGCGTGACCTACCGTCGCAGTTGCAGGGAAGGTGTCTGCGGATCAGATGGCCTCAACATGAATGGTAAAAACGGGCTAGCATGTATCACCCCGCTTTCGGAGAGTATCAAGGGCGATAAGCTTGTTATTCGTCCTCTACCGGGATTGCCCGTGATCCGTGACCTGGTTGTAGACATGAGCTTGTTTTACGCCCAGTACGAGAAGATTCAGCCTTATTTGCAGAACCCTACGCCGGCGCCAGCGATCGAACGCTTGCAGTCTCCGGAAGAGCGCGCGCAGTTGGACGGGCTTTATGAGTGTATTCTTTGCGCCTGTTGCTCGACCAGTTGTCCTTCCTTCTGGTGGAACCCCGACCGGTTTGTTGGTCCCGCGGGTTTGTTGCAGGCGTACCGGTTCCTCGCCGACAGTCGTGATACCGCGACCGAGGATCGCCTAGCCAAGCTGGATGATCCCTTCAGCGTTTTCCGTTGCCACGGTATTCAGAACTGCGTCAACGTGTGTCCGAAGGGCCTCAATCCCACTAAGGCAATCGGTCATATTCGCACCATGTTGCTTAACCGGGCTACCTGATCCAAGCGATGCCCGGTGTGGTGATGGGTGGTATAGCTCTCTGGCATACCCCCGCGCACAGACTTTTTTTCGGGCATAAGTTTTATAACCCCGGGTTATTTTATACTGTAAGAAGGTCTGAAAATGGCGGTAATGCTGCTGTTTTCGGTATTAAACCCGCTCGCGAAAAAATCAATTAACCTAAACTACTCCCCACAGGTGGGGTACAGGCGGCCGAGCGAGCTACCGCCCTACGGACACTTCAGGGGGCAACAGTGACACAGGCGACGCCTTTACCCGGCATGTTGGCGCAGTGGGCTACCTCCCATATTGCGGGTGGCAATGCCGAGTACGTGGACGCACTGTACGAGCAGTATCTTCAGGACCCCAATGCTATCCCCCCCGAGTGGCGCGACTATTTCGATCAATTGCCCCGGGTAACCTCTGATACCCATGCACTGCACGATGTCCCTCATTCGGTGCTGCGTGACCGCTTTGCGCGCATTTCCAAGATGCGTGTGCGCACTGATGCGACCGTCGCGCAGGATTCCCACGCAACTGAGTACGAGCGCAAGCAAGTCAGAGTGGTTCAGCTCATCTCGGCTTACCGGCAGCGGGGACACCAGCAGGCGCAGCTTGATCCGCTGGCGCTGGCAGAGCGGCCCTTGGTCCCGGATCTGGACCTCACGTTTCATGAACTCAGTGAGGCGGATTTAGACACGACCTTTCAAATGGGTACCGTTTACTTTGGGCGACCAGAGGCGACGCTGGCAAGTATCCGAGACGACTTGGCGGCCACTTATTGTGGCACTGTGGGTGCGGAGTTCATGCATATCGTGAACACCGAAGAGCGCCACTGGATTATGAACCGCATGGAGGCAGTTCGCAGCGCGCCAGATTTCTCTGCCGAACAGCGATTGAATATTTTGCGCCAACTCAATGGCGCGGAGGGTTTGGAGCGTTCTCTAGGCTCCAAGTACCCGGGCACCAAGCGGTTCGGTCTTGAGGGTGGCGAAAGCCTCATCCCCATGATGAGCGAGGCGATCCAGCGGATCGGCGGTTACGGTGCGAAGGAAATCTGTATCGGCATGGCGCATCGCGGCCGACTCAACGTGCTGGTCAACATACTGGGTAAAAATCCGGTCGATTTGTTTGACGAGTTCGAGGGCAAAGTCAGTTACATCGGCTCCGGGGACGTGAAATACCACCAGGGCTTTTCCTCGAACATGATGACCCCGGGTGGGGAGGTGCATTTATCTTTGGCATTCAACCCCTCTCACCTGGAGATCGTGTCGCCAGTCGTAGAGGGTTCGGTGCGCGCGCGCCAAGACCGTCGCAATGATCCCGACGGGCAGACAGTCGTTCCGATCGTGCTGCATGGCGACGCGGCCTTCGCAGGTCAAGGTGTCGTCATGGAAACCTTCCAGATGTCCCAGACCCGTGCTTATCGCACTGGCGGCACCTTGCACATCGTGCTCAATAATCAGATCGGGTTCACGACCAGTGAGCCTGCCGATGCGCGCTCCACGGAGTACTGCACCGACATTGCCAAGATGGTTCAGGCGCCGATCTTCCACGTCAATGGCGATGATCCAGAGGCGGTGGTGTTCGTTACTCAACTGGCTGTGGACTACCGCAACCAGTTCAAAAAGGATGTGGTCATTGACCTCGTCTGTTACCGGCGCCGGGGTCACAACGAGGCTGATGAGCCGTCAGTTACCCAGCCCGGCATGTACGACAAAATCAAATCGCACCTTTCGACCCGGGAGCTGTATGCCCGCCGCTTGATTGCGGACGGACTGCTCACACAAGAACATGATGCCGCATGGGTTGAAGATTATCGCGAGGCACTGGAGCGGGATGAGCCGATGGTGAGCTCGCTAGTCTCTGAGCCCAACAAGGCGCTGTTTGTCGATTGGTCACCGTATCTGGGGCATCGCTGGGACGTGGCGGCGGATACCACGGTGCCGCTGGGGCGCCTCAAGGCGCTGTCCGAGAAGACCAACGCGGTACCCGAGGGTTTCTCTGTGCATCGGGTCGTGAAGAAACTGATGGATGATCGGCTCAAAATGGGCGCAGGTGCGCAGGAGGTTAACTGGGGCTTTGCGGAGACCATGGCCTACGCGTCGTTATTGGAAGAGGGCTATCCCGTCCGGTTGACAGGGCAGGACGTGGGGCGCGGCACCTTCAGTCACCGACACGCGGTGCTCCACAGCCAGCGTGGCGGACAGATCTATGTCCCCCTGCAGCAGCTCAGTACCGAGCAGGCCCCCTTCAGAATCTATGATTCCCTGCTCTCGGAAGAAGCGGTACTGGCTTTTGAATATGGCTATGCCACCACGTCCCCTGGCGGTCTGGTGGTCTGGGAGGCGCAGTTTGGCGACTTCGCCAACGGCGCGCAGGTGGTTATCGATCAATTTATCTCGAGTGGCGAGAACAAGTGGAGCCGGCTGTGCGGGCTGACCATGCTGTTGCCCCACGGATACGAGGGGCAGGGGCCGGAGCACTCCTCGGCCAGATTGGAGCGTTTTTTGCAGCTCTGTGCTGAGGACAACATTCAGGTGTGCATTCCCAGCACGCCGGCACAGGTGTTCCACATGTTGCGGCGTCAGGCTGTGCGACCGCTGCGGGCGCCACTGATTGTGATGACGCCCAAAAGCTTGCTGCGACACAAGGAGGCGGTGTCGCAGTTGGAAGAGTTGTCAGAGGGTGGCTTCCAAACGGTTATTGACGAGACCGATGCGCTGGATACCACAGCAGTGAAGCGGGTGGTGCTCTGTGCAGGCAAAGTGTTTTACGACTTGAGAGCCGCGCGACGTGATAGGGGCATTGAGGATATTGCCATCGTGCGTATTGAGCAGATGTACCCGTTCCCGCGTTTCGATTTGCAGGCGGTGCTCGCGCGATATCCCAACCTTGAGGATGCGGTGTGGGTTCAGGAGGAGCCTAAAAACCAAGGTTCCTGGTATGCGATGCAGAGCCGGATGGCCACAGTGGTGCGCAGAGAGAAGGTCGATGTTTATTTACGGTACGTCGGCAGGGAGCCCTCGGCCTCAGCCGCGGCAGGCTACTCTGCCTTGCACCTGCGCGAGCAGGAAGAATTCATTGATGAAGCGTTGGGCCCCATGCCTTGGGGCTTCTAACAAGAGGATGCTGGGATGACAGTCGAGATCAAAGCGCCCGCCTTTCCGGAGTCTGTTGCAGATGGAGTGGTCTCTGCATGGCATAAAGGGCCGGGGGACAGCGTCGCACGGGATGAGCTGCTGGTAGAAATCGAAACCGATAAGGTCGTGATGGAAGTGGTCGCGCCAGAGCCCGGTGTCATCGAGGCGATCAGGGTGGCGGAGGGCGAAACCATCACCAGTGAGGCGGTGTTGGCCACGCTGGCAGCTGGCGCCGCAGATACACGAGCGCCCGCCACCGAAGGATCGGCATCAGATGACGCCGGCGCTGACGTCGGGAGTAGCGCGACTGAATCCATTCCAATGGGCCCCGCCGTCCGGGCGTTGCTGGATGAGCATGGTCTCTCGCCAGAGGGTATTGCCGCGACGGGGAAGGGTGGCCGACTGTTGAAAGAGGATGTGCTGTCACACCTGAAACTGACGTCTACGCAGGCGTCGCCTGAGTCTTCAGCGCCATCGCCTGCAGCCACACCCTCAGCGAACATATCTTCAGCGACCACCGCGACTGTCGACCTGAACGTTGATGGACCAACCAGCGAGAGAATCGAGAAGCGGGTGCCGATGACCCGCATGCGGGCGCGTATTGCCGAGCGGCTGCTGGGCGCCACCCAGCAAACCGCTATGCTGACTACCTTCAACGAGGTGAACATGGCGCCACTGATGAAGCTGCGTCGGCAGTACCGTGATGAATTTGAGTCGACGCACAATGGCACCCGACTCGGCTTCATGGGTTTCTTCGTCAAGGCCGCTTGCGAGGCCTTGAAGCGTTTCCCCGAGGTCAA
>CBFHIW010000008.1:0-56106 GCA_965656065.1 Luminiphilus sp. | reverse complement strand
AATGCTGTCCGCTGCTGGAGAGGCATTGCAAAGATTGCCGCCCGCCGAGCATCGCCCGGTTATCTGAGTCGAGCCGATCAAATTCAGCGCCTCAGCAAGACCAGGAAAAAGCGATGGCACATCAGAGTGATGGAGGACATCAAAAGCCGATGCTGCCGCGCCGATCCGCACCGAGGCATCGTCAATTTCGATCGCCGTCAGCTCTGGAATCTGCTTGAGATCAATGACCCGCGCCGGGTCGCGTGCGCCCAACCGGATGCCGACCAAGAGATCGGTGCCGCCCGCAAGCCATGAGCTCACTGCACCGTCACTAACGGCTTGTTGTGCCTCCGAGAGAGATGTCGGGGAGATAAATTCCTGAACTGCCATCGATAAATACCACTCGCTTTGTTTTGTTATGGCTTCGCCAGAATGGCGCTCTCGCCCTCCTAAGATAGCGTTTTTCGAGGTGAATTGGGGATAAAAAACGCACCGACAAACGGCCTGAAATCACGCCCCAAGCCCTCAGTTCAAACAACCCCTTGATGCTCGCTTCGGAACAATGACTGCGGCTCGCTAGGCGGGACCCGCCGATTTCTTGCGCGCCCAGAAAATAATCGCGTAAAAGAGCCCGATGGAAAGCGGCATGTCGAGGAACGTGGTCCAGGTGAGCCAAAAATCCTCTGAGTAATTCTCGGCCACGTAGTAATTGGCGAACGCCATGACCATACCCAGACCACTCATCCCCACGGCAATGCGATTATGATGGAGCGGCAGCGGCATGTAGCGCTCAATCCTCGCGCCAAAGTAGGCGCCCTGCCGGAAAACGCCGTCGATCATGAAAATACTCGCCGTCAAAAGCCCCAGTACCGTGCCCTTCATTTGCACCCAGTAATCGTCCTGCAGCGCGAGCGAGAATATCGCCGAGATCACCAACATGATGGTGCCAAACACAGCAAAACCGCCGAGCAAATCCACCCTCACAAAGCGCTGCAATACCACCAACGCGAGTCCTGCGGCCGCACCCACAATCGCGGCCAGCGCGAGATCTTCAGTGAACTTCCCCACCAGATAGAACAAGGCGCCGAGCGCGAGGTCGGCATAGATTGAGTACTTGTTGCGCTGCCATTTGTTCTGGTTTGATTCGATCATCTGGCCTACATCGAGCCCGGCAGCTGACGAATCTGATGGCCCATCATTCGCAGGCGACGGTGCGGTGCCCTGCACTAAGCCCTCGGCAAAGCGCACATTTTTGCCCGGATGGCTCTCATATACCGTGTCCTCACCCTGCAATACCTCAATACCCACGCTCCACCAGTTCACGTAGCCCACCTCAACCCGTGTGTCCTCACCGGCTTCCGCTGGGAGCGCATGTACAAACGTCTGGATCCCATCCATGTGTTGCACCGACTGCTCATCGAGCAATTCGTTCTCCCTAAAAAGCCGCGAGAAGGTTTGCGAAAAGGTAAAAGAGACCTCCACGGTGTAATCAAGGTCGCGGTAAGAAAAAGGTCGCAGATAAGTCCAAATTCGCATGAGCGTCTCAAGCTTTCCCTGACACGGGTATTAGTCATGACGCTGCCATTCAAGCGCCATTAAAACGTGAAGTGTGGGGTGAAGGCGGGCATTATAGGTGGTGACCAGCCCCTGACAACGGCGCCTGCGATAACGCCGTGACATCCCACCGTGAGGAGCAAAAGATGAGTAGACGCCTCACCACTATCATTGTGCTGACCTGCGCCCTGTCGGGCTGCGCCACCATGAGCCCCGAAGAGTGCCTGCAGGCCAACTGGGAAGAAGTGGGCTACAACGACGCCGTGGAGGGTTACCCCGTATCGCGCTCCTCAGAACACCGTGAGGCCTGCGCTGATACCGGTGTGTCGGTGGACTTTGAGTTGTACCGCAACGGACACGCACTGGGTCTACCTTACTACTGCACCCGCGAAACCGGCTTTGAGACGGCCGACCACGGCGGCGACTTTGCCACCCAGTGCCGACGGGAGACCTTCCCCGACTACGTAGCGGGTTATAGCGAAGGGCTCGATGTGTTTGCGCTAAAGAATCAAATGCGCGAACTCGAGATTCAGATCGACGAAAAATCTGATCAAGCAGACGCGCTGCTCGCCCAGATCGGTCAACTTCGCACCGCGAGGGATAATTCCGAACTCAGCAAAGACGCCCGCCGCGAGGCCCGTTACCGGCTTACCCAGCTGGAGTCGCTATACAGCACTTTAAATCAGGATATTGAGGCGCTCACCCGAGCCCGCGATGACGTATTCGTAGAAATCGACGCGCTCACCGCCGCCTTTTACCGGTCTCTCTGACATGAAAATCTCCGACCAAAGGCTGGCCGCGCGGGAACATGTGACCCGACGCGGCATGGTTGAATACCAGATCGACAACGCGAACTTCCCCTCGGGCATCTGGGGCCGGGAGCACTTTACGCTCACGCGCCACCGTAACGGCGACCGGGTACTGCGGGCCTTCTGTGAGCTCGATGACGAGCCGGCGCTGATTCGCGATGTCATTCAGCGCGTGGATGCCGAGTTCCATCCCCAGGACTGCGTCGTACGTCTCACTGAGGACGGCGTCTTCAAAGGCAGTACCTGGTACCACATCACCGATGACGAGATTCGCTATGAGGGGCTTACCCGTGACGAGGGCCGCATCGCGGGTCAGCTGGATATTGACCGCACCGTGCGCGGCTTTGGCACCCACGCGCTCAACTCCGACGCTTGGCTGGTCGCGCGGTTTGATCGCTCACAAGGGCCGCGCCGGCACACGTTCTACAACAGCCCGCTGACGTCGCTCGATCACCGCGGCGCGACGGGTCCGGCGCTGGCGTGCTCCCAGGGAACAACGATTGAGTATTTTGGCGAGGAGACCATTACGGTTCGAGCAGGTAGCTTTGCTTGCCACCACTTTGCCTATGTGGTCGTGGCCACCGACCACCCGGAGTACCACCTCTGGGTCACCACCGACGGTGACTTTATTTTCGTCAAAGGAACGGTGGAGGCACCCTACAACTGGTCGTTCGAGCTCACCGAGATCATCGGTACACCTTGAACCGCTCTACAGCGGCGGCTGACTGCGACTGGAGAACACCAACCAGTGCGCACCTTCGGTACTGGCCTTCAAAGAGTAGTTCACATCCGCGTCGGCGCAGAAAAATTCTCCGCTAGCCACCGTGGTGTCACCATTCACGTCCACGGCACCGTCCAGCAGGTACCAGACGCAATCAAACCCCGGAGAGAACGCTGCATGCGCCTCGTCTGCGTCCATACTGACACGAAAAATGAGCGGGCCTTCATCGGGCATCTGATCCCAGCCCGGCAGCGCATCTGCGGGGCTAACCACTGGCATATCGTCGACGCGCCGGCGCCCCGCTGGCTGCTGAAATTGACTCAGTCGCGCCGTCAGTGCCTCAGGCACGTCATACAGGTCCGCCCAATTCAGGCCAATATCGCCGCCTAGGCTGAACAAGTGAAACTGCACGCCCTCCTCACCCGCCTCTTCGGGCCCGTAGGCATGCCCCGCCTTCACCCAGCGGATGTCACCCGGACGAAAGCTGCCCTCGTCACCGATGCGCATCTCGCCTCGGGTAATCACGTAGATGGTGTCGTGGGGATGCCAATGCAGGCCCGCATGAAAGTGCGCCGGAAAATCGGCCTCAATCAGGAACGGCTCGCTGGTTCTCAGAACCCGGGTGGGGGTCGTGGGCCGCCCGTGGGGGTCGTGAAAGGTCTCCCAATCCAGATCATGGGGACGTATGTGCGCTGTCATGTCGTGACCTCCTCGGCCTCTCGGGCAGCCAAAGATTGTTGATAGAAAGCCTGCAGATAGTCCAGCAGGCCGTCACCAATGATTTCGATGAGCAAGCCAGCCGGGTCCTGAAAGTACCCCTGCGAGTCACCCGGCGCGCCGAGTACACGCTGAAATCCGCGCGCCTCGAATTGTTTGCAGACGGCTTCCGAGTCAGGGCTATGAAAACACATATGATGCTGAATCAGATCGGCTGAGGTCACCCAGGGCGTGTCAGGCACCGCCTCGATCAGTTCGAAATTCGCCTGCCCGCTGCTCGCATGCGCAATGCGCAGGGGAATGCTGACCGTCTTACCAAAAATAACGAGCGGCCAAGGCTCGCGCTCAACACCCACCCAGTGCACATTCAGCGTCTCACTCAGGCGCGCTTTGGCGGTATCGATATCCCGGCAGACCAGACCGGTATGCACGAGTTGCAATCCCTCGATGTTGTTCACCTGCAACGTCATTGGCCTCTATGCTTAAGCTGGATTGGCGTGACTGATCCCTGCATCATGGGACCTGTCACCCAAACGGGTTGTTATGCCACCCACTGTGGCGCGGATATCGGGGGAACGCAATATGAGCGAACGACTACTGGCACTGGCGTCCGGCGTGCATGACGGCAACCCACCCGAGGTAACGCCCCCCGACATGGTGCGCATCGCCGCCGATGCCGGCTACAACAGTGTGGGTCTCTGGGTCGCGCCTGGGGATAACTGGCACCGCGGCACCGCCGGTGACGTCACCGCAGTGCTTCAGGAAACAGGGCTCGTCGCGCTTGATGTCGAGGTCATCTGGCTGCAACCCGGGGGCAGGCCAGACCCCCTACATCACGAAATCATTGCCATGGGCGGCGAGGTGGGTGCCAAAAATTGCCTGATCGTGAGCTCAGAGCCCGACCGCGAGATCACCAAGCACCTTTTTGAAGACCTTTGCGTGCATGCGGAGCGCGCGGGCATGCGGGCCTGCCTTGAATACATGGCGGTCACCGAGGTCAAAACGCTTGATGATGCCCTCGATGTGGTGACCGCTGTCGATCACCCTGCTGGCGGGATCTTGGTAGACCCCTTCCACCACGAACGCGTCGGACACGACCCCGAGAAAATCCGCGAGATCCCCGCGCGATGGCTGAGTTACGCACAGCTGTGCGACATGCCCGAATGCGGCGTGGTCACCGACCCAGACGCCTACTACATCGACGCCATTGATGGGCGTTTAGCGCCGGGCGAGGGCACCGTGCCGGTTGCGGCGATGGCCAAGGCGCTGCCAGCCAACTTGCCGATCAGCCTGGAAATCCGCTCGCTGCAATATCGCGAGACGTATCGTGACCCGCTCGAACGGGCGCGCGCGATCCTTGCGCAAACTCAGGCGTTTTTTGCCGAACATGATTTGTAAACGCTACCGCTAGCCCGTTGCGATACCAGACTGCGCGACGCTTTATCGCGGTTTATTGTTGTGGCGGTGTATCGGGGTCCGTTTGAGCCCTCCGTGAATTCGCGGTAAAACTGTCAGTAATTGCGGTAGAACGTGCCGACGTCGGGGAGCCCCTGCGCTCCGGGCGAAAACACACCCAAGCACGATGGCTACCCACGAGGTGCATCCATGAACAAAGCCACTGACCCGGCCGCACTACTCGAAAGCGCATTAATCGATGCTTTGGGCGCCGAGTGCCTGCTGGGTGACGATGCCAAGACACTGTTCTCTACAGACGTCTACGGTGGTGCGATCGCACCCACATTGGTAGTGCGCCCGCAGACGCAAGAGCACGTCGCAGACGCAGTGCGGATAGCCATCACAGCGGGCTGGGCCATTACCCAACGCGGTGGCGGCATGTCATACACCGGCGGTTACCTCCCCACCCAACCCAATACCGTGATGCTGGACCTCAGCGGGCTGAACCGGCTTGTCTCGATCAACGAAGACGACCTAGTGATCACCGTCGAGGCGGGGGTCACCTGGCAGCAAATCTGGGAAGCGCTGACCCCCCGCGGCCTGCGCTTGCCCTTCTTCGGTACCTTTTCGGGAAGCCGCGCCACAGTGGGCGGCGGGCTATCCAACGGGGCGCTGTTTATGGGCACGGCGCGTTACGGCAGTGCCGCCGATATTGTGGTCGGCATGGAAGTGATCGACGCACGGGGTCGACGTATCCAGACCGGCCAGGCTGCTTTTCATAATGGCCGGCCCGGCTTCCGTCAGTACGGGCCGGATCTCACAGGATTGTTTGTACACGACGCCGGCGCGCTGGGCGTGAAAACCGTGGCCTCGCTGCGCATGATGCCGATGCCCGAGGCCGCCGATTACGCCTCGTTTGCCTTTGCCACCCAACAGGAAGCCACCCGGGCGTTGTCCGCGATTGGCCGCAGTGGTTACTGCGAAGAGGCCTATATTTTTGACCCCGCCACCACCCAGCGCTCGCTGGATCCCGCGACACTGATGAAAGACATCGGCCGTCTGGGCAACGTCATCCGCTCCCAGTCGAGCGTGCTCAAGGGGCTTCAAGCAGGCGCGAAGATGGCGATGGCAGGTCGGCGTTTCGTCGAGGGCGAGGTCTATACCTTGCACTGCGTTTGCGCGGGGCGCTCGGTTGAGGGTGTGCGCGATGACCGCCGCGGCGTGGTCAAGCTAGCACTCGAGCACAACGGCGTAGAGATCAGCAACACGATTCCCAAGGCCGCGAGGGCCAACCCCTTTGAGCCGCTCAACGGCATCCTCGGGTCACAAGGGGAGCGCTGGGCAGCCCTCAACTCGAAGGTGCCCCACTCCGACGCCGAGCGACTGATTGCGGCGACTGACGCGGCGATAGACCCCTACCGGGAACGCATGGCGGCCTGCGGGGTCACCATGAGCTTTCTGTATATCGCGATTGCCCAGCATATTTTCAGTTACGAGCCCGTTCTCAGATGGTTTGACGAGTGGCTCCCTGTGCATCGCCATGTGCCAGAACCCGATTTTCTCTCGGGCTTGGAAGAGCCAGCGCCGAATCACGAGGGTCGCACGCTGGTGGATGAACTCCGTAGCAAAATTGTCGAAGTGTTCGCCGAGTTCGGTGCCGCCAGCAACCAGATTGGCAAGACCTATCCGATGCTCGCCAGCCTGAATCCGGACAGCCGCAGCGTGTTGCGCGCCCTGAAGAAAGAGCTCGACCCGGAAGGCTTGATCAACCCGGGCGCGCTGGGGGATTTTTCAGCCTGAGTTCAAGACCGAGCTGACTGATTCGAGAGCCGCGGCTCTCTACCGCCTTGTCCCCGCTCTGCTGTCATCCGATCCCCGAGCGCTTTTTGCTTTTTACTGCCTGTCGTCTGCCCATGTGCCCCGCTCGATCACTGGACACGCTCCCTAGCGACTAACGATCGCCCTCATGCACCTCGAGCGAAACCAGCTCGTACCGGGTCTGCATGTACCCCGTCACCTGCGCCTTGAGCAGCACAAACTCCCCATCCGCTGTAACCCACACTTCGTAGGGCGGATGCTCGTTGGTCTTGTTTGAGCCCTGCGCGGTGCTGCCCCGCTCGCCGTAGCAAAAGTGCAGCGCATCGAAGGTGCCGGCGCCAACGGTAATGGTCTCCTCGCCGACAAACTCGATAATCATGCCGGGGTCGTGCCAGACCAGCGACGGCCCGGTCGCGCCGCGATGATCCAGCGACGTCATCAAAAAACGATCGAACGTGTGGACTTTGGGACCCTCGCTCCGGTCAATGACCGCGAGGTGCCAGGCGTCCCCTTGTATCGGGTGGGTGCCGAAAATAGCCGGGCGCTCGTCGTAGGCCTCGTGCTCTGAAAAACGGCCGCGCTCATGGGTCCAGCCCTCGCAGTCGGCGCCGGTATCGCCAAAATAAAACCAGCTGCTGCCCTGCTGCGCATCACCGAGTGACAAACGCACAAAGGCGTCGAGGGTGTCCCAGTCCTTGTTTTTGGTGAGGGTGACATCGCGCAGCACGTTGGGCTCGTCGTCGATCTCGCAGTGCGCGCGCAGGGTGCGGCGGCCGTCACCGTGCACGGTGATCGTGAAGTGCTCACGGCCGCGCTCCACGCCTTCGCGACCGGGCTTACTGCTGGTGTAGTGAATGTGTCCGCGCAGGGTTTTATGGGGGCGCATGGCAAGCTCCGAAGCACTGAGACGGTCTTTGCCATGGTGCCACAAAGCGCCTAAGGTGTAAGGCAAGCCACGATCTCCGGGCACAATAATAAGTATGTCCACCCAAGCAGATCAGACAACCGAAAACCCTCCCGCCGGGCAGCCCTCAGCGGGCATCTACCCGGGCTGGTGGGTGGTTTTTGCTACCGCCTCGGGGCAGCTGATTCAGGGTGGATTTGTCTTCTGGTGCATGGGGCTTTACACCGCAACGTTCGAAGATGTCTTTGGGGCCCCTCGCGCTCAGATTAACCTGATTGAGACCTGCCTCACTGTCTCAACCAATTTGCTCTCTCCTGTTGCCGGGATACTGATTGATCGCTGGTCGATACGCCATCTTATGATCATTGGCATGGTCGCGATGGGATTAGGCCTTCTGATTCTGAGTCAGGCGGGCACGCTGTTTCAGGTTTGGGTGGTCTGGGCCAGCCTGATTCCTCTGGGTGTTCTGTTAATCGGCGCCATACCCAGCGCGGCGCTGGTTAGCCGCTGGTTTATCCGCCGGCGCGGGTTGGCCTTAGGGCTCACTGCAACCGGCAGCTCACTGGGTGGCTTCCTTGTTCCACCACTGATGACGTGGCTTTTCCTCGACTGGGATTGGCGGACTGGATTGCAAGTCGGAGCCTGTATTTGCTTTGCCGTTATCCCTATTTTCTTCTGGTTACTGCGCAATGAACCCGCTGACATAGGGCTCAGCGGCGAACCCAATGAGGTATCCGCTGACTCCCCGAAGCAAACTGCTGAGACCATCACGGCAGATGCCAGCGATTGGGGCATACCCCAGCTACTGAGGAGCCAGATTTTCTGGCTGCAAATGATCGTCTCGGGCTCACTGCTTGCGGTCACATTGGGCATGCTGGCCAATCTCAGCCTGCATGCAAAGGATTTGGGGGTTACGGGTCAATCCACAGCGGTGCTCTACTCCATCATCGCAATATGCTCCTTCAGCGGTAAGGCACTTACCGGGTACCTAATGGATCGCTTTGGCATTCAGCGTTGTGGCTATCTGATCTGCGCTTTTCTCAGTAGCGGCCTGATGATTTTACTATCGGTGCAAAACTACAGTGGGCTGGTAGCAGGCGCCTTTGTGATGGGGCTGGGGTACGGGGGCGTGGTACCTCTATGGACCAACATGCCCGCCCGCACGTTCGGCGCGGGCAGCGTCGGGCGCGCGCTGGGTGTGATGAATCCACTGCATATTCCGATCACCGCCACCAGCGCACCGCTGGCGGGCTACATCAGCGACACCACGGGTACCTACGACGGCGTGTTCTGGATGTACGGCGGTTGTTGTGCTCTGGCGGCCATCGGGCTCACAATCATGGGATCAGTGTTGCGATCGCCCAACCATCAGTAGGCGATGGTGAAATCAGCGTTAAGCCATCAAGAAGGGTCACGTTAAGCGGTTATGGGGAAATCAGAGCACATCTCAACGCCCGTGGAAGAAGCCAATCTGGATGCCTGTCACCCCAGCCATCAGGTGCTCTTTGAGCCCGTGCAAATCGGCCCTGTAACAGCGCCCAACCGCTTCTATCAGGTGCCCCATGCAAGCGGCATGACCGAGACCCATCCCCGGGTGCGCGCGGCGTTTCGCGAGACCAAGGCCGAGGGCGGCTGGGGCGTCGTGAGCACGGGCGCAGTCTCGATTCACCCGAGCTCAGACGACTCGCCCCTGCCCTTTGCGCGGCTGTGGAGCGATGCCGACATCGCCTCCCACGCGTTATCCACCGAGGCGATTCACCGCCACGGGAGCCTCGCCGCCGTGGAGCTGTGGCATGGGGGCGCGGCGGTCATGAACCGGACCTCGCGCCTGCCACCGCTCTCGCCGTCGGGCATTTCCTGGGCGGCAACGCATGTGGGCTTTATGGGCCAGCTGCGGCCCAAGAAGATGACTGGTGCTGACATCGACGAGGTGTTGCACTGGCAGCGATTGGCAACGCGGCGCGCCCTCGATGCGGGCTTTGACATTCTCTACGTGTATGCCGGCATGGGTTACCTCGGCTACGAGTTCCTGCTGCCCGAATACAACCACCGCGACGACCGCTATGGCGGCGCGCTGGAAAATCGCGTGCGCTTCGTGCGCGAAATGCTCGAGGTGACGCGCGACGAGGCCGGCAGTCGCGCGGCAGTGGCGCTGCGCATCAGCCTTGAAGAACTGCGGGGCAAGGCCAGTGAGCATTACGAAAGCGAGGCCCACGGCGTGGTCAGCCTGCTCTCCGACGTGCCCGATCTGTGGGACGTGAAAATGGATTCGAGCCCCACCGACTGCGGCGCCTCACGCTTCAGGCCTGAAGGCGCCCATGAACCCATCATCGACTTTGTGAAGCGGGTCACCGATCGCCCGGTAGTCGGCGTGGGGCGCTTTACCTCGCCCGACACCATGGTGTCGCAGATTCGCCGCGGCGTGCTCGACTTGATTGGCGGCGCGCGGGCGAGCATCGCCGACCCTTTCTTGCCGACCAAGATCCGTGAAGGCAACAGTGACGACATCCGCGAATGTATTGGCTGCAACATCTGCATTGCCAGCTGGCACGACGGCGTGCCGGTTCGCTGCACCCAGAACGCGACGGCGGGTGAGGAATGGCGGCGCGGTTGGCACCCCGAGCGATTCACTAAGGCCTCTCAGCCGGGCAACGTGCTGGTAGTGGGCGGCGGCCCTGCGGGGTTAGAAGCCGCGCTGATCGCGGCCAAGCAAGGCTTCGAGGTCACGATCGCTGAGCAAACCGATGACTGGGGTGGCCGGGTACTGCAGGAGAGTCAGCTTCCCGGTATGGCGACCTGGCGACGGGTTCGCGATTACCGCGTGTGGGTCCTCTCACAAATGGGCAACGTCTCGATGTACACCAACAGCGAACTCGATGCCGAGGCCGCGTTGAGCTTTGGCGCCGACCACATCGCGGTGGCGACCGGAGCGCGGTGGACCAAGCGGCTGTATTCGGCCCTAGAGATACCCGCTGAACCCCTCGATCTGCCGCAGGTATTCACCCCCGAGGACGTATTCGCCGGCGCCGTAGCGGGTGATCGCGTGCTGGTCTTTGATTACGACAACTATTACCTGGGCGGCGTCATCGCCGAGCATTTGGCCGAGCAAGGCAAGGCCCTCAGCTATGCCACCCCCGCGGGGCACGCCTCTGCCTGGACGTTTATGACCAACGAGCTGCCTTTTGTGTATCAGGCACTCGCGCGGCGAGACATCGCCATCCACACCACCACCAACCTGATGGATATCGATGGCAATCGGGCGGCACTCCAAAATTTGTTCAATGCCACGCCACTCGAGATTGAGGTCGACGCCGTCGTGATTGTCGGCCATCGGGAGCCGAATGATGCACTTTACCAGTCGCTGATTGGCACTGCGAAGAATGAAGACGCGCCCTCGGTCCAGCTGTTGGGGGATGCGCTGGCACCCGGCGCCATTGTGCACGCGGTGCACAGCGGTCACAGCTTTGCCCGGGGGCTGGTCGAGACAGACCCGCTCTACTTGCGCGATGAGCCGGTGGTGCCCACTGAACCTGCCACGGTCTTTCCCCAGCGGTGAACAAAGAACCACCCTCTGCGCTGGCATCACTCGAGCACACCCTGCCGCAGGCAAGCTACCTCGATGCGGCGGAGTTTCAGCGCGAGTACGCGGCGATATTTGAGTCGGGCTGGGTCTGCGTTGGTCGCAGCGATACGCTGACCGAATCGGGTGATTATCTGGCCATACGCCTCCAAGATCAGTCGTTGCTGGTGGTCAGGGGTGATAACGGTGAACTGGGTGCGTTCTACAACGTCTGCCGCCACCGCGGCACGGAGCTCGTGCCCCTTAAAGACCCCGGCCCCATCAGCGGTCAGTTTGCTCGCAGCATTGTTTGCCCCTACCACGCCTGGAGCTATCACCTCGACGGCCGGCTGCGGGGCACCCCGCATCTGGCCATCGATACCGACGGCGTCTCCCTCCACACCATTCCGCTGGCTGAGTGGGGCGGTTTTATTTTCGTCTGTTTGGCGGCCAATCAAGACGAACCGCTGGCAGATACGTTGGGCGACGGCACCGCGCGATTACAGCGCTACCCGCTGGCAGACCTGAGAGTGGGTGACACCATTACTTACGAGGTTAACGCCAACTGGAAAGTCATCGTCGAGAACTACAACGAGTGCTACCACTGCGGCCCCGTCCATCCCGAGCTGTGCCAGATTGTGCCGGCCTTTAAACAGGGCGGCGGGAACGAGCTCAATTGGGACGACGGGGTGCCGCATCGTGACGGCGCGAACACCTTTACTGCCTCGGGCACGACCACAAGGGCGCCCTTCCCCGGCCTGAGCGACACCGAAAAAACCCATCACAAGGGCGAGCTCTTTTATCCCAACCTGATGCTCAGCCTGTCGATGGATCATGTTGCCGCGTTCTACCTGTGGCCGCAGAGCGCGGGGCACACCCGGATTCAATGCGACTTTCTGTTCCACCCCGACGCACTCAGCAAACCCGACTTCGACGGCTCGGACGCCATTGAGTTCTGGGACGTGGTGAACCAGCAGGACTGGGGTATTTGTGAGAGCGTGCAGCGCGGTATGCACAACAAGGTGTTCGAGCACGGCTACTACGCGCCCATGGAAGATTACAGCCTCGATATCCGCCGCTACGTGCGCGCAAAACTCGACGAGGCCGACAGCTAGTGCCCGCAAGCCGGGTACCCACGCGCTGGCGCTTGTTCAGCGTGCTGTTTTTGCTCAGTTTCCTCTCTTACCTGATGCGCCAGAACATCCACGTGGCGGGTGAGTTCATGATGCCCGAGCTCGGCATCAGCGAGATCGAGATGGGCTGGATCTATGCCGCCTTCATTTGGGGCTATGCCCTGTGTCAGCTACCAGGTGGTGTATTTGGCAAACTGCTCGGGCCGCGGGTGGCGCTGACCTGCGCAGGCGCAGTGTGGGTCATCACCACAGGCCTGACCGGGTGGCTCCCGGGTGGGGTGTTTACGACCGGCGCAGGCATGATCGGTTGTTTGCTGGTGGTGAGGTTTTTTGTCGGCGTCGCCCACGCCCCGATCTACCCGATTCAGGCGGCTGTAGTGGAACGCTGGTTCCCGGTTGGGCATTGGGCGCTACCCAATGCGGTGGGCAGTACCGGTCTCACTCTCGGCGCTGCGCTGGCGCAGCCGCTGGTCGCCATGGTGATGGTCTATTGGGGCTGGCGGGCCTCGTTTTACGTGTTCATCCCGCTGGGCATTGCGCTGTTCTGGCTATGGTGGCGCTACTCAACCGATGATCCCGCCGAGCATCCCGCCATGAGCGAGGAAGAGCTGGCGCAGATTCAGGCGAACCGGGAACAGCTCACCGCCAATGCCGGCTTTGGGGCGTGGCGGCAACTGATTCGCAACCGCGACACATTGCTACTGACCTGCGCCTACTTTGCCGAGAACTGCATTTTCTATCTCTTCTTTACCTGGTTCTTTCACTATCTGGTGACCGAACTCGGTTTCAGCATTCTCGAGACCGGCTTTCTCGCCTCGCTGCCCTGGCTCTGCGGTGCCGTGATGGCCTCGATGGGGGGTTACGCCTGCGACACGCTCTGTGCCCGGCTCGGACCGCGGCTGGGCTGTCGCATTCCGGCTATCACCGGACTCATCGGCGCAGGCATCTTCCTCTACGCCGGGCTTTATGCCAGCTCGCCATATACCGCGGTGGTATTGTTGTCGCTGTGTTTTGCCAGCACCCAGCTGACCGAGGGCGCCTACTGGTCGGCCCAGACCTATATCGCGGGGCCCTACACGGCACCGGCCTGTGGGGTCATGAATACGGGGGGGAACTTCGCGGGCATCGTGGTGGCGCCACTCATGCCCTACCTGGCCAGCCATGTGGGCTGGGTGACCGCGCTGTCTACCGGCACCATCATGGCATTTGTGGGCGCGGGGCTGTGGCTCTTTATCCGCGCCGACCGACCCTTCGTGCCAAAAACCGCGGCCGCCTGATGCCACGACAGGGCGCGCTGCATTATTTGGGGGCTTTGATCGCCACCATCAACCAGCTCAGCATCAGGAGCAACCCTCCGAAGGGCGTAATCATCGCCAGGCGTGATATGTCTGTGAGCACCAACGCATACAGCGAGAACGAGAACAGCACCACGCCCGCAGTGAAACCCATCAGGGGCAACCGCCACCGGCTCTCATCCGCTTGGGAATGCAGCGCCAGCGCCACCATGACCGTTGCGTGAATCAGGTGGTACTGCGCCGCTGTGTCCCAGATCGCGATGCGCTCTGGCGGGACCGACGCCTGCAAGGCATGCGCGCCAAAAGCACCCGCTGCCACACCCGTGGCACCGAGAAGGCCGGCGATCACAAGATAACGGCTCATTTACGGCAACCCTGACACCAACCCGAACCGCAACCCGTCACGACGCGGGTGCCCGATCCTCGTCGCGGGGGATTCGCCAGGGTTTGCCCTCGCACTTTTCCCGGTTGGGGCAATCCGCGGTGCAGCCGCGGCAGGGTAAGGTCTCAGACTGGGCCGTTTGGGGTGAATCGCTCATAACGCGCGCTACTTCTCTCTGACTGGCAGTCCGGAGGTTAGCGTATCCCCAACCCCAATGCCCAGTGCAGGCCAATCGCCACCGGTAGTGCAACAGCATAAGCGTCATTTAAGGCCTTCTCTGCGCATCCGAAATGGCCAATCTGGAGTAGAATGTGCTCCTGAGCTTGAGCCGGTAACACAGTGGTGAGTGTCGTGAGGCAACGCCTGATTCGTGGCTACCCAATGCTGTCCCGCTCATGACAACGACATTGGTGATGCAAGGGGACAGTGACGGCGCACATGAAGCGAGTGCTGACATTACATAAACCGCTCGCGCTGGCGGCGGGGCTGTTCGGGGCCATACTGCTGGGTTGCAGCGACAGCACCGGCGGTGCTGGGGCGCGCTATGGCGGCCAGGCCGCTGCTGTGCCCGTGATGACAGTGCCTGCACAGTTGACCGATCTGCGCGAAACCCTGACCTCGGTGGGGACCGCCCGGGCGCTCAAAAGCGTCTCGGTCTATGCCGAGACCTCAGGCCGCGTCACCGCGGTCGCGATCGGTGCCGACGCCGCGGTTGCCGAAGGCGATGTGCTCCTGCAACTCGATGACCGGGATGAAACGCTGGCAGTGGAGCTGGCTACCGTGAAGCTGGCCGACGCCGAACGGCTGGTCGCACGTTATACCGCCGTGAATGCAAGGGACGCTAATATCCCCGAGAGCCAGCTCGATGACGCGAGGGCCGCCGTAGACAGCGCCCGCATTTCGCTGGAGCAGGCCCGCGTCGATCTCGACCGGCGCCGTATCACCGCACCCTTCGCCGGTCGCGTGGGCATTACCGAGATCGATGTGGGAGACCGCATCGATACCAACACGCTGGTCACCACCATCGATGACCGCAGCCTGTTACTGGTGAACTTTTCGGTCCCCGAGGTATATGTGGATCGCGTGACCCGGGGCACGCCGGTTGAGGTGCGGCTGTGGGACGCCGCCGATGCGCCGGTGTCGGGGGAGATTGTCGCAGTGGATTCGCGCATCGATATCAACTCCCGGGCGTTCATTGCCCGCGCGGCGATCGACAACGCCGCGGATCACTTCCGGCCCGGTATGGCCTTTGAAATCAGTCTCAGTGCCTCTAGGGGTGCCTTCTTGTCAGTCCCCGAGGTGGCGGTGCAATGGGGCGCAGATGGCGCCTATGTTTGGGTCGCCGAGGACGGGCGCGCTGCCAAACGCGAGGTTCGCCTAGTGAAACGACTCGCGGGCGAGATCCTGATTGAGGGTGAATTAGCCGAGGGCGAACCCGTGGTGATGGAAGGCGTGCAATCGGTTCGCGCGGGCGTGGCATTGAAGCCGCTCGGCGACGATCTGAACCCCACCGGCAATGGCTGACTCTGACATCCCGATCAAAAGGGGATTGCCTGAGCTGGGGGTGCGCAGACCCTGGCTGGTACTGGTGCTCAATCTCTTGGTTGCCATCGGCGGGATCGCCGCGCTATTGGCGATTGAGGTGCGGGAACTTCCCGACGTCGACCGCCCTGTTGTCTCAGTTAACGCCTTCTTGCCCGGTGCCTCCCCCGAAACCATGGACTCGGAAGTCACCCGGCTCTTAGAGGGTGCGGCAGCTCGTGTCTCCGGTGTATTGAACATCAACTCCTCGAGCGAGGAGAACAACACTCGCATCTGGATCGAATTCCGCCCGGAGATCGATACCGACCAAGCCGCTTCCGACGTGCGCGAGGCGATCAGCCGCATTGAGCGCGATCTGCCGGATGCACTGGAGCAGCTCTCGGTTTACAAGGCCGACGAGCGCGCCGGCGAAATCATGCGCATTGCGGTGCGCTCATCCATCCACACCGATGAAGAGCTGAATCGCTTTGTGGAGCAGGACATCGTGCCGCGCATTGTGTCGCTCCCCGGTGTGGCGGATGCCTCGCTGCTGGGTTCTCGTCAGCGCGTGCTGCGGATCATCCTCGACCCGCTGCGTCTCACCAGTTACGGACTCACGGTGGCCGATGTGGCCGCGGTACTGCAAGCCGCACCGCTGGACGTGCCGGCGGGCAGCTTCCGTGCGGGAGATCAGCAGTTACTGGTGCGGGCTGATGCCGCGGTCACCAGCGAAGAGGACATTGCGTCACTCATTATTCGCGATGAAATCCGTATTGGGCAGGTCGCCAAGGTCGCCTTCTCCCCCGAGGACGCCACCAGCTTTGTGCGGTTGAACGGCGAGCGCATCGTGGGCCTGAGCGTCATCCGGCAGGCGGGCTCCAACACCGTGCGCATTGCCGACGGAGTCCGTGCCGCGGTAGCGGACATCAACACCCGAATAGAAGGCGTGGACCTCCGCATCAGTTCTGACGACTCGATTTTTATTCGGGGCTCGGTCAGAGAAGTCGTCACGACGCTGCTGATTTCTATCCTGGTGGTGATTGGCACGATCCGGCTGTTTACGGGCTCGATGCGCCTCACGCTGATCCCGGCCATCGCCATACCGATTTCTCTCTTGGGCACGTTGGCCGCCAGTTGGGCGCTGGGCTTTTCGATCAATATCCTGACGCTCTTGGCACTGGTGCTTGCAGCAGGGCTGATTGTCGATGACGCCATCGTGGTGCTGGAGAGTGTGCAACGTCAGCGCGCCGAGGGGACCGGCCCCAGCGCCGCCGCCGTGGTCGGCACACACAAAGTGTTTTTTGCAGTGATCGCTACTACCGCGGTCTTGATCGCCGTTTTTGTGCCCATCGCTTTCTTGCCAGGCACCGCCGGCAGACTTTTTCAGGAATTCGGTCTGGTACTCGCGGTGGCCGTCGCGATCTCTTCTTTTGTCGCCCTGAGCCTGGTACCCGCCGTGATGGCGCGCCTGCCCGCCTCCGCGCCCCGGCAGCGCAGAGTGAGCGACTGGGGCAATCGACTGGCGCAGGTCTATCATGCGTCCCTCAACACGGTGCTCAACCTACCTCGCCGCACGGCCGCGATTTGCGTGCTGGCTGCAGCCGGCGCCGCGGGGCTGTATACCCTGCTTGACCAGGAGCTGTTGCCCGCAGAGGACCGCGGCACCATTTACCTATTTGCCAAAGGCCCCGACGGTGTGGGCCTGAATTACACCGAGCGGCAAGCAGACCGCATGGAAAATATCCTCATCCCGCTTTTGGAGCGGGGCGAAATCATCGCCCTGTTCACCGTGGTGGGACGCTGGGACCCGAACAACGTGTTCATGCTCGCCAAGCTCGCCGACTGGCGGGAGCGGGAGCGAAGCCAGCAGGAAATCGCCGCCGACCTGAAACCACTTTTTGCCAATTTACCGGGTGTGACCACGCGCATCTTCAGCGCGAACTCGTTGAATCTAAGGGGCGCATCGAGCGGCGGCCTGAGTGTAGCGCTACTGGGCACCGACTATGAAGAGATCTACGCCGCGGCCCGGGAATACACCGAGCAAATTCGGTCGAGACTGGACTCCGTAAGTCGCCCCCGCATCGGCTATGACCCCTCACAGCCCCAGCTCTCGGTGGAGATCGATCGTGAGCGGGCCTCTGACCTCAACATTCCGTTGGAAGACGTAGCGCAGACCCTGCGCGTGATGGTGGACGGCGCGCGCATTGTCGATTTGAACGCCGACGACCAGACCGTGCCGATTATTCTCGAAGCGGGCTCGGATAAAATTCGCGACCCGAGCGACTTGGTGAACCTGTATGTACGCACCCGATCGGGTGCACTGGTGCCGTTGTCGAGCATTGTGCGTCTCGATGAGCGCGGTGTGGCAAGCCAGCTCGACCGACGCGAGCAGCGGCGTGCGATTGAGATCGATGTCGAAATCCAGCCGGGCTTTGCCATGCAAACCGCGGTCGATGATTTGTTCGAACTCGCTGACGAAGTACTGCCCGACAGTGTGACCCTGATCACCCGGGGCGAGGCGGCAGCACTCGCGGAAACCAATCGCGAGACGCTAATCACCTATGGCTTCGCCTTACTGATCGTCTTTCTTGTACTCGTTGCCCAATTTGAAGGCGTGACCTCGGCGTTGGTGATTATGGCTATCGTGCCCTTCGGATTGGCGGCGGCGATATGCGCCCTTTTTCTGACGGGCACCTCACTGAACATCTACTCTCAGGTGGGGCTGGTAATGCTCATCGGCCTCATCGCCAAAAACGGCATCCTCCTGGTGGAGTTTGCGGATCAGCTCCGGGACCGGGGCTATGCGGTGCGCGAGGCGATTGAAGAAGCGGCACGCATCCGGCTGCGGCCCATTGTCATGACGCTGGTCTCGACGGTGCTGGGTGCCCTGCCCTTGATACTGGCTTCGGGCCCGGGCTCAGAGGCCCGCTCTGCAGTGGGCTGGGTAGTCTTTGGCGGCATGGGTCTTGCCACGATCTTTACCCTGTATCTCACGCCCGTGGCCTATCTCGGTATCGCCCGCTTTGCGAAAGCGCGAGCCGCCTCGGGCAAGCGGCTGCGTCAGGAGCTGGCGCAAGAAGGTCTGCAGGAATAGTGGCTGCGCGCGGTGTCAATCCTGGAGTGGCAAGAGGCACATCCTCGAGAATGGCACGCAGCAAGTGGCAGCGCGGACTGATCATCGTCTCGCTCATCTTTGCGGGCGAGGCGATCTTCACACTGCCCTACCACGTTACCCGCTTCTTTCGCCCGACCTTTCTCGAAGTTTTTGAGCTTAGTGCCACAGAGCTTGGCGTGGCGCAGAGCGCCTACGGGTTCATCGCCATGGCCGCCTACTTTTTTGGTGGGCCGCTGGCGGATCGTTTTGAGCCGCGCAAACTGTTGGCAGGTTCTCTCTGGGCTACCGCGCTGGGCGGTATCTACCTCGCGACCTTCCCCGACGTCACCGGCGTGATGCTGGTATGGAGCTTTTTCGGGCTAACCAATATCCTGCTGTTCTGGGCGGCACTCATTAAGGTGACCCGGGCTTGGGGCGGTGATGATGAACAAGGCCTCGCATACGGACTGCTGGATGGCGGCCGGGGTCTATTAGCCGCTGTATTGGCATCACTCGGTGTCTTTGCTTTTTCGGTGGCTTTTCCACTGGGTTATGACGCCGCAACCGTTGAGCAAAAAGGTGCCGTGCTGCGTCAGGTGATTTATGGCTATACGGCGGTCACGGCGGGGGTCGGTGTGCTGGTGTGGTTCACGCTGCGCGGCCTCGATGGCGGAGCCGGCGACACGCAAAGTGCAACCTCCGGTGACTTTTTCCGACAGATCAAAGCGGTGATCAAGCTACGCGTGGTGTGGCTGCAGTCTACCGTGCTGGTTTGTGCCTACACCTGCTACAAAGCGTTTGATCAGTACGCGCTGTTTGCCGTGCGGGGCCGCGGCATCGATGAAATCGACGCAGCACAAATTGTGGCAACCGGTGCCTGGACCCGGCCTATTGCAGCGCTGGCACTTGGCCTTTTGGGAGATCGTTTTGGTATCTCGCGGATGGCGCTGGTGTGTTTTGTACTGCTCATCATCAGCCACTCGCTGTTTGCGTTCACGGGCAACGCTCTGGGCGCACTCTCAATGATTTTGCTCAACACGCTGGTCACCGGTATCGCCATCTTTGGGCTGCGCGGGCTCTATTTCGGCTTAATGGAGGAAGGGCAAATACCGCTCGCTGTGACCGGTACCGCTGTGGGCCTGGTCTCCGTGATCGGCTACACGCCCGATGTGTACATCGCCGCGGTGGCAGGCTTTCTTATCGACCAGAGCCCCGGACTAGCGGGCTTTCAGCACCTATTCATGCTCTTGCTTGGGTTTTCGGTGGTTGGCGCCATCGCAGCGATTGCATTTGAACGGCAGGCGCGCGCCGCGTCAGTGACAACCGGGGTCAGCTCGCCATAAAGAAATAGGCGGTCATCCCGGCGGCCACCACGATGATGGCTCGGCGGACCAGCCGCTGACTCACCACTCTCACTGCGCTCGCGGCGGCATACCCGCCGATCAACGTACCGACGAGCACGATGGCGCCCTCTCTCCAGGCAATGAGATCACCGACGCCGAACATCACGATGGCCAAAATGGAGACGAGCGCCGAAACCAAGAGCTTCAACCCGTTCATCAGATGGATATCCGGATAACCGGCCAGCGTGAAGTAGCCGAGCAGGATGATGCCCAAGCCGGCATTGAAAAAACCGCCGTAGATGCAAACCAAAAGCAGCAATAGTGCGAGCAAGACACCGCCCAGCACCGAGAAGGATTCCCTGCCCTCAAACCGGCGCCGCAAAGATGCCTGCAAAGGATCGCCCCACACCAACAGCACGGTGGCCAACAGCAACAACCAGGGAATCGCGCGACTGAAGGAGTTTTCCGGGGTCTGGAGCAACAGCCACGCGCCGAGGCCACCGCCCACAAGCGCCGAGACCGCAATTCTTGGTAACTGCCGTCGATGTGCCCATAGCTCTCGACGAAACCCTGCGGCGCCACTGATGTAGCCGGCGCTCGAGGCAAAAGTGTTGGTGGCATTGGCAGCAATCGGAGGCACACCCGCCGCCATGAGCGCTGGGAACGTAATGAAGCTGCCGCCGCCGGCGATGGCGTTGACCATGCCGCCTATCAGCCCCGCGAGAAACAAACCCAACACCTCGATCACGCAGTCTCCTGACCTCTACCAATAAAGTCAGCGCACTCTGCGCTGTCTAGTGGCGGCTCGCAATGATTATTCACGGGGCCCTAGGGGCTGCGGGGCTGCAGGGCTTTGGGGCTTTGGGGCTTTGGGGCTTTGGGGCTTTGGGGCTTTGGGTCTTCGGGTGTTTGGTTCTTGGGGTCTCCGGACATCCAGACCGATTGCTGTAATAATCGGGAAAAATAAATCTGGGGCACACAATGGCGCGTGGCTTTTTCATTTGGGTAAGCAGTGTCTTGCTCGGTTGCACACTGCTGCTGCCATCAGCGGTCAACGCGGCAGCCGATTTTGAGATGCAGCTGCCACAGGTTTTTCTTGAAGGCATCGCCTACGACCTGACCGTCTCCTCGCCCGCCGCTGACCCCACTGCCACTTCACAGCCCACGCCCTTACTCCGCGTCAATAATTTCCCGTTTATCCCCAGTCGCTCTGACGGCGAATGGGTATTCAGTGACGTGACCGCTACCGTCACAGGTGCCGCTGTGGTGAGCCTGGAAGTCGCAGGTGAAGTTGTGGCGCAAGCCGAGGTCCCGGTGATTCCAGCGTGGGTCTCGATACTGCCGCCGCTGGTCGCGATCGGCATGGCCCTCCTAATCCGCAGCGTATTGCCCGCCTTGATGCTGGGTTTATGGCTGGGTGCTTGGGCGCTAGAGGGCCTGACGGCCAAAGGCGTATTTACAGGGCTATTTGCTAGCTTTGAGGTCTATGTCGCCAATGCGGTGGCGGATTACGATCACGCCACCATCATGCTGTTCACCTTCATGATCGCCGGCATGGTCGGCGTCATTTCGCGCAATGGCGGTATGCGCGGTATCGTCGAGTGGATCATCACCGGCGCCAACAGCGCCAAACGCGGCCAGCTGGCGGTGTGGTCACTGGGACTGCTCATCTTTTTCGATGACTACTCCAATACCTTGGTGGTCGGTAACACCAGCCGTTCGATCACCGATCGGCTGCGTATTTCCCGAGAGAAATTAGCGTATATCGTCGACTCCACGGCGGCGCCGCTTGCAACCATTGCATTGGTCACAACCTGGATCGGCTATCAGGTGAGTCTGATTGGCGATGCCAGCGTTCACTTAGACGGCTTAGAGATGAGCCCGTACAGCATTTTTCTCAACTCCATTCTGTATAGTTTTTATCCTTTTATGGCGATCTTGCTGGTGGTCTTGGTCATCACCACCGGTCGCGAATTTGGACCAATGCTCGCCGCCGAGCGGCGCGCACGCTCCACCGGGGTAACGGCACCACCTGTTAAATCCAAGGTGGGTCAGGACGACGAGGCCGCACTCGCCATGAAGGACGGCGTGCCCCCCCGGGCGGCCAACGCACTGGTGCCAGTTGCCGTCATGATCGTTGGCATCCTGACTGGCCTGTTTATCACCGGTGAAGGTGACACCATCAGTGACATCATCGGGTCGGCGAACTCTTACCGGGCCCTGATGTGGGCATCACTAGCAGGCGCACTCACGGCGATTTTGATGACCGTAGCGCAGCGTCTGCTGTCCCTCGATGAGATCGTCGACGCCTGGGTATCAGGCGCGCGATTTACGTTTATTGCCATGATTATTCTGGTGCTCGCCTGGTCGATGTCGGAAATCAGCCGCGAGCTGCACACAGCAGACTTTCTGATCGCCAGCCTTGGCGACAGCCTGCCCGCCGCCGCCCTGCCCGCTGTTATTTTTGTGTTGGCCGCTTTCACTGCCTTCTCAACAGGAAGTAGCTGGGGCGCCATGGGCATTCTTCTGCCACTCGTGCTGCCGCTCTGCTGGGCAATCATGGACCTGGAAGGTCTGATCGCGAGCGAGGACTACTTCATTTTGTATGCCTCGGTCTCGGGGGTGCTGACGGGCGCGGTGTGGGGGGATCACTGCTCGCCGATCTCGGATACCACCGTCATGTCATCTCTCTCAGCGGGCTGTGACCACATTGAGCACGTGCGCACTCAGCTGCCTTATGCACTACTCGCAGGGGCCGCCGCGCTAGGCTTTGGCACTCTGCCCATCAGCTTTGGACTGCCCTGGTGGGCAGGCATGATGGGCGCCGCAACCGTGACCACCATCGGGCTTCGCGTGCTGGGGCAACGGGTCCCCGACTACCGCCCAGATTAAGGCTGCACGATGATGCAGATATCGACTTAGGAAACGAGCAGCCCGTCAACTCACTGCTTCGTCATAAACGGCATTTGGCTGTAGAATCTCGAGGGAGATAATTACCTCCGAGGGCAACTCCGCTCATGCGTCTCTTCGCCTCCCTTTCACAACTCTTATTGTGTGCCGTATTTTTGACGCTCAGCCTGCCCGCAAACAGCCAAAACGTGCCAGTCGCAGGCTTCGGCACCTCGCTCAAGTTCGACGGCACTGACGATTTCGCGCGCATCGATAATTACAACGGCCCAACAGGTGATTTCACGATCGAATTCTGGGTAAAACCGATCGATCTCGTCACAGGCTGGAGGGGCTTTTTTGGTCACCAGCCGGGCACCATTGACACCCGTGGGCCGAGCATGTGGCAAAACGGCGACAAGTGGCACTGTGATCTTCACCAAGTGGGTGGCGGCCGCTTTGAAGTCAACATCCCTAACGTCTTTCAAACGGCAGGGGAATGGGTGCACCTCGCGTGGGTGAAAAATGGCACCACCATGTATTACTACCGCAACGGGAAACAAATCTACACGCGATCTGCGCCCGCAAACGGTAACTATGTGACCACGAACAAGCTGTTTTTTGGTTACGTTGATAACCACTTCAACGCCAACTTTGACGAGGTCAGAATCTGGAATGTTGCTCGCACGCGCGATCAGATTAACGACTACCGCTTTCGAAATCTCGATAACACAACGGGTCTTCTGCACTACTACCCTTTAGACGAAGGTTCGGGCACGACCATCAACGATGCGATCGGCGGCAAGAATGGCATTCTTTCGGGAGGGCCGACTTTTGAATCAGCGGCATCGGCGCCACCTATCACCACGCCAGAGGACACTCCAGTCTCCAGCTACGCCAAGGGCTCTGACGTCAACGGCGATGCTCTGACTTTCGCGTTCACATCAAATGGAACGAAGGGCACAGCGACTTTTACCGATGCCGCCACTGGCGCCTATACCTATTCACCAAACGCCAATGAAAACGGTGCGGACAGCTTTCAGTATACCGTCACGGATAAGGACGGCAGTTCCACCCCAGCCGCCACCGTCAATGTGACCATCACGGCGGTTAATGACGCCCCCACGGGACAGGATGACCACTATCATGTTGCGGAGGACGCTGTCCTAACGCTTAGTGGGACCAGTATTCTTGATAATGACGTCGATCTCGACGGCGATCATCTTACCGCCACGTTGGTGACAGATGTTAGCAACGGAACGTTAGTGCTGGATCAAAACGGTACCTTTACCTACACGCCCACCGCGAACTACAACGGCACTGACTCCTTTACCTATAAGCCCAATGACGGGACGTCCAGTGCCGCCGCGGCTTCGACTGTCTCGATCAGGGTAGACCCGGTTAACGATCCTCCTATAACGATGCCTGATGCCTACTCAACGCTGGAAGACACCACGCTGTCTGTGAAGCTTTTGTCCACGGCCGGTGTTCTTAATAATGACCGGGACCCCGATGGCAACCAGATCTCTGCTGTCGGTTATACCGCCCCAAGTAATGGGACACTAACTACCAATGGCTCTGGTGAATTTACCTACACACCCAACCTGAATTTCAACGGCACTGATAGTTTCACTTACAGAGCCAGCGATGGCTCCGCCAGCTCAGCCCCCGAAACCGTAACGATCACTGTCCGGGCAGCGAATGACGACCCTGTGGTTCACGATGACAGTTACTCTGTCCCTGAAGACGGGATCCTGAAGGTGCCTGCATCGTTGGGTCTACTGGCAAACGACTCTGATCCCGATGGAGATAAACTGCAGGTCGCTTGGGTCTTTCAGGGTTTGAATCCTGCACTCCCGAGTCAAGGCAGCCTGGCTACACTTGATCCTGACGGCAGCTTTATCTACCGGCCAGACGCGAATTTCAACGGTACCGATAGCTTTCAATATGTACTGACCGATGGCACCTCAAATATAGGCTACGGCACGGTACGAATTAAGATCACGGCAGTGAACGATGCGCCCGTTGCCAATGATGACCTCTACACGGTGGCCGAAGATGGCCTACTGGATATTTCTTCCACAGCAGGCCCGGGCAATTTACTCAGCAATGACAGCGACACAGATAACAATACGCTTTTTATCAGTTTGGTTTCTGGACCGACCTCGGGCGCTCTGCATCTAAATGGCAAGCATGGTGATTTTCAATACAAGCCGAACGCCAACTTCAACGGGACCGATCAGTTTGTTTACAAGGTTTCTGACGGAAAACTGTTCAGCAACAATGCCACTGTCACTATCAACGTCCACGCGGAAAACGACTCACCCGTCTCACAACCCGATGCTTACTCGGTAGCTCAAGGGGGATTGCTTACTGTCAAAAAGGCGAAGGGCCTGCTGGCTAACGACACTGATGCCGACGCGAATACGTTGTATGTCCAGCTAACCTCCGGGCCCGCTCATGGCACGCTGCAACTGCTGTTGGATGGCGGCTTTACCTATCAGCACAATGGCTTGAACCCTGTGACGGATAGCTTTACGTATAGAAGCTTCGACGGGGCGCCTGTGCCCGGCACGCCCCCATCAGAAAGCGGCCTGGGCAACGAGGTGACCGTCACGCTTAACATAAACCGAGTTAACCGTGCACCACTGGGTGCCTCGGATAGCTACACGGTCAAGCAGGACAAACCGCTGTCCGTCTTTACCTCAGGCGGCGTGCTCGCTAATGACCTTGATATTGACGGGGATCAAATGATCGCCCTCATTGCCAGCTACCCTGCGAACGGGGCACTGGGATTGAACTCAGACGGCTCATTCAGCTATCAGCCCCAACAGGGCTACACGGGTACCGACTCCTTTACTTATCGACCCATGGACGGAAAAGAGCAAGGCAACGTGACCACCGTCACACTCGACGTGCAAGCCGTCAATACAGCGCCTTTGCTTGGCGCTGACAGTTACTTTGCTGTGGCCACTCAACCACTGACAGTTGGCGCCACCAATGGGGTCCTAAGCAACGATATTGACCCAGAGGGCCATCCGCTCGCCGTGACCAGAATCGGATCCGCGCCCGCCAATGGTTCGCTTCAGCTCAACGCCGACGGCAGCTTCGTATACATACCTGGCGCAGGCTTCAACACGTCTGACACGTTTTCTTACTACGCAACTGACGGCATTGACGAAGCAGGGCCGGCTACGGTGACCATCAACGAGGCACCAGCGCAGAACCAAGTACCGGTAACAAACCCCAACACATACTCCGTCCAGGTGAATAGCACGTTGCAAGTATCCGTTGCGGAGGGTGTGCTGAATAACGATTCGGACCCCGACGGCCAGCTTCTCACAGCCAGCCTCGTGTCGATCTCGGATGGCAGTGTCAATTTGGCTACCGACGGTCGCTTCACATTTTATGCGCCTGCGAACCCAGGCACTGTCACGATGGTTTACCAAGTAGACGATGGCATATGCGGCCTGAGCGGTAACTGTCCCTCCGAGCAAGTGACAATCACCGTCACTGCGGCGCCGCCAGCTGAACCGATCCCGACTGCGCCCGCGAGGCATCTGGTACTCATCGCTCTGGCTATAACGCTACTTTCACTGCGCAATAGAAGAAAAGCGAGCCAGCGGTAATCGGTCGCCATTATGGTGTTGGTGTCAGATTAGCTGCACCACCTCTTGGACCAAGAAACACATCTGATAAAGAGTGTTTTCAGCTGGTCACATCACGAGACACGCGAGCCTAACGGAGGCCAACCATCTGGGTACCGAGATCTTTCCTGCGACTATGCGGAACATTATGTGGCGGCTTGAACGTTGCGGGGCGAAAGGGCGACCACTACACTTTGGCGCGCGGAAAAAAAGCGAATTCAACTCAGACACACGATGATCAGCTGGACTTTTAAAACACCGAAAGGCCGCCGTTGGCACACCGGCGCTATCGTTTATTCTTTCGTGGCCTACACGCTGGGATGGTCATTGCTGTTCACAGGCGGCTGGATGGGGTTTATCCCCGGGGTTTTGTTGCTAGGCCACGGCATGATCATTGCGGCCTACATGATCCACGAGTGCGCCCACAACACCGTTTTCACAGTGAATCGGCACAACAACCAACTAGCGGGCTGGCTCGGATGGATCTGCGGGTCCTGTTACGGCACGGTGGAAGACATCCGCACCAAGCACTTCCGGCATCACGTCGAGAACGACGACGTGGTGTGGTTTGATTACGAGGGATTCTTCAAAAAGCATCCGCTTGTTTATCGCGTGACGATTTTTCTGGAGTGGTGTTTCATCCCGGCGCACTGCATCTTGATGCACACCATCATGGTCTTTACCGCCTTCATTATCCCTCAGCGGCGTAACCAGCTCCCGCGCAACGTCGGGGTGATTCTGGTGCGCTTCAGCCTGCTCGCCGCGCTTGCGGTCTATGCGCCCCTCGCACTGGCCGGCTATCTCATCGCCTACATGCTGATGATTATTGTGCTGCGCTTCGTTGACGGTCTAGAGCACGACTACCCTTACCGCACCAATCTCTATACGGACGAGGTGTCTGAGCACAAGGGTGATCTTGAGTGGGAACAGGAACACACGTTTAGCCCGATTCTGTCCTGGCGGTACGAGTGGGTGAACTGGCTGATCCTCAATTTTGGGTATCACAACGCCCATCACGCCAAACCCACCACCCCGTGGTTCGAGTTGCCCGCGCTACACCGCGAACTGTTCGGAGAAGACCCTGATACGGTGATTCGACTGTGGCCACAATTGGTGATGTACGTGCGCTACCGGCGCTACCGTATCTTCCACGACGCCCCCGGGCTTGAGCCCGCGTCGGGTAAGGAATTCTTGCGTGCGGCCCAATCTGCGCAGCTCACCGGCGGTAACGCCGCGTCGTTCCTGACGTCTTTCTAACACCCCATCGATGCCACACACCCTCGATATTTACCAATCGCTCTGGGCGATGGAGCGGCGTATTCCCGGGCAGGCGGAAGAGCCGGTCGAGGTGCACATGGAGCGTATTGCCGAAGCGGGTTACGCGGGGGCTTGTGTCGACCCGAATGTATCCGAGATACCGGATTGCCTGGCGCTGAAGCCCGCCTTCGAGCGATTGGGGTTGAAATGCATGGTCAATGCCTTTCCCCATGACGTGGAGGCAATGCGGCCGTTGTTGGATATGGCCGCGGAGCTGAACGCCACTCAGGTCAACGTGATTGGTGGCGTGATGCCATTGACCGCAACAGAGGCGGTACCGGTCGTCGAGACGTGGCTGGCGATGGCCGAAGCGTATGACTTTCCACTGCTGCTCGAGACACACCGCAACGGCACTTTGAATGACCTTTTCTTCACGCTGGAAGTGCTCGAGAAGGTCCCTGAGCTGCGGCTGTGTGCCGACCTCTCTCACTTTGTCGTGGATCGCGAACTACAGATCCCGCTAAATGAGACTGACGAGGGTTATTTCTCGACGATCCTCGAGCGGTCTGACTCGTTTCAGGGACGGATCTCGAACAATCAGCAAATCCAAATTGCGATTGATTTCCCCCAGCATCAGGAATGGGTTGCCCAGTACCGGCAGTGGTGGCAGCAAGGCATCTCCGGATGGCATGCCCGGCAGGCTCACGATGCCACCCTCAACTTTTTGGTAGAGCTTGGACCGCCTGCTTATGCGATCACGGGTGCCGACCAGCGTGAGCTGTCGGATCGCTGGCAAGAGGGGCTACAAATCCGCAAATGGGTGGAAGCGACCTGGTCAGAGCTCGAGAGCACGTAACCCTGTCAGAGCACCGCAATCCTGAGTCAACAAGCTCGATGTGCGCCGCGCACCAGAGACCCCGTTTGATCCGAGGGTTTCTGGACCCTTTACCCCACCGCGGTTCATGACCGGCCGTCTTTCGTTCCGGCTCACGATAGGACGACAGTGAGCGCCGCGTCGTTTTTGAAAACTGATTAAGCTGCTAGCACACTCTCGATGAGCGTCAGCGCCTCCGTGACCTCACCTTCGGTGTTGTAATGCCCTATCCCCAACCGCAGCACCCCTTCTTGGGGGTCAAGATCCAGTGTTTTCGCCACCTCAAAGGCGTAGTTATCGCCCCAGTGGCAGTAAAGACCGGCGTCTGAAAGCTGCCGCGCGATCGCACTGGCGGGGTGCCGCTCATGGGTAAAGGAGAAGGTTGCCACGCGATGGGTCAGCGTGCTTGCGCCCTTCATGGTCAGCTCCGGCATCGCCACCAAACCCGATAGCAGTTGTTCTGACAAGGCGTCCTCATGTGCGCCCATCGCTGCGTACGCGCCTTCGAATAACTCACGGCGATCACCGCTGCAGCCGGTCTCGGACGCCAGCCACTGAAAGTATTCCAGCGTACCCATCAGACCCGCGATCAACTCAAAGGCCGGGGTGCCCAGACTGAATCGAAAAGGCAGGTCATTACTGGCACAGCGAAGTTTGTAGGCGCGGAGGGACTCCAATCGCTCCCGTTTGCCATACACCACCCCTAAATGCGGCCCATAGAACTTGTAGGGGGAGCACGCAAGAAAATCGCAACCAAGATCTTTGACATCGATCAATCGGTGCGAGGCATATTGCACCGCATCCACATACACAATGGCACCGGCGGCCTGCGCCATTGCGGTCAGCGCTTGGACGTCGTTCACACCACCGGTCAGATTACTCGCATAGTTGAGCGCCAATAACTTCGTGCGGTCACTCAGCAAGGCCTCGAGCAGCGCGGGCTCGACGCGCCATGTGTCTCGGTCAAATTCGAGCCACTTTACGACCAAGCCATTGTCTTCAGCCATTTGCAGCCAGGGCGAGACGTTCCCCTCGTGCTCCATCCGCGTGATGATGATTTCATCACCGGGCTCAAACTGATGCGCTAGGCTCCGCGACAACTGATAAGTGAGCGTCGTCATATTGGCGCCGATCAGTACCTCACCCGGGTCCGGCGTACCCAAAAAGTCGGCCATGGCGGCTACGGCATCGTCAAACAGCGCATCGACCTCTACCGAGGTCGGGTTAAACACGCCGGTATTGCTGTTATAGCGATGAAAAAAATCGACGATGCGGTCGATAGTGTGCTTCGGCACCTGCGTACCCGCCGCGTTATCAAAATAGATGCGGCGCTGGCCATCGTCTGTTGTTGCCAGTGAGGGGAATTGTTGTCGCACGGCCTCAATGGGAAAAGTCATAGGCGGATTCATCTTTGTCAGTAGGCGCTGAAACGCTACTGCCAGCCACCAATATTTGCAACAATCCCTAGAGCGCGAGAGCAGGAGGGCACAATGCAGCTAGCTGGCAAAGTCGCGGTGATCACGGGCGCTGCGCGTGGCTTGGGCAAAGCCTATGCCGAAGCGCTGGCCGCAGAGGGTGCGGCCATCGTCGCCGCCGACCTCAATGACTGTAGTGACACCGTCGCAGCCGTGGAATCAGCGGGCAGGCGGGCCGTCTCCACCACCGTCGACGTATCTGATGCCATGAGCTGTGAAGCCATGGCGTCACTCGCCATGGACGCCTTCGGCCGAATCGATGTACTGATCAATAATGCAGCCCTTTACGCTGGCCTTAAAGGCGCACGCTTTGAGCACCTTGATGAAGCACAGTGGGATCGCGTGATGCAGGTCAATATCAAAGGCACCTGGCTCACCAGCCGCGCCGCGGTGGCCCACATGCGCGAGAGCGGCGGCGGCTCGATTATTAACATCGCCTCGCTGGCCGCGGTATTTGGCCTACCGTACGGCCTGGATTACGTCGCATCCAAAGCAGCAGTGATTGGTATGACCCGCGGCATGGCGCGCGAATTGGGGCCAGACCTTATCCGCGTGAATGCGGTCGCGCCCTCTGCGGTCATGACTGAGGGCACCGAGGAGTTTTTTGGCGAAAAATTTGAAAAAGCAAAGTCGGTGATTGCGTCTAACCAACTGATTCCGCGTAACCTCGAAACCGAGGACCTCACTGGCACCATCATCTATCTCGCCTCAGACGCGAGTCGCTTTGTCACGGGGCAGACTCACATGGTCGATGGCGGCTCTTGGTTCCTCTAGGCGGCCGTGATCAAAACGCACTGCAAGGTGCTGCTTGCTGATAAGTCAGACGGGCAGCCGTCTCACTGCTACCGCGCGAGGGCTGAATAACTCAGTGCTGGTCCTCTGAATCTGGCTCATTAAGCCCAAAATCCAGACGCATTTGGTCGGTATGGGCCCTGGGCCGCCTTACCCGCACCTTTTTCGGGTTGGCGGGCAGCCATGAATATTCAATCCCGGGCTCCAATTGCTGCTTTTGCATTGTTTGCCGCAATTCCGCGGGCGAAAACGGCGTCAACGCGCCCCACTCCACTGCGCCGCTGCCACCTGCGCTCTGCTTGCCGGCTTCCTGCTGTTTTTGAGCACGGAATAGCCGTGATCGGCAGGTTGCCCCACACGTTTTTTGATCCGGTCGGCCCTGAAATACCTTCCCACAGCCCAGGCAGGTGATTCTCACCTTGCTGGCTGGCGGCCGACGGCTGTTGTGATGTGCCACGCGGCAGGCAACGCTGCAGAACTTGCGTAGCGCTTGTTTGCGGCAACCATGGCGGATACAAATCTGAGCCATATTCTATCGATAACTGTCAAGTAAAAATTCGAAAAAACGTTTCATAATCATATTTATCAATTGTTTATAGCTTATAGCGACGTTTTATTAACACTCTTAAAGCATCAGTTTAACCATACAGTGTGAGCTTTTCACTGCAACATGGAGCTTTGTCAGGTTGGCAGCGCAGAGGTTGTCGCCGAGCAATTGCTGCGTCGCCACACTCCCACGCTTTAGAGGTGGAAGATTTCCCCAAAACCCCATGGGCCTATACCGGAGCACCCAAGAACCGACACTCAGGGTTGGCATTGTTCAATCTTGAGCCCCAGTACGCTGAGACATAAAGTGCGCGCGTGAAAGGAAGCCAATAACGCCAGACAGGAAGTCGCGGTGGATCTGAAATCAAATATCTTGTGGACCATCGCCTCTGTCTTACTGCTCAGCTCAGCAGTTTTCGTTGATCAGGGCCCGGTTAAGCCGCTTATGGCCGAGTACACGGAATCCCCCCGAGAATCAGCGGGCTAATCAGCCCCCTAGCGCCGCTCCAGGGCATTCAAGCCTCACAAACCCTGTTACTCCAGCGCCTTTCCTCCTACCCCGCTGTCCATTGCCCTGGCCTACCACCTCGGCCCACTTTCTCATCGATCTGGCTGGCAGGCCTGAGCGACAAGGGCGGACGCTTGCAAGTCGGGGACCGACAGGACAGCATCGGGGTTTGACCCACTATTTCATCCACTGGGAGCCGAACCGTGGCCCATGTCGAATTTTTCTATGACCTCTCGTCGCCCTGGACGTATCTCGCCTTCAACAATATCCAGCCGATCCTCACTGAGACCGGCGCCGAGGTGACGTGGCGACCTTTCCTCGTCGGCGGCGTATTCAATGCGGTGAACCCGAGCGTCTACCAAGCGCGGGCCGAGCCTATGGACCCAAAGATCGTGCACAACTATCGCTGGCTGCACGAGTGGGCAAGGCTTGCTGGCCTGCCGCTTGTATTCCCCACAACACATCATCCGGTGAAGTCGGTGTTGGCGATGCGCGCATGCTGTGTACTGGAGCAGGACCAACCGGCGCTGCAGCAGTTCTCAAAAGCCACTTTTGATGCCTACTTCGCCCGGGGTGAAAACATTGATGAGCCCGATGTCATCCGAGCCATCGCAGATGAGTGCGGTCTCGATGCTGCTTCATTGATCAGCGGCGCTGCGGAACAACCCATCAAAGATCAATTACGCTCGAATACAGAAGAAGCGATTGACCGCGGCGCCTATGGCTCTCCGACGATGTTCATCGATGATGCACTGTATTTTGGCAATGATCAGTTGCCCCTCGTAGCTGCCGCGCTATCGTAAGATCAATCACTCGCTGGTTTAGAGGGGGAAGTTACCGGCAGGCAGCGGCGGCGCTCGCTGCGCTGATATCAACAATGCTCCTTACTCGGCACGCGCGTCGTCTATGCTGCGGGTGGCACCAATACCGCGCGAGCCCTTGCGGGCTCCCCGACAGACATCACGCTCAAGCACCACTCAATCGGCTGACTGATAAACCGTCTCACCGGCAAATACAGTCTCGGTCACATAAGTGTCAGAGATCGAATGAGGAGGCAGATCAAACAGGTTTCGGCTGAGGATAACGAGGTCCGCCCGCTTACCCACTCTGATTGAACCCTGAACATCATCGAGTCCCATCGTATACGCACCGTTAATCGTGTAAGCCCGAATCATTGTGTCCAGATCGACCGCCTCATCCGGATTGAGGGGGGCCCCAGCGTTCGTCCAAGGGTCTTGCCGGGTAATTCCCACTTCGATCGCAAGCAATGGATTCATGTCCGTCACAAAATAGTCGCTGGATCCGTTGATCCTGCCCCCGGCACGATGCACGGAACCGATACGGTACATCTCAGCTGTTCGCTGCTCACCGATTGCAGGAATATCTAGCTTGATCGCGTTTTGGTCGTAGTACGCCCACAGCGGCTGAAAAGTTGCGCCAACGTTGTACTCACCGAAACGAGGAAGATCCTCGTCGCTGATTAACTGCAGGTGCGTCATATGATGTCGGTTGCCAGTTTCACCGTTGGCCGCCCTAGCTGCCTCATAGCCATTTAATGCGATCCGAACACCTGCATCCCCGATCGCGTGTACATGAATCTGCAGGCCCATGGCATCAAACTCGGTAAAGTATTGATTGACCTGTTCTTGAGAATAGAACCGCGGACCCACCCCATGTTCGTCGCCCTCATAAGGTTCGAGTAGCGCACCCGTAAACGATTCAATCACACCGTCCATGTAGATTTTGACGGAATCCACGTTGAGATCTGGCCTGCGCCATTGTTCACGCGACGATAAAAACTCATAGATCTCATCGTCGAATACGCCTGGTTGCCAGTTGATAGTAGAGAGGGACGCCAGCGCTCGCACTTTGAGCTCTCCCTGATCAGATAAAGTGACCAGCGGCTCTATCAAGTCAGCATCCAAGCCGGGCTCGATAACGGCGGTTACGCCAAGGGAGTGCACCATGCGCAGCGACGCGCGAATACTGTCCAAACGATGCGCCATGGTCCTCTTGGGCAAACGATCCTTCACCAGTAACATTGCCGCGTCATGTAATGCCCCAGTGGGCTCTCCAGTCACTGGATCAAGCACCACGACGCCGTCAGGTCCCGGCTCGGTCTCTGCGGTAATACCGACCAACTCAATCGCGCGACTATTCACCCACGCTGAGTGTCCGAAACTGGATGATAGGTAAACCGGGCGATCCGGGAACAATTCATCTAAAAGCGCTTTGTCAGGCTCCGACTTTGGCCATAAGTGACCCAACCAACCCGACCCGATCACCCATTGATCATCGCCGAAGCCTTCCAGTGCTTGGCACTCAATCAGCTTTTCAGTGACGAGCTCGATACTTTCCAACAAAGACAGATCACACTCGGTGTCGGTCGCTATGCCGATGAGTACATGTGCGTGAGAATCATGAAAACCGGGCAGCATCATTTGGCCTGAGAGGTCCGTGACGACAGTCCTCTCGCCGATCCAGCTATCAAGGCCTGCTCTGTCGCCTGCATAGACGATCAGCCCACTGCGGATCGCTAGCGCGTCCACCCATGGCTGAGAAGGCTCTACCGTGTAGATATGACCGTTGAGAAAAACTCTATCCGCTGGCCCAACTGGATCCTGGATCCTGCGCGCAACCACCCAGTATGGCGCCCAGACAGAGGCATATCGCCGTGAGATTGATCCGTAGCATTACCCTACCTCCGTGAATTCAAGCTGGCGTGCTCTCGGGTGTGTCGACACGCTCAATAGCTAAAGCATAGCGCTGAAGGACGGGGCATGCGAACGGGACAATAGTTGCCCTATGCAACAACGACATAGCCCGGAGCAACAGCCCCCCTCATTCCCAGCCCTAACCTTTCCGACAACTGTTTATTATTTCCCCGACCCCCTCTTGGTGACGAGATAAGTTGCAAAGCTGCCCAACCAGTGACTCCCCGCATAGTGCTCGGCGCTCACCCCCTCAAGTCCTGCCTCCCTGTGTGCGCTGGCGGACATCGATATGACCCTTTGCCGGGGATCACCGGGTGGTAGCGCCGACGCAATACCCTCGAGCATCCAGGCGCGGCTGAGGTTCACGCCGTCGAGGTGCACAATGTGCGGGTCAGAGCGATCGCTGACAAAAGCGGGGACCAGCCATTCGCCCTTCTCCGGAATGTCTAAAAACTGCGACAACCAGTCAGCGAATACAGCGGGGGTCATGACCCGACGCATCAAGTCGGCCTCGCCCAGGCATGGCGACAAAAAGTCTGCGCCCGAGGGCTCGTAATGAATCGGACAGCCCCGATCCTTGCCATACAGACCGGTCGCCCGCTCGACAACCAATGATTCAAAAACCTCATCACCAGTGATGCGCGCCCAATCTAGCGCTAACCCCAACGCAAAGGCCGTTTGCGAATGAGTGCCGCTGCGCACGGGGTAGGTGAGATTCGGTAACCAGTCCGTCAGACGCGCAGCTAGCGCGGCCTCTAATGGACGGATGTTCTCCCGCCACTCTGCCGCCTGCGGGTCTTCCCACTCCTCAAGCTCCGCAGCCAACTGCAACAACCACGCTATGCCATAGGGTCGCTCGAATGACCTGCGCCCCTTTGCTGACACGTAGGCGGCCTCGCCCATCAAGTGCTCTCGCGTCAAACTTCGCGCGAGTGCCTCGCGCGCGGGCTGTGCGTACTGGCTTTCGGGATACTGTCTGGCCAATCTCGCTAACAGCCAATGCCCATGCACCGAGCTGTGCCAATCCAGACACCCGTAAAAAGCGGGCGTGAGTGCCCGCGGCGGCGCCACATCGGCGTCACTCTGCATGCTGTGGGAAATATGATTGGGGTATTCCTGATGCACACACGCCAGTGCGAGCGTTGCGAAGCGGTCGGCCGCACCACTGGGGGCAGACCATGACCCGACCACGGTGATCACTGATAAGACGACAATGAGCAGCTTGGGATCATGGCGCATAGCAAACGTTCCTGTGGTACCAGCTCCTTTACAAAAAGAAACTTGGGCATGGTTTATTCTTCAGAGCGCACCAAGGGGGGCGACCCTGCGTTAACACGCTATCAAACTTGATGCGGCTGTCACAGAGGCAAGAGCGTTGATCACCGGAAGCTTAGATCACAACCTGACTGACTTGCGTTCAGGTTAAACGCGGCGGATTCAGAAGCCTATGAGTCTATAAGGTACGGCGACGCGTAACGAGTTCATGCCAAAAAGTAAATCGATACGACGGGGCGGCCTGGCCCGCGGCTTGGTTTTGTCGCTCGCCGGTGCACGCGCGGGCGGTGCCTTTGCAGTCGACGGTGCGTTAAAAAAGTTGCGCGGCGACACACCCGATGACGATGCCCTGCTAAATCGTGAGGCCCGCCGCTTCGCCCGCCAGTTGGGAGAGCTCAAGGGCTCCTACGTCAAAATTGGTCAACTCCTCGCACTCCTGGGCGAGCACTTCTTGCCTGCACCACTTACGGGAGCGCTACACGAACTGGAAGCTCAAACCGAGCCCGTGGCGTGGTCGGAGATGCAATCCGTCTTTCGCTCTGGTTTGGGCGCGCACTATTCAGGGGTCGAAATAGAACCTGAAGCATTGGCAGCCGCATCACTGGCACAAGTCCACCGAGCTCGCATTATCTCGACCGGTGAGCAGATCGTAGTAAAGGGTCAGTACCCAGACCTCGTCGCGCTGCTCGACGAGGACTTTAATACCGTTGTCAAAATGTTGCGGCTGGCGAGATTGATACCGGGCAGCCGGGACTTCGATAGCTGGCTCGCCACCCTTCACGCGCAGTTATTGGCCGAAGTCGACTATCCAAGAGAACTCCGAATGGCACAGGTAATGGCTGAGGGTTTGTCACAGCACGAGGCGCTCCAAAAATCCCCTGTGACGCTCCGCGTGCCGCATTTCTGGCCGGAACTCTGCAGCAACAACGTGCTGACGATGGAGTATGTTGAGGGGCATCGCGCTGCCTCACCCGAGGTTGCGGCATTGCCTCAATCAGCGCGCAATGAGCTGGGTAAGGCCATGCTTCAGCTCTTTTTTGCCGAGGTATTCGATCTGGGTTTGGTGCAAACCGACCCCAACTTCGGCAACTACCTGATCAATGACGATGGAAGTGAACTCACGCTACTCGACTTTGGCTCGGTATTTAAATTGGACGAGACCGTCCGCACTGCGCTTTGCGACACCATCGTGGCGGGGCTCATCAACGACGAAACACGCCTCGAACGTGCGCTGTTCGCGCTGGGGTGCCTCAAACCCGATGCCGGCGAGAGCGCCAAGGCAACGTTCAAAGCATTCATCAGGAACTTACTCGAGCCCCTCCGGCCACCGGAAGCGCTACCACCGGAACATCTCAATGCAGAGGGTCTCTACTGCTGGGGACACTCAGAACTCATCAATCGGACCGGTCAGCAAGTCGCACGGTCACTTACCAATAGAGAGTTTGCGATCCCTTCGGGCGACTTCGCGATGGTGGCGAGAAAACTGACCGGAGTGTTCACGTTCATTGCGGTACTCAAGGCGGAATTCAATGGCTACGACATTGTGGCGCCCTATCTCGACGTGGTCGCGGCAGCAGAAGACAGCGGCGGATGAACAGTCAATAGCGATGAATCAGGACGTGGATAAAACACGCAGCTCGACAACGAGCGGCAACCAGCGGGCGGTGCCAAGAGGTCGCGCGCAGCGCTTTGGTAAGTTCGCGAGACTCGCCGGCGGCGTGGCAGGCAACATGCTCGCGCACGGCGCCGCGCAGTTGGCCACAGGTAAGCGCCCTCGGGTAAAGGACCTTCTGCTGACGCCCAAGAATGCGATGAGACTCACAAAGCAGCTCGCGGAGATGCGCGGCGCCGCAATGAAACTGGGACAGATCCTCTCCATGGATACGGGAGACTTGCTGCCCCAAGAACTGGCCGACATCCTTGCGACTCTGCGTAACGCAGGCTACGCCATGCCCGACGCGCAGTTGCAGGAGGTATTGGCAGATGGGTTGGGACCCAACTTCGAAAAAAAGCTGAAGGGCTTTGAGTCGCGGCCGTTCGCGGCAGCCTCTATCGGCCAGGTGCATCGATTATCGACGCGCGACGGGCGTGCCGCTGTGCTCAAAGTTCAGTATCCGGGTGTCAGGGAAAGTATCGATTCTGACGTCGACAACCTCGCCTCATTGCTCCGCGTATCGGGGTTGCTGCCCAGGCACATGGATATGTCACCGCTGTTGGCTGAGGCAAAGTCACAACTGCACGAAGAAGCCGATTATGAGCAAGAGGCTCGTTACCTCAACGCATTTGTGCGCGCGCTGGGCGACGACGAGCGGTTTTTGCTGCCACGCGTGATCCCGTCCCTGAGCTCCTCGCGGATTTTGGGCATGACCTTTGTACCCGGGCAACCGATAGAGGATGTGGCCCACGCGGACGCCTCGGAGCGTAATCGCGTCGCCGCTCTATTATTCGAGCTGTTCATGATTGAGCTCTTTGACTTACGTCTTGTCCAGACCGACCCCAATTTCGCCAACTACCAATACAACGCCGATACGGGACAGATCGTCCTGCTCGATTTCGGCGCGTCACGGCGTTTTAAGGCGGCGCTGGTGCGGGGCTACCGTGATTTATTGGCGGGAGCCGTCGCCGGAGACAGGCCGGCGATGATCAAAGCCGCTGAGTCGATTGGCTACCAACTAGGGCCGGAGAACTCCTCCTATCAACAAACCTTGCTGGAGCTAGCTGACATCGCTTTGGTGCCACTAACCGTCAACAAACCCTACGACTTCGGGCGCTCGCCGATCCCGCAGCAGCTCATGCAGCGGATCGAGCCGCTGAGAGACAACAGCACTTTCTGGCAGGTGCCACCCATCGACGTCGCCTATATACACCGCAAAATCGGTGGTCTTTTTATGCTCGCAACGCGATTAAACGCCACCATTAATGTGCACGAGTTGCTTTTGCCTTGGCTTGAGAAACGCGACACCGCACCCTGACATTTGGACGAGGCACCGTCTTTTATGGCATGGCCGGCACCGCGCGTAACAAACACCGCGGGAGCCCCAAGCTATGAGGCGCGCAAAGGTTTTGCGAGGCTAAATAGACGCTTTATTACTTGAGAGCAATGTGCCGGCGTGAGCAGGCATAGGCCCCAAGGTTACTCCTTGCGGCCGAGTTGAGCTTCCTCAAACATATAACCGATGGCGTTATACACATCTTGAATCGGACAGCTATTGCAAAAGCCCCAGGGCGGCATATCGCCGTAACCGAAAATCACGTGCTCGCGAGTTACGGCTGGCGCCTGTCTCATTATGGGTTCCCACGCTGCGAAATCGCCCAAGTCTTGCGCCGCGGAAACTTCCGGATCATGGCAACCACTGCAAGCCAAAATATAAAGCGCCTTACCAGGGTGAGGGCCCGACCTTGAGTCGGCATTCCTGACGAGAAACGGATCGTTACTGAGGTCTTCTCGTTGTATGGGCGGCGGAATACTGCTGTCTGGAGCGACCCTTGGTCGCGAGAATGGCGGTGGCTCCGGCCTGAACAAACGCTTTAATCCATGGGTTTGGGAAAGGATGTAGATAGAGCCGTCAGGCGCTTCTTGTATATCTCTGATACGCCCGCCGACTTCATGCAATATCGAGTAACTCGAGCGCACCACAGACCCATCAAGATCTAATTTCGCGACATGCTGGCCAGCAAGGGCCGTGACGAAAATGTGGCCATTCCACTCAGGGAACATCGACCCCCGATAGATCATCACTTTAGACGCCGCGATGGAGGGTAAAAAGTAGAATATCGGCTGCTCTGTGCCTTCTGCATGCGTCCCTTGGCCGAAGGGTCGCGCATCCGCGTAATAACCGCCGTAACTCACGGTTGGAAAACCATAGTCGTGACCCGCCTCGATCACGTTGACTTCGTCTCCACCCAGCGGTCCGTGTTCAACCTCGATCAACATCCCAGTGGGGGAATCAAAAGCGAGACCCTGTCCATTTCTGAGGCCCGCTGCAAAAATCCTGGGGTCATGCCCCTCAACACCAACAAAGGGGTTATCAGTTGGCACCTCGCCGAGGTCTGTCAAGCGCAGCACCTTGCCTTCGAGGCTATCTCCCCGCCTGGTCGCTCCGGTTTCCTCGCCACGATCGCCCACAGTGACATAGAGGTAACCCTCGTCGTCGAAGGTGATAGCGCCGCCGAAATTCGATGGTGCCCAGCTGTAGCGGTCGTAATTGAGCAGTGGCTTCACATCAACTAACTGGCCACCAGAGAGCACCGCGGTCACGACCTCTAATACTGAGTAACGATTCGACCCCTCATAAGGTTTGGCGTAGGACAAATAAATGCGCTGGTTGGATTCAAACTCTGGGTGAAGCGCAACGTCGAGCAAGCCCATTTGGCCTGTACCGACGGCAATATCAGGGAGCCCCTCAATCACTTGTGAAATCCCGGACTTCAGATCTATGTGCAACAGCTGCCCAGCGTGTCGAGTGAGGAGGATTTCGGATTCATTGATAAATTCGAATGCCCAGGGATAGTCTATCGGCGCCAGTACCGGCTCGAGCCGCGCGTCCCGTAAATTCACCCTGGATATCGAGGGCAGGTTGATGGGGTCAGGGCGTGATGTGCCCAACGTCAACACCAGCGCGTCTCGTTCTTTCTCCGCAGCAGCATCAGCCGCCAATGCAGAGATGGAACTCTGGAATGCAGCGGCGACCCCAATACAAGCAACTAGTGCACGGCAGAGTGATTTGCAGATGTAGACAAAATCCGAACTGGAATTGGGGTGTCTTGTCGGCGTCATCAGGATGCACTCTCAGGTGGCCAGCTATGCAGCGCTGACAGTGTGGTCAAAGGAAACGCCAGCGGTCATTCAGTATAAATAAGGGGAGTACTTTATACAGCCATCGTCGCGGTTACGACTGAGATGTGGTGGAGCTAGACGAGTTCGAAGGCTGCCGTGGCGCACTCCTTAACCTCCCACTTAATGAGCGGGCCATCGCATCGGGGCCACTAGCTCAAGCAAAGTAAGCGACGATCCTTCTTCGCCTTTATGAAACAAATGTTTTTTAGACATTTGCTCCGACGGTCCGTATAACAAAACACTCACGCTACGGGGGAGTAAAGTGATGCGAAGCTCAAGGATTGTTTACTGGGTTGGCTTCAGAATCGCGATAGGCTACTTCGCACTGAGCCATGGCGCCGCCTTAGGGCAGAGTCACTCGGTGAACCTCCAGCAAACATATCCCATCCCCGATCCAGTGCTAGGTGAGGAAATCCGCGAAGGTGAGATTGACGCAGCTGCAAGGCTAATCGCCACTCTCAGAAAAGAGATTCAGACCGTCTATAAAGACGGTGACGCCAGAAGAGATGCCCACCCTAAGGCTCACGGCTGCGTCAGCGCTGAATTTGAGGTGCACGCTGACTTGCCCCAGTCACTGCAACATGGCGTTTTCCAGCCAAAGGCGCGATATGAGGCCCTGATCCGATACTCCAACGGATCACCAAATGCCTCTGGCAAGGACATCACCGGGGATACACGGGGCATGGCCGTCAAATTATTCGGCGTACCCGGCGAAAAATTATTCCCGATCCCGGAGCAACCGGACATCCAGGACTTCATTTTGATTAGCAGTCCCTACTTTTTCATCAACGAGGCCGAGGGCTACGCTGAGTTTTTCGAAATTGTCGATGAGGGTGCAGGCTGGGATTTACTCAAGATACCTTTCATCTTGGGTCCGCGTGGATCATGGAACGCCTACAAGATGCTGTCACAAACGATCGCCAATCCATTGACAACCCGATATTGGTCAGTGGTCCCCTACCAGTTAGGGGAAGAAGACCAGAGGCAAGCGGTAAAGTATTCGGCCAAGCCCTGCGAGGCCAGCGATCAGCAGATACCAGATAACCCCGGAGACAATTACCTGCGACAGGCCATGGTGTCGACACTCTCTAATGGGGATGCCTGCATGACCTTTATGGTGCAGCCCCGCACAGGCGATCTGAGCGTTGAGGATGCAATACTCGAGTGGCCAGAAGAGGAAGCACCTTTCTATCCGATTGCCACCATCACCATTCCCGCTCAGCAATTTAATACGCCGATCAACAACGCGGCCTGCGAGAACCAATCTTACAACCCATGGCATGCCCTACCCGCACACAAACCGCTCGGCATGGTGAATCGACTCAGGCGCGTCGTATACGAGTCGATCAGCAATTTGAGGCATGAGATGAATAGCACCCAAATCCCAAACTCAGGAGAAGCGCAATGACGGCTCGTAAAGTATTACTTGGCATTGGCGCGCTTATTGTCGTTGTAGGCGTTTTTGTTATTTACGAGGTGCGTGAGGTGGGGCTTGATCACACGGGCGTGCCGCTAGACGCACCGACAGGAGAACCCATCGTGCGATCCGCCCCGGCGGACTGGGCTACCGAGCAAGCCGAGCGGCAGGCGACCAAAGCCGCTTTCCTCCAAGATAAAGCCGAGGCATTCGATTGGTTCGCCCGCTTTCCCTTCAGCCAAGTAGACGGCATTCCATTAATCATCCTCAAACTACTCCCAACGGTCGCGCCGCACCTGTGGGAGGGCGGCGATGATTTTCTGTCCAATGTGGGGCTATTTGCCGACGCCCGCTTTGACAACAAAATGCTGCCCACCGGCGTGGGTTTTAGCGGTCTTTCACGCGCTGGCAGCAATGACAACATCGACTACACATCATTTACCTGTGCGGCCTGTCATATCGGGCGCGTTGATACTGGCAACGGACAGCTCGAACCCATCATTGGCGGCATTAATAGTGAATTCAACATCAACCTGTTTTTTCTGAAACTGCACCAAACCATCGAGCATCTTTACGCAGGCGAAGAGGATGCCTCCAAGCAAGCTGAACAGGTCAGAGTGGCGTTTCTCTCTGCTCTCGATCAAGCAATAAAGACCTCCGACACCTTCTTCTACGAAGACTTCAGCTGGAACGGCCTTCAATTTGACGCCGACTATGAGGCTGATCAAATCCGTCTCTTCAGGGCCAATGGTTCAGAACACATCGATGATTTTATCCATTACACCGAGAGCTTCGTCACCGCATTTTCCGCCTATCTGGATAAAACGTATTCAGGCTTTCAACAGCAAATGCTAGAGGGGTTCCCGGGCATGGCAGACGCCACTGGCGTCAGCGCAGCGCATGGCTATGAACAACTTGTCAATGAGGGCGCATCCCTGCTCGCTAGCTTCGAGCTGCCTACGTCGCCAGGGCTAACTGATTACATGCCAATTTGGGAGCAAGCAACGCGGACGGCCCAGTGGGATGAGACTCAAAAACAACTGATTAACGGCGGGGGCCAGTACAATGGCAATATCCCCATTCCGATCTACCGCAACCTCGCGGCATCACTCACCATGGGTCTCACCGACACAGATCTCCGGGTAGCAGCATTCACTGCTGAACTGCTCGACGATCTGCCCGCCAAGGCGTACCCATTTGATATTGACGAATCGTTGGCAAAAAAAGGCGAAGAGCACTTCAAAAATCACTGTGCCGCCTGCCATCAACCTCACAACGGCAAAGTCTACGATGAAATGGGCACCTCGATGGGGCGTGCCGGTGTGATCAACACCGTCCTCATGCTGGGTGCTCGCGAGCAGTACGCAGCGCTTTGCTCGCCCACCACAGAAATCGAAATGCAGGGAAAAATGGTTAAACCCTGCGAAACTTTTGACGGAGTAGCACTGGAGGGACGGGATGAGGCAGTCATGCGTCCCCTTGAGGATCAACGCGGCTATAACGCCACCGCTTTGCGAGGTGTGTGGTCGACAGCACCTTATCTTCACAACGGATCGGTACCCACGATGCACCACCTGCTCATGCCGGCAACACGCCCCACCACCTTCACTAAGGGCCGCTTGGACTACGATACCAAGCACTTGGGTTACGTCTGGGCAGCATCCGAGGATGGTAAGGGCTATGTTTTTGACACCACGGCGTTCTCGTCGCTATCCAACAGCGGGCACGACACCGACCTTGAGGTCAACGGCAAGACCCATCGCCTCGATTGGAGTGGTCACGAGTCAGAAGCCCTGGAACTGATCGAATATCTGAAAACGTTATGAAACACAGCGACACCAATAGGAGCAGAGAGATGAGACTCAAGAGAATCAATAATGGTCTTCTGACTTGCGCACTAGGTGCACTACTCAGCATTCCAATGAGCCATGGCGAAGACCGATACCTCGACAACGCCTACTACAGTGACGGCGTGGTAACACTCAACCAGGGGTGGGACGCTGAAGCCAGAGATCGGTTCTATCACGAGCCTCAGGGCTCGCCCATTATGCCCTACGATTGGTTCCTGATTCTTGAGCAGGCTGACAGTGAAACGCTGTTCCGCGATAACGAGAATATGAAGGCCTTCGGCCTGATTACCACCACCAAATCAAGCAAACGTAACCCTGATGCCCTGCCTGTCGGATTGACCAAAGACCTCGGCATCCTCGGCGTTGAGCCCAAATTAGGCATGAACTGCGGCGCGTGCCATGTCTCAGAAGTGAGTTACGGCGGTCAGACCATATTGATCGACGGAGGCGCGGCACATTTTGACTTCTGGACTTTCATGGCATCGCTAGAGCAAGCGATCAAAGCAACCCACGACAATGATGACAAGTTCTCTCGCTTTGCGACCAAGGTGCTTGGCGATGACGACACTGACAAAAGACGAGTGGAGCTACGGGCCAGAGTGAGGGGCGTGCTGCAGAATCGCGAAAACTGGGCTTTCCGGAACAAGGCAAATGTCATGCCGGGCCCGGGCCGCGTGGATGCGTTGAATGTCATCCTCAACGAAGTCACGGCGATGATGCTCGAGAGACCCGACAACGCGCGACCATCAGATGCGCCTGTCAGTTACCCGTTTGTCTGGGACACACCCTACCTGGACTACGTTCAATACAATGCAGTGGTCCCCAATGCCGGTGCCGGTGCGATGGGCAGAAATGTGGGACAGGTCCTTGGCGTTTTCGGCGAGGTATCGATCATCTCTTCAACCATACCGCCTGGCTATGCATCCTCCGTCAGAATGGACCATCTGATTATTCTCGAAGAGACCATGGAATCCCTTACGTCTCCGCAGTGGAGTGACCTAGCAGAGAAGAAGATCCTCCCGCCACTGGACCTATCACTCGTGCAATCTGGAGCGCAAATTTATGACAAGGAGTGTGCGAGTTGCCACCTTGTCATCAACAGCCGGAAACATGGTGATCTGGCCAGCATTCCGGTCAAAAAAATTCCCTGGAATGAAGTTGGAACCGACCCTGCCGCCACGCTGGACTTTTCGGCGCGGGAAGTGGCAACGGGACCGCTCTATGGACGAAAGACCGACTATATTCAGGGCATCCCCCTTTGTGAGCGGACCCACGCCGATCAACTGCTCGCTCACGTAACGGTGGCGACCATGATGCATGACTTGGGTACTACCGCTGGCCCAATTGCGAAAACAATCGGCAGCCAAGCCGTCGACGGCGCAATTTCGGCGATGAAAGACCTCTTTGGGCTGTCGCCACATGGATTGAAACGTTCTAAAGAGACGGACCAGCAGGTAATCGAGAGCATGGCGGCCAAGGGCGCAAGCGAGGCCGAAATCACAGCAGCACTGGAGAAACGCAGCGACAAAAAAGCGGCGCTCTATGCGCAACTTGTGGCTGACGGGCTCGACCGCCATGGTGAGAACCGCGCATGCCTAGAGCAATTGGAGAGTGCAGTCTATAGAGCCAGGCCGCTCAATGGCATCTGGGCAACAGGCCCCTTCCTGCACAATGGATCGGTACCATCGCTGCAAGCGATGCTGCGGCCGCCCGAGGAGCGGCCGAAGACCTTTTACGTGGGTTCGCGCGAAATTGACGCAACTTCAGTTGGCTTTATGGACAAGGCGTCTGAGCGGACCATGCTGTTCGACACACGGATCGATGGCAACAGTAATGCCGGACACACTTACGGTACGGGCTTATCAGCCAGTGATCGCCGAGCGCTGCTCGAATACCTCAAAAGCCTGTGAGCATGTTGTCTGGTGAGGAAAGGCCAAGCCTTCCCCTTAGCTCACGTCAAACTAGTGTGGAGCTCACATGATTAAGAGACGCATCACCTTATCTAGTTTGGCGCTAATTACTGCCAGTGCCCAGCTTTCTGCTCAAGGCGTTGTCGATTCACATAATTATTTTTTCGAGGCAGGCGGCACTCATATTGATACCGGCCCCAGCGACATCGACGGCATCTATGGAGCCTTCACCCTTTACAGTCAAGAAGTGTCACATGGACTGCGGCCCCACACCCAAGCCGCTTACTTAGAGGAGGCTTCAAGTATCACTTTTGCTATCGGCGACTTGGTAGGCGAGTACCCCTACTTTGGCAAAAAGGATGGCGAAATGGAGGTGCTTGACGTTCAGTACACCACCTCCGAGCACTGGGTTTTTGGTGGCACCTACAGCAAATTAAAAATTGATGACCTTTACGATCAAAGCACCCGCGAACTGACCTTCGGGCGATATTTTTCAGAGGGCTCTCGGCTACTCTTTACTGCCGGCGATATGAAGACTGAGTCAATCGCAGGTACAGAACGGCGCGCCAACACTTATGGCCTAGAGCTCAAAAATGTGAGTGTTCGCCTAGATGCAACTGCGCTAACGCTTGAGGCAAAGTATCGGCATATCGATGCCGATGCGGGACCAGACGATCAAATATCCGTTCAAGGCGAATACCACTTCAACTACGCGACCTCCGTGACCGCGCAGTTCGATCATTATTGGGGGTCATCAGCAGGTTCGCAGTATACGCTGGCATTTAATCAATTCTTCTCCAAATTCTTTGCCGTCGGCGCGAAGTACAGCCTGACGGAGTCGGATCGTGGCGACGACACCAAAACAATTACGGCCTACGCCAGATTACTCTTTTGAAGAGCATCGCCAGAACTTGGATGTCTAACGACGGATCTCGAAAAAATGTGGTGGAGCTAGACGGGATCGAACCGTCGACCTCAACACTGCCAGTGTTGCGCTCTCCCAGCTGAGCTATAGCCCCACATCAGGTCTCGACGAGCGTCGAGGGGCGCAACAGTACGTATCCCACCGAATCGTGTCAAGCGAGCCTAGATTTTGAATCCGGTAGCCCTCAAACCGCCGCTTGTCTCGGGGCCATAGCTAGGCAATTGCTTGCCACTGGCGGCACCACTACCCCGCTATCGGTAGTAAAATCGCGCGGTGAATCGCCAATACCGACAAGAGGCCATCAACATGTTTGCCAGAGCCGTTCTCATCATTCCGGGCGCCCTGTTTATCGTTTACGGCGCCATGTGCTGGTACAACCCGGAACTGCCTGCCGAATACGCGGGGCTATGGGTCGCACATCAAGATGGCTTGGCAGAGCTCGCAGCCATGTACGGCGGGCTGCAGCTGTGCCTGGGTTCCATCATTTTTCTGTCGGGCATCCTGCAGGGTTACCTACGCCCCGGACTGTGGCTACTAATGATGGTGCTAGGTGGACTGGCAGCAGCGCGCGGCAGCGTGGCCTTTGGCAACTTCGATCTCACGGTGCAAGCCGCGCAGGGCGCAGCCGATGTGGCGATGAGTTCGGAGTTCACGGGCTATACCTGGTACGCGCTGCTCTTTGAGGCGACCTTCGCTGTGCTCGCAGGACTGTGCCTGCTCAATAAAGACAATCAGAACTGAGCAATAGCGCCTTAGAGATTGAGCTCGGCGTAGGCCTTCTCGAGCCGCTTGGCGGCTTTCTTAGAGACACCACCAGAAGCCTCAATGGCGGCTCTCAAGCGGGCCCGGGTCATATCCGGCCCAAGGATCGCCATTGAGTCGGGTATTGAGTAGGCGACTTTCTCACCTGACAGCGCCACAAACAGGGGCGCGAACAGCGTTTTAGGCTTGAGCTCCATGGCCTCGGCCAAATCTTTTAGCGCAGCAAACAGCGCATCGCGACTCCAGTCCTGCTGGGCCTCCAATCGCCACAGCACAAACTGCATTTGCATCACAATGCTCTCACGCGCCTCGCCCTCCTCGCCAAAAGCATCGGCATCCAATGCCACGTCGCCCGAAACGAGATAGGCCGCCTGGGGAATCAAATCAGAGAGCACCTCAATCCGGCCCTGCGCGTGGGGCAGGATCTTGTCCAGCATCTCCCGGTTCAGCGCCCAGTCGCGGAGCCGTCTGACCAATTCGTCGGCGCTCAGTGATTCGCGTATCCACAAACCGTTCAGCCACTTGAGCTTCTCGACATCGAACACAGGCCCACCGAGTGACACCCGGCTGATATCAAACGCGGCCTGCATCTCCTCCAGCGTGAACTTTTCTTCCTCATTGGGCATCGACCAACCCATACGGCCCAAATAGTTCACGACCGCCTCGGGCAGGTAACCCATGCGCTGGTAGTAGAGGATGCTGGTGGGGTTCTTGCGCTTGCTGAGTTTCGATTTGTCAGGGTTGCGCAGCAGCGGCAAATGACACAGCACCGGCATGTCCCAGCTGAAATACTCGTACAACAGCTGATGTTTAGGCGCCGAGTTGATCCACTCCTCGCCCCGAATCACGTGGGTGATCTCCATCAGATGGTCATCGACCACGTTGGCGAGGTGGTAGGTGGGCAGACCGTCTGACTTCAGCAGGATCTGCGCATCCACCATGCCCCAATCGAGCTCGATCGTGCCGCGCAGCATGTCCTCGATGGCACAGACGCCCTCTTCCTCGGGCACCATCATGCGTATCACGTAAGCCTCACCTGCCGCTTTCCGCACCGCCTGCTCATCTTCAGACAAGAGCAGATCCGAGGGCTTTAAGGCAGTCGACTTGCCCGCCTCGCGGCGGGCTTCTCTGAGATCATTTAGCTCTTCGGGCGTGCGGTAACATACAAAAGCGTGGCCTTTTTCAACCAGCTCCCAGGCATAGCCACTGTAAATATCGGCCCGCTCACTCTGCCGGTAGGGGCCTTTCGGGCCTCCTACATCGGGGCCCTCGTCCCAATCGAGGCCCAGCCAGCGTAATGACTCAAAAATCTTGGCCTCAGCCTCACTCGTGCTCCGCGCCTGATCCGTATCTTCAATGCGCAGCACAAACTGCCCACCATGGGCGTGGGCAAAACACCGATTGAACAGCGCCATGTACGCGGTCCCGACATGGGGATCTCCGGTTGGCGAGGGTGCGACGCGAGTTCTGACTGTCATGGGCGTATTCGGGCCGTTACGGCTAAGTGCTGTGAGTCGCCGAAGTGCGACTCTCCCAGCCGGAGTTTAGCAAAGGCCTGCCCTCTCATTGGCATGGATGGCGCGCAATATTCGCACTCTCATCCGCCCCCAAACTCCGGTAGCATAGAGCCATTCTGTGGGCAGGATGTCAGTTTTGAAACACCCCCTCTTAGGCGCGGCCAGGACGCTACGCCACGCGATGGTGTCGCGGCAACCTAACACCTCTCATTTATTCTCCTCCGGCTTCTCAGCTATATGCTGCGCCCTGCTGCTACTCACTGCCTGCGGCGGCGGTGAGAGCAATGTGGTGACCGGCAACCGCGACGGTGTGCTGCACTACGGCAACGGCACCGAGCCCCAAGGCCTTGACCCCCACGTGGTCACCGGCGTCCCCGAGAACCACATTATCCGCGCGCTGTTCGAGGGCCTCGCGGTCAAAAACCCGATTACGCTGGAACCCGAGCCGGGCGTCGCCGAGCGCTGGGAGTTTAGCGACGAAGGTCGCGTCATCACTTTCTACCTGAATCCCGAAGCCAAGTGGTCCAACGGTGAGCAGGTTACAGCCAGTGATTATGTGTGGAGCTGGAACCGCGCGCTGCACCCGATGACGGGTAACGAGTACTCGTACATGCTCTTTCCGGTGGTCAACGCCGAGGCATATCTCAAGGGCGAGATCACCGACTTTAATGAAGTCGGCGTGAAGGCCCTCGATGACACCACACTCGAAGTGACCCTGAACGCGCCGACACCCTATTTTGTGCAGCTCATGGATCACTACAGCACCTTCGCGGTGCACCCCGAAACGCTCATGCAGTTCGGCGAGATGACCGACCGCTACACACCCTGGACCCGGGTCGGCAACATCGTCAGTAACGGCGCATTCACGCTGACCGAGTGGTCGCTGAATCGCCGTATCATTGTGGAAAAAAGCGAGCACTACTGGGACCGTGACAAAGTGTCGCTGAACGCCGTGGTCTTCTACCCCATGGAAAATGTGGTGAGTGAAGAGCGCATGTTCCGCGTTGAGCAGTTGCATTACACACAGGTCGTCCCGCTCGACAAGATCCCACTTTACCGCGACATGCCCGACACGCCCTACGTGCAAGCGCCCTACCTCGGGACGTATTACTACCTGATCAATACCAAGCGTCCACCGGTTGACGACGTGCGCGTGCGCCAAGCGCTGGCGCTGTCGGTAGATCGTGAGAAGCTGGTGCGGACTGTGCTGCAGGAGACCGCGGTACCAGCCTACTCCATCACACCACCGGATACCCTGGGGTACTACCCGCCCAAGCTCTTTGACTACGACCCGGAGCAGGCGCGTGCACTACTCGCCGAAGCCGGCTACCCCAATGGCGAGGGATGGCCGGGGCTCGAGATTCTCTACAACACCAACGAGGGGCACCGGAAAATTGCGGTGGCCATTCAGCAAATGTGGAAGTCCGAGCTGGGTATCGATATCACGATCACCAACCAGGAATGGAAGGTCTACCTCGACTCGGTCACACAGATCGATTTTCAGATCGCACGCCGCGGATGGATCGGGGATTACGTAGACGCCAACAACTTCCTCGACTTGTTCATCACCGACGGCGGCAATAACAACACCTACTACAGCGACCCTGTCTACGATGACCTCATTCTGTATCGGGCACCCAAGGCTGAGACACGCGAAGAGCGCTACGCCCTATTCACGGAAGCAGAAACCATGCTCATGGAAGAGATGCCGATCATCCCCATCTACACCTACACCAGCAAACATCTGATTCACCCCAGTGTTGAGGGGCTCCATTCCAACCTGATGGACTCCCTGAATCTCAAATATGTGAAGCTGGTGCCGGGGCGCACCCTGCCGGAGGCGCTTCGCTGATGCTGCGCTTTATGTTCATTCGCATCCTGCAGGCGCTACCAGTGATCTTTGTGGTCATCACCGCGACTTTCTTTCTGGTGCGGTCTGCCCCTGGCGGTCCCTTTGATCAAGAGAAAGTGGTCATCCCCGAGGTCAAGCAAGCGCTGGAAGCCCAGTATCGGCTCGACCTGCCGCTACACGAACAGTACTTCGCCTATTTGGGCGACCTCGCGCAGGGCGATCTGGGGCCCTCATTCAAATACCCGGGCCGCAGCGTGAACGAAATTTTATTCGCCGGGCTGCCCGTCACGGCGGAGCTTGGCCTGTATGCGCTGATCATCGCGCTGTGTATTGGCGTGACAGCGGGGGTGTTTGCCTCGTTAAGGCCGAACACCGCACAGGACTATGTGCCGATGAGCCTCGCCATGATCGGCATCTGTATGCCCTCTTTCTTGTTGGGGCCGCTATTGGTACTGGTATTTGGTATCTGGCTCGACTGGCTGCCGATTACGGGTTGGGGCGATATTCCCGGCGACAAAATTCTGCCCGCGGTGACCTTGGGTTCTGCCTACGCCGCCTATATTGCGCGTTTGAGTCGCGCGGGCATGCTCGAGATCCTCTCACAGGACTACATCCGTACTGCGCGGGCCAAAGGCCTGCCCGAATGGCGAGTGGTCACCCAGCACGCCCTACGCGGCGGCCTGATCCCGGTGATTGCCTTCCTCGGTCCGGCTTTCGCTGGATTGCTGGCAGGTTCATTTGTTGTTGAGACCATCTTCCAGATTCCAGGGCTGGGTCGTTTCTATGTTCAGGCCGCGTTTAATCGCGACTACACCATGATCCTCGGCACAACAGTGTTCCTCTCCTCCTTGATCGTGTTCTTCAATCTAGTGAGTGACATCATCGCGGCGTGGCTGAACCCCCGGCTCCGGCACCAGTTCCAGGGAGGTGGCTCATGAATTCCGTCGCCCCCGTATTCGAGGATGCCGAGAAAGGCTCCTCGCTCTGGCACGACGCCTGGCTGCGACTGCGCAAGAACAAACTCGCGCTCTTCGGCGGCAGCGTGCTGCTATTCATGATCATGGTGGCACTGCTGACGCCGTGGATCGCGCCCTACAGCTACGAGGCCCAAAACCTTGATCTCGGTGCCTCGCCGCCCTCTGCGGCGCACTGGCTGGGCACCGACATCTTTGGCCGCGACGTGTTGACGCAAATCATGTACGGCGGGCGCATCTCGCTTGCTGTTGGATTTATCGCCACTGCAGTGGCGCTCTTAATTGGTGTGACCTGGGGTGCGGTAGCGGGTTATGTGGGTGGCCGTGTCGATGCGGTGATGATGCGCCTGGTCGACATTCTCTACGCTCTACCCTTTATGATTTTTATCGTGCTGCTGATGGTGGTCTTTGGGCGCAATATTCTGCTCTTGTTCCTCGCCATTGGTGCAGTGGAATGGCTCACCATGGCGCGCATCATGCGCTCGCAAGTGCAATCACTCAGGCAGCAAGAGTTTGTCGAGGCGGCGGTCTCGGTAGGCCTCTCCCCCGCAGCGGTTATCCGCAAGCACGTGGTACCCAACGCGCTGGGGCCGATCATTGTCTACACCACGCTGACAATTCCGAGCGTGATGCTGCTGGAAGCGTTCTTGAGCTTTTTGGGTCTGGGCATCCAGCCGCCAGCGACCTCGTGGGGTCTACTTATCAGCTACGGCGCGGAAACCATGGAGGAATATCCATGGCTATTGATCTTCCCCGGCTGCGCACTGACGCTCACGCTCTTCTCGCTTAACTTTCTCGGCGACGGCCTGCGCGATGCGCTGGACGTGCGCGGCTCCAAGGACTGAACCGTGCCCTTACTAAACGTCGACAACCTCTCCGTCAGCTTTGTGACCCGCAACGGCACTAACAAAGCCGTTGATAACGTGAGCTTCTCGGTCGAGGAGCGCCAGATCACCGCGATCATTGGCGAGAGTGGCTCGGGTAAATCTGTCTCCTGCTACGCCATGCTCGGGTTGGTGCCGAGCCCACCGGGCCGGATAGATGGCGGCACCGCGCTCTTTCAGGGGCAGGACCTGCTGGCGCTGTCTGAGGCTGAGCTCCGCGCGAGTCGCGGGCGCGACATCGCCATGATCTTTCAGGACCCGATGACCTGCCTGAACCCGTTCATGAAGATTGGTGATCAGCTGATTGAGCCCCTCACGTTGCATAAGAGCCTAGCCAAAGGGCCGGCGCGCGAGCAGGCCATGGCGCTCCTTGATGAAGTGGGTATCCGCGACCCGCAGGGGGCAATGAGCGCCTTCCCCCATGAATTCTCGGGCGGCATGCGCCAAAGAGTGATGATCGCGATGGCGCTCATCAATGAGCCCAAGCTGTTAATTGCCGATGAACCGACAACCGCCTTGGACGTGACGATTCAGGCGCAGATTCTCAAGCTCATTGCAGAGCTGCAGACCAAACGCGATATCGGCGTCTTGTTTATCAGCCATGATCTGGCCGTGGTATCAGACATCGCCGATCAAATTGTGGTCATGGAGAAAGGTAAAGTCGTTGAAAGCGGCCAACCGAAGGCCATCTTCGATAATCCGCAGCATCCGTATACCCAGAAGCTGTTGGCAGCGATCCCCAGCGGGCAAAAGGCGGCCGATACGGTGACGCCGGACCCGCTGATTCGCATCGAGCATCTGCGCACCTGGTTCACACCAACCGGCGGTGCGGATCCAGTCAAGGCGGTGGACGATATCTCGTTGGAGATTCACCGTGGTGAGGTGCTTGGCTTGGTCGGCGAGTCGGGCAGCGGCAAGTCAACGCTGGGGCGTTCGATCCTGAGGCTCGTGCCGATCACCAGCGGACAGATCACCTTTGAGGGCACTGAGCTCTCTGCGCTTGAGGGCCGCACCCTCAAGCAGTTCCGCCATCGCATGCAGATGATCTTTCAGGATCCTTATGCGTCTTTAAACCCGCGGATGACCGTGTACGACACGCTCGCCGAGCCTCTGCTATTGCATGGTCTAGTGCGCAAAGCCGATCTGGATCAGGCGATCCGTGAGCTTATGGATAACGTGGGTTTGGCCCGAGCCTTTGTGCGCAAGTATCCCCATGAGTTCTCGGGTGGTCAGCGCCAGCGCATTGCCATTGGTCGCGCACTGGCAACGCGCCCTGAGTTTATTGTGGCGGACGAGCCGGTCTCTGCGCTCGACGTGACCATTCAAGCGCAGATTCTCGATCTGCTCGCCGATCTCACCAAAGAGTACGGCCTGACCATGCTGTTTATCTCGCACGATCTGGCAGTGATTCGCCAAATTGCCGACCGTATTGCGGTGATGTACCACGGCAAGCTGGTGGAAGAAGGGTCTACCGCCCAAGTGTTTGAAACGCCGCAGCAGGACTATACGCGGTCGTTACTGGCAGCCATTCCAGGGGCCAACGCGGCCTGAGATCTGTGGGATTGTTCTTACCCATCAGCGAGCGAACCAAAAGTTTCAGCTCGCTGCAGGTGAGGTCTACAAGGTAAAGCCCGAATCCAGTGTCACCAACTGACCTGTCACATAGTCTGACCCCGTAATCAGCGACAAAATCGTGTCAGCGACATCCTCGGGCGTGACCACGTGCCCTAAGGGGGTCTGATCCGCGAACATCTTTTTCAGGCCGTCGTACTGCTCCGCATCTCCGCCGCCCCAGGTGTTGAAGGCCCAGTCGCCATCAATGAGGCCGGGCAGCACTGCATTCACGCGAATCTTCTTCTTTCCCAGTGTTTTGGCGAGTGTGCGGGTCAGGCTGTTCATACCGGCCTTGGAGGCACAGTAGGCAATCGAGCTACCGTTGGCGGTCATGCTGGCAATGCTCGAAGTCATGACAATTTCGCCTCCTCCCGCTGCCTCGATATGCGGCGCCGCTTCGCGAGACATCATGAACGCGCCGATCAGATTGACCCGCAGTGTGCGTAGCCAGATATCTTCGGTGAGTGCGTCGAGTTGATCATGGGGCACAAAGGTCGTGGTGCCTGCGTTGTTCACCAGCACGTCTAGCTGCCCAAAATGCTCCACCGCGGTCGCGACGAGTCGTTTGCAGTGGGCCTCCTCCGAGACATCCGCCTGTACCGCCAGCGCCTGTCCGCCAGCACCCGTGATCTGCTGGGCGACCGCTTCCGCCGCGTCGGCAGATCGGCTGTAGTTCACCACGACCCGGGCGCCCATATCGGCAAGTTGGGTCGCCAATGCCGCACCCACGCCTGAACTGGCACCCGTAATCAACACCACACGATCTGCTACATCCATTATCAATTCGCTCCACTAACGCTGTTGAGTGCATAGGAGTGTATCGGTTAGGCGCCGTTTCGCCAGCTTTTCACGGCGACGTGTACCTGAAAGGCAGTCTGAGTGACGCTCAGTGAATAGGAAGGAACATCGAATAGATAGATGGAGTCATGAGGTGGCACCTGCCACCTCACGTTGTGATCTAGGCGCTTAGGCCAACTGCAGCGGCAATGAGCGCAGGCGCTGCCCTGTAGCCTTATACACCGCGTTGGCGACCGCAGGCGCGATCGGGGGCAAACCCGGCTCACCGACGCCCGTGGGCTTGGTGCCGCTGTCGATGATCACAACCTCAATCTCGGGTGACTCATTCATGCGCAGCATGGGGTAATCGTGGAAGTTGCTCTCCTTGATCGCACCATTTTCTAGATTCAGCCCGCCATAGAGTGTGGCTGTGAGTCCGTAGATCACGCCACCCTCGATTTGTGAGCGCACGATATCGGGGTTCACCGCCTGACCGCAGTCAAGCACACAGGTCACTTTGTGCACGCGGATCTTGCCGTGTTCCACCGAGACCTCGGCAAGCTCGGCCACGTCAGTATAAAAAGAATGG